>JBDSTA010000382.1:0-9640 GCA_039928475.1 Gemmatimonadaceae bacterium | reverse complement strand
CGTGCTCATCTACTTCGATCGCGACACACAGGAACGGCTCTTCGAGAAATTCCACAGCGCGCTCGCGCCGAACGGGTTTCTCGTCCTCGGGAAGGTGGAGACGCTGCTCGGCACGGCGCGAACGAAGTTCGCGGCGGTGGACGGGCGCGAACGAGTGTTCCGGCCGCTGTGATGAGCGCGCCCACCGAAGTCCGCGTGAAGGTCGCGGACTATGCCGTCCGCAAGGGCCCGCACGTGATCGCCACCATCGGGCTGGGGTCGTGCGTCGCCATCGCGCTGTACGACCGTGAGACCCGTGTCGGCGGTCTCGCGCACATCCTGCTGCCGAACCGCGCGATGTCCCGCGAGACGTCGAACCCGGCGAAGTTCCCGGAGACGATCGTCCCCATCATGCTCGACGAGATGCGGAAGCTCGGCGCCGCGTCCACCGCGCGCATCAGCGCGAAGATCATCGGTGGCGCGAGCATGTTCGGGCAGCTCGTGTCCGGCACGGGCATCAACGTGGGCGAGCGCAACGTCGCCGCCACGCGCGAGGTGCTCGCGGGGGTCGGCATCCCGTTGCTCGCCGAGGACACGGGCCTCGACTACGGACGCAGCGTGTACTTCTTCCTCGACGACGGCCGGGTGGAAGTGCGATCGCTCAAGAAGGGAGACCGTGTCATCTAGCCAGGTGGCCACCGTCCTCGTCGTGGATGACAGCGCCTTCATGCGGCGGCTGATCACCCAGATGGTGGACGCATCGCCGGACTTCCGCGTGGTCGGCACGGCGCGCAACGGGCTCGACGCCATTCGCCAGATCCAGGAGCTCAACCCGCAGATCGTCACGCTCGACGTCGAGATGCCGGAGCTCGACGGCATGCAGACGCTCGGCTACATCATGAGCGAGACGCCACGCCCGGTGGTGATGCTCACGGCGGCGACGTCCGACAACGGCGCGAGCCTCGCGCTGCGCTGCCTCGAGCTCGGCGCGGTGGACTTCGTGCGCAAGCCGTCTGGGCCGATCAGCCTCGACCTGGAGTCGGTGGGCGAGACGCTCCTCACCGCATTGCGTGCGGCGACGCAGGTGAACCTCAGGAGCGTGCGCGCCCTCGCGCGCCCCACGTTCGTCGAGGCGCGCCCGCGCCCGAGCGTCGGTGGCGGCGCGGACTGGTGCGTGGCGATCGCGTCGTCCACGGGCGGACCCCGCGCGCTCGCCGAGGTGATTCCGCACCTGCCGCGCAACCTCGGCGCGGCGGTGTGCGTGGTGCAGCACATGCCGGCGGGATTCACCCGGAGCCTCGCGATGCGCCTCGACTCGATGAGCCACCTGCGCGTGAGCGAGGCGAGTGAGGGCGAGGTCGTCGAGGCGAACCGAGTGTACGTGGCGCCCGGCGGGCGACACATGCGCGTGGCGGGCGCGCCGAACGGCGTGCGCCGCATCCAGCTCGACGACGGGCCCACCGTGTGGGGCGTGCGTCCCGCGGCCGACCTGCTGTTCACCTCCGTGGCCGGCGCATTCGGCAAGCAGAGCGTGGGCGTGGTGCTCACCGGCATGGGCCGCGATGGCTCCGACGGGCTGCAGTCCATTCGCGCCGCGGGCGGGCTCGCCGTGGTGCAGGACCGCGAGACGTCCACGATCTACGGCATGCCACAGGCGGCACTCGCGCGCGCCGGCGCGGATCGCGTGGCGGCCCTCGAGGACGTGGCGCCGAGCGTGGTGCACCTGCTGAGCGGGCGACGGGGGCTCTCATGATCGAGCAGCACTGGAAGCTCTCGCGCCGGCCGTTCTCGAACAGCCCCGACCCCGCATTCGTCTACAAGTCGCCGACGTTCGCCGAGGGCTTCGCGCGGCTGCTGTACGACGCGACGGAGCTGCGCGGCGGGCTCTCGCTCATCACCGGCGAGATCGGCTGCGGGAAGACGATGCTCGCGCAGGCACTCGCCGATAAGCTCGCGGGCACGGCCGGGCAGGTGATCGAGCTGCCGTACCCGAAGGTGACGCCCGTGCAGCTGCTGGCGACCCTGGCGAAGGGCGCCGGCATCGAGCACCCGCCGCGCGCCAAGCTGGCCCTGATCGACGCGCTGCGCGCGCAGCTCCGCGAGCTGCATGGTAACGGCCGGCGTCCCGTGCTCGTCGTGGATGAGGCGCAGCTCGCCAGCCCGTCGCTGCTCGAGGAGATCCGACTGCTCACGAACTTCGAAGACCGCCAGGACAAGCACCTCCACGTCGTGCTGCTCGGCCAGCCCGAGCTGCGCGACCGCGTGCGCAAGCGCCCGCAGATCGACCAGCGGGTGAGCCTGCGCTATCACGTCGAGCCGATGGAAGCGGAGGACGTGCGTGGATACGTGGAGCACCGGCTGCGCGTGGCGGGGCGGCAGGGCGCACCGGCCTTCACCGAAGCGGCGCTGGCGGTGCTCGCCGAGCGCAGTGGCGGCGTGCCGCGGCGCGTGAACACGCTCGCGACGCAGGCGCTGTTCGTCGGTGCGATGCAGGGGCTCGCGCAGGTGGACGGTGAGCTCATGGGCGACGTGGCGGACGACCAGGAATGAAGAAGAAGCGCATCCGCTACTCGGAGCTCGGGACGAGCGAGCCCGCGGCTTCCACCAAGGAGCCTGCGGCTATTGTCAGCGAGCCGGCAGCAGTCAGCATCCAGCAGTCAGAAGTCAGCATTCAGCAGTCAGAAGTGAGCCGCGCGCCTGCAGCGACCACGCGCCGGCGCGTCTCAACCCCCATCGAGGTCGCGCGCGCACTCACCGTCGCGCGCCAGGCCGCGCTCGAGGCGGAAGCCGCCGCGGCGCCGCCGGAGCCCGTCGTGAAGGAGGAGCTCGTGGACCTCCTCATGTTCCGCGTCGGCGCCGAGCGCTTCGCGGTGGAGCTGCTGGGGGTGGACGAAGTCATCGACCTGCCGATAATCCATTTCGTGCCCGAGATGCCGCCGGCGATGGTGGGCGTCGTCAACGTGCGCGGTTCGCTCACGCCGGTGTACTCGCCTCACGTGCCACTCGGTCTCCCCCTCGCGCAGAGCGAGGCCGTCCTCATCTTTCGGCACGCGGGCTCGCGCGTCGGCATCCTCATCGACGACGTGGAAGACGCCATCAACGTGGACCTGCGCGAGCTGCGCGAGACGCCCGGCAATCACGAGCATGACGAGGTCGTGCTCGGCGTGGTCCGTCACGGTGGCGCACTCGTCGCCGTGGCCGACGTCACGGCCCTCATCGCCGCCTGCCAGAGCGCGGCCGTACTGGAGACCGCATGAGCACCCTCAGCGACAAGCTGGTCACCTTCCGGCTCGGCGACGACCTGTTCGCCGCGGACGTGCACGCCGTGGAGCGGGTGCTGCGCTACACGCCGCCCACGTCGGTGCCCGACATGCCGGAGTACATCATCGGCGTGATGGACTACCTCGGCCGCGTCGTGCCGGTGGTGAACCTGCGCCGTCGCTTCGAGCTGCCCGTCACCGAGGCGAACAGCGAGACGCGTACGCTCATCCTCAACGTGAGCGGCGAGTGGATCGGCGTCGTCGTCGACTCGGTGACCGCGGTGGTGCCGTTCGATCCGAAGAACGTGGCGGCGCCGCCGAAGCTGTTCCGCGGCCTCGCCGGCGAGTATCTCAAGGGCATCGTGCGGCGCGACGACCGGCTCGTGATCTACCTGGACGTCGAACAATTGCTCTCGTCCACCGAGCGCATCGCGCTCGCCGGGGCGGGTGCGGAGGCACTGGCGAATGGCTGACATGGCAAGCGGGTATCGCGAGCGCGTCAACGCGCTCACCGCGCGGCTCGACGGCCCCAACGCGAGCGCGGAGCGCGACAGCATCCGCGCGGAGCTCATCGCATTGGGGAAGGGACTCGAGGCGGACCTCGCGGAGCTCACCGCGCTGCGCGATGACGCGAAGACGCTCGTCGAGAAGTTCAAGAGCCTCGCGGGCACGGCGGCGCCCGCGTTCAGCGCGGACCGGCCGGTGGTCGTCGATCACATCGGCGCGTCCACCTTCATCGAGAAGGGCTGGAGCCGCATCTCGCTCGGCGACTATGTGGGCGCGGAGGAATCGCTGACGAAGGCGCTGCAACTCGTGCCGAACGACCCGCAGGCGGAGTCGCTGCTTGGCTGGGCCCAGATGCTCCAGGAGAAGTACGACGATGCGCTGATGCAGTTCCAGAAGGTGCTGATGCGCGAGCCCGCGAACGCGCTGGCACGCATCAACGTCGGGTACATCTGCCTGAAGAAGCGGATCTTCGGCGAGGCCATCGAGCACCTGTCGCGCGCCATCCGCCTCGACTCGGACCGCAAGGCGACGCTCTACGCGCACTTCTACCTCGGGCTGGTGTACCTCGAGCGCGACATGTTCGAGGACGCGCAGACGTTCTTCCAGAAGACGCTCGCGCTCGGCCCGAACCTGATCGAGGCGTACTATGAGCTCGGCCGCGCCTACTGGTTCAACGGCCAGCGCGACGAGGCGGTGCAGACGTGGCGCGAGGGGTTCGCGGCGAACAAGTTCAATCCGTGGGGAAAGAAGTGCGCCGAGGTCCTGAAGACGGTGGAGGAAGGCGGGGAGCCCTGAGGCTCGCGCGGGCGCTGCTGTTCCTGCTGCTCGCGCTCGTCCCCGGACGCCGCGCGAGCGCGCAGGACGGGGCTCCCCTCCGGCTCGACGCCGGCCGCTTCACGGCGGTGTACTTCCCGCGCGACGAGCAGCTCGCGCGCTCGCTCCTCAGATCCGCCGCCGCGAACGATTCGTTTCCGTGGCTGCCGCGTCCCGTGCAACACGTGCTCATCGCGCTCGCGCCGGACGCCCAGCACTTTCGCGCGTGGGCGGGCCCGGATGCACCGGAGTGGGGCGCCGCGCTCGCCTTTCCCGAGTCGCGCCGCATCGTGATGCAGGGCCGCTCGGCGAGCTCCGACGCCGGCAATCCCATCGAGGTGCTTCGCCACGAGCTCGCGCATCTCGCGCTCCACGAGCGGCTCGGCAACAAGCCGCCGCGCTGGTTCGACGAGGGGTACGCGAGCCTTGCCGCGCGCGAGCTCTCGCGGGACGACGTGCTCGCCGCGAACCTCGCGCTGGTGCTGCGCGGCACGCCGTCGCTCGACGCGCTGGAGGACGGCTTCCACGGCGGCTCGGTGTCGGCGCAGGCGGCCTATGCGCTGAGCTATCGCGCGGTGATGGAGCTCGCGTCGTTCGACCCGGCGCGCGGGCTCACGCTGTTCTTCAGGTACTGGGAGGGCGAGCGCACGCTCGACGCGGCGGTGCGCCAGGCGTTCGGCATCACGCTGGCCGGCTTCGAGAAGGAGTTCCAGGTGCGCACGCGCCGTCGCTACGGCGCGCTCGCACTGTTTGCGGACGTGTCTATCACGGGACTCGTGACGTTGGTGCTCGTGTTCCCGTTCTTCCTCGCGCGGCGCTCGCGCGACCGTCGCCGGCTGAAGGCGATGCTCGCCGCGGACGAGGTGTCGGAGCGGCTGGAGCGGGAGAGTGCGCTGGCGGCGCTGGTGGCGGGGGCGGAGGAAACGCCCGACCGGTTAAGTGTGGATTAAGCGTCATCCGTTCGCTTGACAATCGCCCAAAGTGCCCGGTACACTAATCCGTTATGGCACAAACAGATACGATACCGCAGGCGCGCCCGTGGCTCTGGTGGGGCATCGCGCTCGCCACGATTCTGCTCGGCTACGCCGATCTGGCGCGTGGTGGAACCACCATCGCACCGATCTTGCTTGTAGCTGGGTACTGCGTGCTCGTGCCCCTGGCCATTCTCAAGTAAGTCGCCGAAGAAACCAGGGCGCACCACGAAAAATTGATGACGACCTGGCGGGCGCGGCCGGCGATGGCCTCGCTCGTGCAAGTGTTCCGCCGGGCGAATAGCTCAGCTGGTTAGAGCGCCTGTCTTACACACAGGATGTCGGGGGTTCGAATCCCTCTTCGCCCATGTTCTCGGACCCGCCATCCGCGCCTCTCGGCGGACCCGTGCGGCCAGTTGGGGGTACATCTGTTCAACGTTTTGGAGGTTACGATCGTGATGGCACCACACCGCTCTGCGCTCATGGCCGCCGGATTCGCCAGTGCCCTCGTGGCCCTTGCGGTGCCGACCGCCGGCGCCCAGCGCAACCAGGCTCCCGGACCCGACACCAAGAAGGTGCTGGTCACCACGTTCCGTGGCGACCAGGAGGCGGGTATCAAGCTGGCTGACGAGCTCCGTAACCGCGTCACCAGCGATTACAACATTCGGCAGCTCATGCCGAACCCGAAGAAGGACATCGACAACACGCTCATCCAGTCGGGCTACCGGCCGGACTCGGCGCTGTCGCCGAACGATATCAAGGAGCTCGGCAAGCTGATCCGCGCCGACGAGATCATCGACGGTACGGTGACGAAGAGCGGGGCATCGTATCGCATCAACGCGCGCCTGTTCCTGCCGCGCGACGTGTCGCTGTCGCAGCCGCTCGTCACGAACCTCGAGACGGCGAACTTCGGTGATGCCGCCAAGACGATCGTGAAGGAGTACGACCAGGCGCGCAAGCAGATCAAGGACAACCAGGACTGCGAGAACGGCATCCGCGCGAACACGCCGGCCGTCGCCATCGCCGCCGCGCGGAAGGGCATCGCCGGCTACCCCAAGGCGACGATCTCCCGCCTGTGCCTGGCGAGCGCGTACGCCGCCATGAAGACGACGGCCGACTCCACCGGTCCGTGGAAGGATTCCGTCATCGCGATCACGGCGGAGATCATGAAGCTGGACCCGGCGAGCCGTATCGCCTACCAGCTCCAGTACGACGCCTACAAGTCGAAGGCGGACACGTCGAACGCGCTGCGCTCGCTCGTGGGGCTCATGAACGCCGACCCGACCAACCAGACGCTCCGCGAGCAGGTCATCAGTGAGCTCGTGCTCTCCGGCAAGCCGGAGATCGCGATCCCCACGGCGAAGCAGCTCGTCACGGACAACCCGGGCGATCCGCAGTACGCGCGCACCTACTGGCTCGTGCTCCGTGCCGCGAAGAACTACAAGGAGTCCGTGCCGGCCGGCGTCGCGTTCGTCACCATCGACACCGCGCAGGCCGACAGCAACTACTTCGACCGCCAGATCGAAGACCTGGTGGCCGACAGCTCTTTCGCCAAGGCGGCGGAGATGGCGGCGATGGCCTCGGCCAAGTACGCGGCGAACACGCGATTCCTGCTCGTGAAGGCGCAGAACGAGCGTCGTGCCGGCCAGCTTCCGGCGGCGAAGGCCTCGCTCGAGCGCGCGCTGTCGATCGATCCCAAGGTGAATGGCGCCAACTACCTGCTGGCCCAGATCGCGGGTGACATGAAGAACGCCGACGACGCCATCAAGTTCGCGAAGGCGGATGCGGCGGACCCGGCCAACAAGGAGCGCGCGGCGAACCTGCTGCTCTCCCTCGGCAACGCGGCGTACAAGTCGGCGGATTCCACCAAGAACGTGGAGGGCTTCAAGTCCGCCCTGCCGTTCCTCCAGGCGTCGGCCGAGCTGAACCCGAGCCCGAACGCATTCTTCCTGATCGGCGTGGCGGCCTACCAGGCGATGGCGGGCCAGGCGGACAAGCTCCGGGCGTCGCACTCGTGCGACGACTTCAAGGCGGCGAACGACCTGCTCACGCTCGTGAACATCAACATGCCCAAAGGCGGGTCCGTGGACGCGAAGACGGCGGGGCTCATCCTCCAGGGGGCCGGCCAGTTCGGCCCATTCATTGACGGGTCGATGAAGCGCTACTGCAAGTGACCGTGGCGGGCTGACCCATGGTCCTTGAGGGGCACACCGGAAAGTCGGTGTGCCCCTTTTGCGTTTCCGGCTGTATCTTCGTGCACCATTCCGGGAGAAATTGTCCATGAAGGCCCTGCGTCGCCCCTCTTCGCTGGTCGCCGTCCTCGTGCTGAGCGCCGCGATTGCCCTGCCGTCCCTCGCTCGCGCCCAGGCGTCGCGCACGCGTGGGCCCGGCCCCGACACCCGCCGCGTGCTCGTCACGACCTTCCGCGGCGATCCCGACGCCGGCGTGAAGGCGGCCAACGAGATCCGCGACCGCATCGAGAGCGAATTCAGCATTCGCGAGCTCATGCCCACCAGCAAGAAGAACATCGACACGTCGCTGGTGGGGTCGGGCTACAAGCCGGATTCCGCGCTGTCGCCCAATGACATCCAGGCGCTCGCGAGGATGGTGCGCGGCGACGAGATCATCGACGGCACGGTCGTGAAGTCGGGCGCCGCGTACCGGATCACGGCGCGCATGTTCCTGCCGCGCGACGTCGCGATGTCGCAGCCGCTCGTCACCAACATGGAGACGAACAACTTCGGCGACGCCGCGAAGACGATCGTGAAGGAGTACGACCAGGCGCGCAAGCAGATCAAGGACAACGGCGAGTGCGAGAACGGCATTCGCGCGGGCAAGCTGAACGACGCCATCGCCGCCGCGCGGAAGGGCATCCAGAACTACCCCAAGTCCACGCTGCTCCGCCTTTGCCTCGCTCAGGCGTACGTCTCCATGAAGGCGACGGCCGACTCGGTGCGCCCGTGGAAGGACTCGGTCCTCGCGGTCACGAAGGAAGTGCTCGCGCTGGACAAGGGCAGCGTCATCGCGTGGCGCCTCCAGGTGGATGCGTACAAGTCCACGAAGGACACGGCGAACCTCGTCGGCGCGCTGCTCGGCTACATGGCATCCGATCCGACGAACGCGACGCTGCGCGAGCAGGTGATCGCCGAAGTCATCGCGCTCGGCCGCGCGGACCTCGCGGTGCCCATCGCGAAGCAGCTCGTCGCCGAGAACCCGGGCGACCCGAACTACGCGCGCCTGCTCTGGCTCGTGGAGCGCGCGGCCAAGCAGTGGAAGGATGCAGTCGCGGCGGGCATCGCGTACGCGGCGATGGACACCGCGGTGGCAGACAGCGGGTACTTCGATCGCCAGATCGAGGACCTCAACGCCGATTCGTCGTACGCCAAGGTGGCCGAGATGGCGGCGATGGCGGCGGCGAAGTATCCGAAGAGCACGTCGTACCTGCTGCAGAAGGCGCAGGCCGAGCGCCGGTCGGGCCAGCTGCCGGCGGCCAAGGCGTCGCTCGAGCGGGCGCTCGCGCTCGACCCGAAGGTGAACGGCGCGAACTACCTGCTGGGCCAGATCGCCGTGGACATGGGCCAGGTGGACGACGCGATCAAGTACGCCAAGGCAGACCTCGCGACGAGCCCGGCGAACAAGGACCGCGCGGCGACGCTGCTCCTCTCCATGGGCAAGAAGCAGTACGAGGTGGGGACCGCGTCGAAGAAGGCGGACGACTACAAGAAGGCGCTGCCGATCCTCCAGGCGGCCGACGAGATCTCCCCCTCGCCGACGTCGAAGTTCCTGCTCGCGGTGTCGGCCTTCCAGGCCATGTACGCGAACTACGAGTCGCTGAAGACGTCGCACTCGTGCGAGGACTTCAAGCAGGCGAACGACCTGCTGACGATCGTGAACATCAACATGGGCCCGGGCGGCTCGGTGGACGCGAACACGGCGAAGCAGATCATGGGCGTCGCGATGCAGTTCGGTCCGTTCTTCGACGCGGCGATCAAGAAGTACTGCAAGTGAGTCCGACAGTCGGGACAGTCTGACAGTCGGGAGGTCCGGAGGTCAGAAAATGCCGCCACCGCGCTTCGAGCGCGGGGCGGCATCTTCGTTCACGTCGGATCC
>JBDSTA010000381.1:0-18804 GCA_039928475.1 Gemmatimonadaceae bacterium | reverse complement strand
TGACGCGCTGACCCTCGGGCACGCCCGCCGCCGCGCGCGCCGCGGGATCGTTCATGATCGCGCCCGTCTTGATGTGCGTGCCGAGTCCGAGCGTGACCGCGGCGAGCGCGATGTTCTGCACCGCCATCATCGTCGCCGCGACGTTCTCGTCCTGCGACTCCGGATTCGCGTCGTCCACGACGGCGACCGCGATCATGAGCGGCAGCGCCTGGTGCTCCGCGGCGACCTTGTTGCGCATGGAGTCCGCCGCCGCGGGATCCTCGATCTTCTTCGCCTTCCGGTTGCCGAGCGCGAGCCCGTAGCCGTGGCGCGCCTCGGCGCCGAGTACATAGAAGCGCCAGGGCTGGGTGAGGCGATGGTTCGGCGCGGCGACGGCCGCGGAGAGCATCGTCTCGACTTCCTCGCGCGAGACCTCGCGCGGGTTGAACTGGCGGATGGAGCGGCGCCCGTGCAGGGCTTCGAGTGTCGTGGACATGGGTCGCATCCTAGGCACCGAAGCCCCGGCGCGCTACCCGGCGCCGACCGCCGCCTTCACCGTCGGGTTGTCCGTGATGGCCTGCACGTCCACCGGGAAGTCCGACATCTCGAACACCTGCCGCACCTCGACGAACTTCGCGCCGAGCGGCGGGACGCGCTTGGCCCACTCGATCGCCTCGTCGCGGGACTTGCACTGGATCATCCAGTACCCGCCGACGACCTCCGCCGACTCGGGGAACGGCCCGTCCGCGACCTTCGGCTTTCCGCCGGGAAAGGAGACGCGCGCGCCCTTGTCGCTCGGGTGCAGCCCGTCCAGCGCGATGAGCACGCCTGCCTTCGCCAGCTCCTCGTTGTACTTCATCATCTGGGCGACGTCGTCCGCGCTGGGGCGCGCGCCCGCCCTGTCCGCCGCGTCGTCCGGGTACATGAACATCATGAATCGCATCGTCGTGTCCTCTGGATGGTGTCTGTGCCGCCGCTCTACAGTCACGACGAACGGACCACATCCCAATCGACACGCCGCGGGCTCTGGCCCGGCTGAGGTCGCCGGTATTCATTCGCACCCATGACCACCCACCACATCGAGCACGAGACGGAGTTCGGCAAATGGCGGCTCACCCGCGCCGATCCCGCGCCCGACCTCGCCAATTTCGTCCACGAGTACTGGGAAGTCGAAGGCGCGCTCAGCCCCTTTCGCGAGGCGCTCCTCCCCAACGGCTTCGTCGAGATCATGGCGAACCTCGGCCCGTCGCATCGCGTGCTCACCGGCCACGGCGCCGGCGAATGGAACGACGCATGGTACTCCGGCCTCCAGGAACGGTCGATCTACATCGAGTCGCTGCGCGGCACGCATCTCGTCTCAGCACGCCTGCACCCCCTCGCGGCGGCGGCGCTCTTCGGCGCGAGCGCGACGACCGCCGCCAACTCCATCGTTGACCTGCGCCATCTCGCCGGCGACCACGCGGCTGTTCTGCGCGACACACTCCGCAGCGCCCCGGATGCCGAATCGCGCTTCGCCATCCTCGAGGCGACGATCCGCAGTTGGCAAGCACGCGCAACCGACGTTCCCGACTTCGTGCGCGAGGCAGCGACGAACATCGACGCCGCGCACGGCAACCTTCGCATCGCCGATCTCCACGCGCCGCTCGGCATCAGCCGCAAGCACCTCGCCGTCACGTTCGCGCGCCACATGGGCATCTCGCCCAAGCGCTACGCGAACATTCGTCGCTTCCTCTGGACGCTCGATCGCCTTCGCGAGAGCACGGACGTTTCGTGGACGACGCTCGCCGCCGACGCCGGCTATTCCGACCAGTCGCACCTCGTGCGCGACTTCCGTCGCATCGGCGCCGCGAGTCCCACCGAGTACCTTCGCCGCTTCGACCCCGACGTCACGGCGCTGCTCGAGCCGGCCGGTAACGACGGGTAACAAATCGTCTATCCGTCACCCGCGGGCGACGCTATCCTCGCGAGAGACATCAACCTCGGGCAACGGGCGACGAATGCGACGACTGGCAGCGATCCTGGCAATCCTCCTCACTTCAGCGACACCGGCGCGCGCGCAGTCGCCCTTCGCGCCCCTCGAGTTCCTCGTCGGCAGTTGCTGGATCGGCTCATTCCCCGGCGGCAAGACGACCGACGAGCACTGCTTCGAATGGGTCTTCGACCACAAGTTCATCCGCGACCGGCACGTCGTGCGCGGCGGCGAGCCCTACTCGGGGGAGACGATCTACTCCGCTGACTCCGCGACGAAGCGCATCACGTTCCAGTATTACAGCAGCGCTGGGTTCATCGTTGCCGGCACTGCCGAGCCGACGGCGGAGGGCATCGTCTTTCCCCAGAAGCGCGGCGACGTGGAGACGAAGTCCATCTGGACCCGCGTCGGCAACGACGGCTATCGCGTCTGGAACGGCGAGAAGGCCGGCGCCGAATGGAAGACGCTCTGGACGATGGACCTCAAGCGATCCGCCGCCCGTACTGTCGCACCGCCAGCGTCAGCACCACGGCACCAAACGCGCTGATCGCCGCGAGCGGACGCAGGACGTCCGTGACGCCGGCGCCCTTCAGCAACACGGCGCGCATGATCTCGATGAAGTGCTTCAGCGGGTTGAGCTGCGCCATCCACTGCGCCCACACGGGCATCGAGCGCACGGGCGTGAACATGCCGCTCATCAGCAGGTAGATCATCACGATGAAGAACGTGACGAACATCGCCTGCTGCTGCGTGCTCGCGAGTGTGGACACGAACAGCCCGATGCCCAACGCGGCGATGAGGTACAGCCCCGCCGCGCCGAACACGATGAGCAGGTTGCCGCGCATGGGGATGTGAAAGACGAATCGCGCCACGAGCAGCCCCAGCGACAGCTCGAGCAGCGCGATGAGCCACAGCGGAATCAGCTTGGCGGCAATGAACACCCCGGTGCCCAGCGGCGTGACACTCAGTTGGTCGAGTGTGCCGAGCTCCTTCTCGCGCACGATGTTCATCGCCGTGAGCAGCGTCCCCACCACCGTCACGAGCTGGACGAGGATCCCCGGCACCATGTAGTCGCGGTAGTTCAGCTCCGCGTTGTACAACCCGCGCGACCGCACCTCGATGCTCGGGCCTTCACGCACGGCGGGCGCGATGGAGACGCCAATTTCCCGCGCGTACGACGCGATGATCTGCGCCGCATACGACTGCGTCACCCCGGCGGTCGCGCCGTCCTCGGCGTTCATCACGAGCTGCACCTGCGCCATGTGCGTGCGCACGAGGTCGCGCTCGAAGTCCGCGGGGATGCTGACGATCACCGCGGCACGCCGGCCGAGCATCTCCTCGTCCGCCACGGACATGGATGACGAAGCGCCCGCGAGCACGAAGCGCCCGCCCGCCTGGAGTCGCGAGATGAGCCCGCGCGACGCCGAGCTGTGGTCGCGATCCACGACGTACATCTTCGCGCTCTTCACCTCGAACGTCGCCGCGCTCGCCAGCAGGAGGAGCTGGAAGAGCGGCATGATGATCATCTGGAGGACCATCAGCCGGTCGCGGAAGATCTGGAGGAACTCCTTCCGCAGCAGGAAACGCAGCGTCCTCACGAGGCGAGCCTCGGCTTGAAGCTCCGCACGCTCGCCGCCATCAGCACCACGGCCATCGCGCAGAGGATGAGCGTCTCGCGCCAGAGGTTCGGCAGCCCGACGCCCTTCAGCATGATCCCGCGCGCGATGATGATGAACCAGCGCGCGGGAATCACGTTCGTCACGGGCTGGAGCCACCCCGGCATGCTCGCGATGGGAAAGATCATCCCCGACAGCAGCGTACTCGGCAGCATGGTGCCGAGCATGGCGCCCAGCATCGCCGCACGCTGCGACGTCGTGCGCGCGGCGATCAGCACGCCGAGCGCCAGCGACACGAGCGCGTAGACGATGCTCTCGGCAAGCAGCAGCAGCACGCTGCCGCGGAACGGCACATGGAACACCAGCCACGCCGCGAGCAGCGCCGTGACGACATTCGCGAATGCGAGCGCCAGGTACGGAAGCACCTTGCCGACGATGATCTGCACGGGCCGCAGTGGAGATACGAGCAGCACCTCCATCGTCCCACGCTCCTTCTCGCGCGAGAGCGAGATGGCGGTCATGAGCGCTGACACGAGCGTGAGCACGAGCGCAATGAGGCCGGGCACGAAGAGGTTCACGCTCTCGAGCGTCGGGTTGAAGCGCATGCGCGTCTGCGTGGCAATGCGCAGCGCGCCCTTCGGCGCCGGCAGCTCCTGTTCGTACGACGCAATCACTGCACGCGCATAGTTCTGCATCACGGTGCCCGTGTTGGGATCGGACGCGTCCACCACGAGCAGCACGCGCGCCGGCTCCGCGCCGCGCAGGTGCTCGGCGAAGCCCGGCTCGAACACCACCGCGACGTCCGCGTCACCGCGCCGGAACAGCGGCTCGACGACGCTCATCGTCCTCCCGGAGGAGACGACGACGAACCGCGTCGTCTCGCGGAAGCGCGCCTCGAGCGCGACCGTGGCGTAGTCGGGCGCGGGATCGACGAATGCGACGCGCACGTTCCGGACGTCGCTCCGAAGTGCGAACCCGAACAGGATCACCTGTACGAGCGGCATGAGCAGCAGGATGGTCAGCGTCTGCCGGTCACGCAGGATGTGCCGCAGCTCCTTCACGACGAACGCGCGCAGCGCGCCGCGATTCATGCGACGGCCTTCGCGCCGCGCGCGAGGCGCACGAACACCTCGTCCACCGACGACACACCGTACTGTGCCTTCAGCTCGGCGGGGGTGCCGAGCGCGGCCATCTTCCCGTCGACCATGATCGAGATGCGATCGCAGTACTCGGCCTCGTCCATGTAGTGCGTGGTGACGAAGACGGTCGTCCCGCGCGCCGCGGCCGCGTAGATGAGCTCCCAGAACTGCCGTCGCGTCACGGGGTCCACGCCGCCCGTCGGCTCGTCGAGGAAAACGATCTTCGGCTCGTGTAGCAGCGCGACGGAGAGCGCGAGCTTCTGCTTCCATCCGAGCGGCAGCGTGCGGACGAGGTCCTTCGCGCGGTCCGCGAGGCCGAGCGTCTCCAGGAGCTGCGTCGTACGCTCGGCGATGACGGCATCGGCCAATCCGTAGATGCCTCCGTACAGCTGGATGTTCTCGCGAACGGTGAGGTCGCCGTACAGCGAGAACCGCTGGCTCATGTAGCCGATGGCGCGCTTGATCTGGTCGCGCTGCGTGCGGACGTCGAACCCCGCGACCATCGCCTGCCCTCCGCTCGGCGCAAGCAGTCCCACGAGCATCTTGATCGCCGTCGTCTTGCCCGCGCCGTTGGCGCCGAGGAATCCGAACACCTCGCCCGCGCGGACGTCGAACGTGATATGGTCCACCGCCGTGAACGACCCGAACGTGCGCGTGAGGTCGTGCGCGTCGATGGCGAGCTCCGTCGTCACGCGGCCTTGCCCATGAGCGCGATGAACGCGTCCTCGATGCCGGGCGCGATGGGCTCCACGCGCGCGTCCGCGTCACCGTTCGCGCGGAGCCAGGCCTGGACGTCCGCGGCGATCGTGGCGGAGTCGCGCCGGTCCGTGTAGTGCAGCGACTCGCCGAACAGGTCCACGGACGCCGTGTGCTCGTACCCGCGGAGGCGCTCGAGCATCGCGAAGCGGTCGGCGCCGAACACGGCGAAGAGCGGGCGCTCGAACCGAGAGCCGATGTCACCCGGCGCGTCGATCTCGAGGATCTTCCCGCCGTGGATCAGTGCGACGCGATCGCAGCGCATCGCCTCGTCCATGTACGGCGTGCTGACGACGATCGTCAGCCCCGACGCGCGCAGCACATCGAGCTGGTCCCAGAACTCGCGACGCGACACGGCGTCCACGCCCGTGGTGGGTTCGTCGAGCAGGAGGATGTCGGGCCGGTGCACCAGGGCGCACGACAGCGCGAGCTTCTGCTTCATGCCGCCGGACAGCGCGTCGGCCCTCCGCTGGCTGAAGGGCTCCAGTTGCTGATAGATGGGTGCGATCAGCTCGTAGCCCTGCTCGACCGTGGTCCCGAACACCGCCGCGAAGAACTCCAGGTTCTCGGCGACGCTCAGGTCCGGATAGAGCGAGAAGCCGCCGGGCATGTAGCCAACGCGCGAGCGGATGGCCCACAGGTCCTTCACGACGTCGAGCCCCAGCACCGTCGCCGAGCCGGCGTCGGGGAGGAGCAGGGTGGTGAGGATGCGGAAGAGCGTCGTCTTGCCGCCGCCATCGGGGCCGACGAGCCCGAACAGTTCGCCGTCGTGCACGTCGAAGCTCACGTCGTCGAGCGCGGTAACGGCGCCGAACCGCTTGGTCAGTCCGCTGACGACGACCGCGTCGCTCACGGCGCCTTCGCAACGACGAGCGCGACGTCCATGTCGGCGGGCATGCCGATCTTGAGCGCGCCGCGCGGATTGGCGACCTGCACCTTCACCGCATACACGAGGTCGGCGCGCTCGTCGCGCGTCTGCACGGGCGTGGGCGTGAACTCCGCCTTCGACGACACCCAGCTCACCACGCCGGGCATCGTCGTCAGCGCGCCGTCGCCCTGGTCCACGTGCACCGCGACGCGCTGGCCAAGCCTGAGTGACGCGAGCTGGCTCTCCGCGACGTAGGCGCGCAGGGTCAACGTGTCGACGTTCGCGATGCGGTAGAGCGGCTGGCCGGGCTGCACCACCTCGCCCGCCTTCGCGTACGTGGCCAGCACCGTGCCATTCGTCGGGTTGGTCACCTGCGACTTGTCGATGCGATCGCGGATCTGCGCGACGCGCGCATTCGTGGACGTCACCTCGCGCTCGACGCTCTGCTGCTGCGAGCGCGCCGCCGCGATCTGTGCGACGAGCGTGCGGTAGTCGCGCTCCGCCTGGTCGAGCTGCTGCGCGGTCGCAGCGCGTTCGTTGAAGAGCCGGCGCGTACGCTCCATGTTGCGCCGCGCGATGCCGAGCTGCGCTTCGTACACGCCGGCCTGGCTGCCGGCGGCATTCACGCGCGCCTCCGTCGCCGCACGCTGCGCAATGGTCTGGTCGCGCTCGAGCCCGAGCTGCGTCGTGTCCACCACGCCCACCACCGCGCCCGCACTCAACTTCGTGCCCTCGCTTGGCGTGAACCAGCGCAGCTGGCCGCTCGCCTGCGACGACACCACCACCTCGTTCGCCTCGAAGGTGCCGTACGCGTCGGGCTTCTTCTCACCCGAACAGGCGGCGACGAGCACCAGCAGCGTGAATGTCCGTCGCATCAGCGTACCTCGATCCCGAGTGTGGTGAGAAAGCGAGCCCGCGCCTGCGCCAGCTCCACGCGGTGCAGTGCGCGCGCGATGCGCGCGGAAAGGACGTCCGTGTCCTTGTCCACGAACTCGGCGGACGTGATCACCCCTTCGCGATACCGCGCGCGCGTCTCCGTCGCGATCTGCTCGCGCAACGCGACGATCTCGTCGTCGGTGCGGAGCGTCGCAGCGAGCCGGTCGATGCTCGCGAGGTCCTGGTGCACCCCGCGACGCAGGGTCTCGGTGAAGTTCTGCTCCTCCGCCGAGACGACCTGCCGTTGCAGCGCGAGCACTTCGCGGTCGCGCGATGCGGCGCCCCAGCTGAAGGGCGTCCACTGCATCTGCACGCCGGCGAGCCAGTAGGTGTCGAAGCTCGACGCGAGCGGATTGAGTCCGGGGCGACCGTAGCCGACACGCCCGAATGCCGAGATGCGCGGCTTCTCCTGCGCACCGCGCGCCTCCTCCTGCCGCGCGAGCAGCTCGCGCATCCGCGCAAACTGCTCGTACTCGGCGCGGGTGCGCGCGTCGCCGAGCCCGGCGCGTGCGCGCCCGACGTCGTCCGTGAGCAGTGGCGTCGCGAAGCGGGACGTGCTGTCGAACGTGCCGCCGGTGAGGCTCGCGAGTGACTCGAGCGTCGCGCGGCGCGTTGCATCGAGCTCGGCCGCACTCTCGCGTCGCTTGAGCAGCTCCGCCCGAAACGTGAGCTCCTCGCTCGGCAGCGCTGCGCCTTCCTTCACGCGTGCCGCGGCGACGCGGAGCTGCGCCTCGAGGTCGGTGATCGTCGTCTCGAGCTCGGCGAGCTGCGACTGCGTGCGCAGCGCCGCGAAATAGAGGTCGTTCACGCCCTGCCGAACGCCGAAGAGGGCGACGCGCAGCCGTGCCTGCGACTCGGCGAGTTGTGCGTCCTCCACGGCGCGTCGCGGCGCGAGCGACGGATCGTAGATGCGCTGCTGCGCGACGACGCGCGCGTCGTAGGTGTCGTGCGGCGGCGTCGGTGGCGACTGCCCGTTCGGCAGCGTGATGGGGATCTGCGCGACGTCCGACTGATACTGCGCCTGCGACTCGATGGAGAGCACCGGCTTGCGTTCGGCGTCGAGGTTCAGCTGGCGCAGCCTCGACTGTGCGGTGAGGAGCTCGAGCTCGCGTCCGCGCGGGTCGCGCCTCGCGGCACTGGCCTGCAATGCGCCGAGCTGCAGCGAATCCTGCGCGTGGGACAGCGACAGCGGCGCGAGCAGGAGCAACGCCGCGAGGACGCGCGTGGTCATGGCCGGAGTGCGTTGCGGAAGAATTCGGGGAGCTCCGTCTTCCGCTGTTCGATGAAGCGAGCGAACGCGTCGTCGTCCATGCCGAACACCATGCGCAGCATGGGCCGTGCGGCGAACGGGAAGATGCAGAGGGAGATGAGGTTGATCGCGAACTGCTCCGGGCTGATGGGTCGCATCGTGCCGGCCGCGACGCGTTCGTCGATCTGCTCGCCGAGCTTCTCGAACACCGGCGACATCACGGCCTTGGGCGGCGCGCCGAGCACGAACTCCAGGAGCTGCGGGATGCGCTCGGGGTGGTGGTGCAGCTCCGAGAGGACGTAGCCCGGCAGGTACGGGTGCTTCGAGAGGTTGTCGAGGTAGAGCGCGACGAGCCGGTCGATCTTGTCGTCGAGCGAGACATCCGAGCCGAGGAGCTGGCGGAGGGAGGGGAAGAGCCTCCCGGCGATCTTGGAGAACACCGCGATGCTCAGGCGTTCCTTGGTGCGGAAGTAGTAGTGGAGGAGCGCCTGGTTCACGCCCGCCTCCTGTGCGATCTCCGCCATGCGCGCGCCCGCCGTGCCCCTTCTAATGAAGACGGACTGGGCGGCCTCGAGGATCTTCTGCTCGGTTTCGCCGTCTTTTTCCTGCCCAGGCAGTTTATCCATGCACTTTAACTACCTAGTTAATGTGGCGCGCGCAAGCGCCTCGCTTGCGTGGGGTCAGAGCCGCAGGTAGTCCGCGAGCATCCCGTACGCCGTCGTCATCGGATCCGGATCCCGCGACGTCACCGTCAGCCCGCCCGGAAACACCTCGGCCTCGAAATGGGTGACCAGCGTCGTTCCGCTCACCGCGAACGGGTCACCATCTGTACAGCATCGCATCATCACGCGCGCACCCCCGCCTGAAACCTCGCCAATGAGCCTGTATCGAGCTCCCTCAGCGCGCGCACGACGTACCTCGTCAACCGGCACGGCCTCGACTCCGACGCGCGACACCTGGTCAGGCCTGAGGTCGAGACCAAGCAGCACATTCCCCAGCGCGCACAGCTTTACCGCCGAGTCCCATCCGTCCACGTCGTACGACGGATCCGCCTCGGCGATGCCGAGTGCCTGGGCATGCGCCACGCCGTCCGCCACCGACCCGCCCGACTCCACCGCCTCGAGCACGATCGTCGCCGTCGACGTGAAGACGCCACTCACCGCGCGCAGCCCCGCCATCGGCAGGCACTCGCGCACCAGCGAGAACACCGGCGCGCCATCCATCACCGCCGACTCGAATCGGTACTTCCGCCCTACCCGCTCAGCGAGCGCCGACAGCTCGCGATACCCGTGCACCACCGGGCCCTTGTTCGCCGAGACCACGTGCGCGCCGTGCTCGAGCGACGACCGGATGTAGCCGAGCGCCGGCTCGCCGCTGTGCGGATCGAGTGCGATCGCCTCGAAGACGACGTCCGGCCTCGCTGTTGCGAGCCATTCGTCGATGCCCGCGCATGTCGCGGCACCAGCGCGCCATCCGCCGCGCCGCGACGCAATGCCGACGACCTCGCAGTCGACGCCCCGCTCGTTCATCAGCGCATGCAGCGCGCGGCCCACGGTTCCGTAGCCGAGAAAGGCGATACGATGGAGCGACACGGCGTGGGTGTTGGAGGGTGTGCTTTCGGCGTACCATTCGCGCCGTGGAAAACATCACGCATTCCCTCATGGGCGCAACACTCGCCGAGCTCGCACTGCCGCGCGCGGCGACGCCCTCGCAGCGACGGTTGTTCTTCGCCGCGGGCATCATCGCGGCGAATCTCCCCGACGCGGATCTCGTCTACACCCGCATCACCGCGCCGCCGCTCGGCTACCTGCTCCATCATCGCGGCCACACGCACACGGTCGTCGGGCTCATCGTGCTCGGAATGTTGATCTGGCTCGTGAGTCGCCTGCCGGCCGTCTCGAGACGCATCGGCACTCTCGGCACGCGCTTCGCGGCGCTCGTCGGCATCGCCCTCGCGAGCCACCTCGTGCTCGACGCCTGGAACAGCTACGGCGTCCATCCGTTCTGGCCGTTGAACGACAACTGGTTCTATGGCGACGCCATCTTCATCGTCGAGCCGTGGCTGTGGGTCCTGCTCGGTGTCGCCCTCGTGATGAACGCGCACTCGGCGCGGTCGCGCGGCGTCGTCGTCGCCCTGCTCGCCGTGTGCGGCGTGGGCATCACCTGGATCGGCATGATCAGCGCGCTGACGCTCGGCGTGCTTGCGCTGGGCGCCTTTGCCGTGGCGATGCTGTTCGTTCGCCTGCAGCCGCGCACGCGCCTGGTCACCGCGCTCGTAATGTCGGCGGTGTTCGTGAACGGCGTGTTCGTCGCGCGGCATCTCGCGGAGGAGCGCGTCCTGCGCGCGATCGCGCGTGGTCGCACGACGGAGCTGGTCGACGTCGTGCTCAGCTCGCACGCCGCGAATCCGCTGTGCTGGTTCGCGATCGCGATCGTGAAGGACGAGAGCGCCAACGAGTATACGATGACGCGTGCGGACGTCTCCGTCGCTGACGCGGTTTCGTGCGGTCGCTCGGAGCACGGGCGCGTGGCGTGGGAGACGCCGGTGCGCCAATCGCTGACGCAACTGCGCGCCCTGGTGCAGTCGGACTGCAACGTGCGCGCGTGGATGCAGTTCGGTCGTGCGCCGTTCATTCGCGATCACGATATCGGCGACATGCGCTTCTCCGATGCGGATCGCGGCAACTTCAGCACGATGCCGTTCGGCAACGTGCCCTGCGCGGCCCACCTGACCAACTGGGGCATGCCGCGGGCGGACCTGCTCTAGTTGTCACCCCGAGCGCAGCGAGGGGCATGTACTTGCCGTCTGTCACCCCGACCGAAGGGCATGCCCTGAGGAGCGAAAGCGACGAAGTTAGGTCCGCCATTCAGGCAACAAGTCGTCCCAGGCTGGATTGGTGCTGACGATGAGCGCCAGCTTCTTCTCACGTCGCCATCCCTTGATCTGCTTCTCCCGCGCGATCGCGGCGCGGACGTCGTTCGTCGACTCCACATATACCAGGCGCGACAACTTGTACTCGCGCGTGGACCGCACGAGGCCATCACGATGCTCGGTGAGGCGGCGGTAGATGTTGTTCGTCACTCCCGTGTAAATGCTCCGGGAGCTATTCGACAGGATATAGACGTAGTAGGTGCGCACGCCCGGAACATTGTCAGGTGCCTACAGGAGTGCGTCACCATAAAACCGCAGGTACATGCCCCCTCGCGCTTCGCTCGGGGTGACAAGCGGAGGTACATGCCCCTCGCTACGCTCGGGGTGACAAGCGGAGGTACATGCCCCTCCCTTCGTCACTTTCGCTCCTCAGGGCATGCGCAGCGCTCGGGGTGACAACAACTAGCGCGGCCGCAACGCCAACCCCAACGCCAGCACGCCGACCCCCAATGCCGCCCACGACACCCAGCCCGTCGACGCAGGCGGAGCAGCAGCGGCCGGCACAGCCAGCACCGTCACCGACGCAGGTGCCTTCGAGCCAGCCTCGCCCGTCCACTCCACCTTCTCGCCGTCCGCGTACGTCTGGTACGTGAGCCACTTGATCTCGCCCGGCGTCTTCGGGTTCGCCGCCACGAACGGCAACTCGACGAACCGCTGCGCCGGCAGCGAGCCAGTCCAGACCGCACCGATGATTCGCTGCGCCGAGTCCGTGAGCACCTCGAGCTTCCACCCCGCCACGTCCGCGAACGCCGTCACGCGCACGTCACCCGGAAAGCGGATCTCGATGCGCGTCGTCGCCACGGCCTTCTCGTTCGGCACGCGCAGGATGTACTTCTCGTGCGCGCCGGGCGCGGACGCCTTCGGGAACACCACCGCATGACCGAACAGCAGCGAAGGCATGGCGAGCAACGCCGCACATGCCAGGAATACCCGGAGCATCTTCATGGTGCGACGGGAATCGAGGTGTAGGCCAGCAGCCCGCCGAGCATCGCGACGAGAACCATCAGCGCGATCTCCGCACGCAGCGACGCACCGAACCCGCCCGACGCACGCAGCTTCGGCAGCACGCGATACCGGTGATGCGCGCCGAGTGCGAGCAGCAACAGCATGCCGGTGATCTTCGCCAGCAGCACGATGCCATACGTCGAGTGCGTCAGCGCGAACGTCGGCAGGAAGTACCGCCACTGGATGACCCCCGACAGCAGGATAACGACCACGGAGCCGAGCGCCCACGTGGAGACGCGCGACGCCTGGCGCTCGAACGCGCCCCTGTCCGAGCGCCCGAGCGTGACGAGATGCAGCAGCCCGCCGAGCCACACCGCACCAGCGACGAGATGCAGCGCCTTCGCCGCGATGGTGCCCTCGGGATGAATGGCCGCGGGGTGACCCATCGCGCCGCCGGCGGCGACCGCCGCCATCGCGAAGATCGCCGCGAGCGAGCGACGACGCGCGAGCACCAGCGCCCAGAGCGCCATCACCGACAGGCCAAGCCGCCAGAGCTCGATGTGCGCCTGCATCGTCTTCAACGATGCTGTCGTGAACGACAATGTATGCGCATCATCGACGCTCACCATCCACGCGGCGTGATGCGCGGCAATGAGCAGCGGCACCGCGATCGCGAGCATCGTCTCGCCCTGCGAGAAGCGGACGGGCAACCGCTTGTCACGGAAGAAGAGCAGCCCCGCGAACGACATCAGTGCGACGAGTGCCGCACCGCGCAGGAACGCCGCGAGCGCCGGAACCTCCGTCGCCGGGACAGCCACGACTGAATCACGCTTCGGCACCACCGAGTCCAACGTCACTACGGGCGGCGCAGATGTCGGCGCGACGAGCGCGCTATCCGGCGCCACGCCAGCGATCGTGAAGCGATACGTGCCCTGCACCTTGTGCCCATCCGCCGAGACGACGCTCCACGTCACCGTGTGCGCGCCGGGCGCGAGGCACTCGAGCGGCGCGATGGCCGCATGCACGTCGTGCGGATCGAGGGCGGATGCCTTCACCGTCCCGTCCAGCGCGAGCCGGGTCAACGTCGGCTCCAGCGCCTCGCTGAACACCAGCCGCACTTGCGACGGACACGACGCGAGCGTGCTCCCCGACGCAGGCTCCGCATGCGTCAGCGTCGCATGCGCGAATGCCGTCGCCGGCAGGCCGAGCGACGCAGCAACAACAACGAGGAGCCAGGGCCGCGCAATCTTCACAGCGAATACCTCGCGGACCCGACGAACGTCCGCTGCGGGAAGGGATGGAAGAGGAAGTACTTCCGGTCGAACAGGTTGTCGGCGCCGAGTGATGTAGTCCAATGGCGGTCGATGCGATAGGTGACCCGGGCGTCCGCCACGAACCAGGGGGCAAAACCCTGATACGTGTTCGGGTTCAGGTCGGCATTGTCCAGCGTCGTGTAGAGCAGCGAGCTGTAGCGACCCGCGAACGTGAACGCGACATGCTCATCCCGCTTGTACGTCGTCACGAAGTTTGCCCGCCACTTCGGGATGTTCGGCAGCTGCGCGCCGATCGCGCTCCCCGCCGGCGCCGTGGCGCTCGCCCGCCCCGACAGCGCGAGGGTCCGCGCGTCCAGGTACGTCGCGCTCCCCGAGACCTCGAACCCCCTCACCAACGCATCCGTGAACCCGAACGACACCTCGGCGCCACGCGCCCGCACGTGGTCCACGTTCGACAGGTACGAATAGAGCGTCGTCGAGTTCGCGACGAGCGGCAGGAACTGCGAGATGATCGCATCGTGCACGTCGTCCTGGAACAGCGAGAGCTGCACGGTGCCCTTCTCGAACTGGCGCGCCGCGCGCACCTCGGTCGCGAGCACGTCGTCGGGCTTCAGGTTCGGATCGGGCGACGTGAACGTCGCACCCGTGCTCACGAGCTGGTACAGCTCGGCCGCCGTCGCGAAGCGGTACGCCTTCGCGACCGAACCCGTGATCGTCCAGTCGAGGTCCGGCGTCCACTGCACCACGAGCTTCGGCGAAAACTTCCCGGCGGACACCTCGGGCTGCACGACGTTCGTCGTGCCGCTCGCGTTGAAGCCATCGTACGCGCGCCAGCGCTCGTAGCGCCCGCCCGCGGTGACGGTCACGCGATCGAGCGGGCGCCAGCTCTCCTGGAGCCACAGCGCCTGCGTCCGCGTGCGGCCGTCGCCCTCGGTGGCCACCGTGCCGGGCGAGCCGCCCTTCCAGTCCGTCGTGTTGAACGTCGGATTCTCGAGTACGTAGCCGTCGAGATGCGCGCCGAACGTGAACGTGTGCTCGGGAAGGCCGCGAATGCCGCCGTGACGAAAGGCGCCCTTCAGGTCCAGGGACTGCCACGACGTGCCATCCAGCACGGCGATGCGGCCCGCAGTGCCGAAGCTTGCTTCCGACGACGACGCCGTCAGCGGCAGCCGCTGCTGATCCTCGTCGAAGGAATAGCGCGCAGCGACGGCCTCGAAGTCCCACATGCCCTTCAGGTCGCTGCGCACGGACACGCTGTGCGACGTATGACGCTGCGCGACATCGTAATTGCCGCTCGCGAACGCCGCCTGTCCCGCGTACGTCGGCCCCGCAGCACCCGACACGTACGAGTCGACGGCCGACGTCCCATCGTTCATCCACAGTCCGAACACGTACGACGCCCGGATCGCCGGCGTGATGTCATACGCGAGCTTCACCTTCGCATTCGTCATCTGCGTGTGCAGCAACCCCGTCGCGCCGAGCACGTTGGCCGGGCGCGCGAGCTTGTTCGATTCGGCGTAGCCGCCGGTCGTCCCCGCAGGGAATGCCGTACTCGTCACGTAGCCGAGCGGCTGGCTGTGGCTGTCCTGGTAGCTGCCGCTGGCGAGCACGGAGAACTTGCCGAAGCGATTGCCGACGTCGCCGGTGGTCTGCCGCGTTCCATAGGTGTCGCGCGTGCCGTAGAGGTCGAAGTGCTGGAGCGCCTGCGTCTGGCTGATCGACGCCGTGAGGCTGTCCGGCATGCGCGTCGTGATCTCCATGACGGCGCCCATCGAATTGCCGGCGTACGCGGCGGAGAAGGGGCCGTACATCATGTCGATGCGCTGGATCTCCGCCGGCGACACGAGCCCCCAGCGCGGACCGCCGATGTTGTTGTTGTTCGCGATGAGCGCCGAGAGGGGCACGCCGTCGGCGAAGACGAGGCTGCGCGCGCTCGAGCTCACGCCCCACACGCGCGTGCCCATCACGGCCTGCGTATCGCCGTTGTTCCGCTTCCGCAGGAACACGCTCGGCAGGTACTTCACGGCGTCTTCGGCGTCGACGACGTTGATCGTCTGCTCGGCTTTCCGCGCCGTGATGCTCGCTGACACCGGCAATGTCATGGACTGCATCGGCTTTCCCTTCAGCGCTTCGCTGCGCTCGGCCGTGACCTTCACGGTGCCGAGCTTCGCCGCGGAGTCGCGACGCACCTGCGCAGTGTCCTGCGCCTGCAGGCTGCACGCCAGCACGCAGAGCGCGCCGGCGATCTCGATCGTTCGCATGTCTTTCTGTTGTGTGGACCGGGGCTGATGCACCGCGGATCGCGCACGCGCGCGAGTCAGCGCGGCGCAACGGTGCGACGAGGGTGCTCACGCATGTGCGCGAGCCTTTCCGTCAGCCCTGTGGAGGTCCGTTCGCGAACGGAAGCGCGAGGCCGGGCGACGCAGGTGCGTCGTCTTCCGGCTCATGAAACAGCGCGAGCGGCTGCGCGACATGCGCCGGCACCGCGAAGGTCGCGGCCTGCGGGACGGGGATGGTCGTCGCCGCCGCGCTGCACTGCCCGACGCAGCTGCACAGGTTCGTGTCGTGCGCCGGTGCGCCGTGATGCCCGGCATGCGACGCCTGTTCGTGCGACATCGTGCTCGTCGCGGTAGTCGCGTGCACGCCGCCATGCATCGGGCACGCGTGCAGCACCCCCGGATCCACGAGGACCAGGGCGAACCACAGCGCGAACAGCGCCGAGAGCGGGCGGGAAAGGCGGCGAAGCATCTCCAACAATATACGAAGTGCCGGGCGCGACTGCTGACAGGAACGCCGGAAGGGCCCGCCAGCGTTGACATCGGTAGAAACGTTTGCCTCCGCCAGTCGTACCCTCAGGATGACCGCATTCACGCCTGTCCGCTCCATCACGCCCCTTTCGGCCCCGATCATTCCGGGGACGGAGACGGTCAGCCTCTCCGAGGTGCTGTCCGCGCTCTCGTACGCGCTGGACCTCACCGAGGGCGCGACCCCCGGCCACACGCTGCGCTCGTGCCTCATCGGCATGCGGCTCGCCGAGGAGGTCGGGCTCTCGGCCGCCGAGCGTTCGGCGCTCTACTACGCGATCCTGCTCAAGGACGCGGGCTGCTCCAGCAACGCAGGCCGCATGGCCGCGCTCTTCGGGAGCGACGACCAGTGGGTCAAGCCGCGCATGAAGGTGGTGGACTGGCACAAGCGCATTCGCCTCGCGCTGCGCACCGCGGTCACCGTCGGTCGCGGGCGCTCGATCGTCGCGCGCGCGCGGCAGTTCATGGCCATCGCGCGGACGAAGGACATGACGCGCGACCTCATCCTCATCCGCTGCGACCGCGGCGCCGAGATCGCCCAGCAGCTCGGTTTCCCGCCGGAGACGGCCGAGGCCATCCGCTCGCTCGACGAGCACTGGTGTGGGCTCGGATATGCGCGCGGGCTGAGCGGCGCGGACATCCCGATCCTCGCGCGCATCTCGAACCTCGCTCAGACGCTCGAGGCTTTCCATGCGCGCGGTGGTCCGCGCGCAGCGATTCGCGTCGCGCGTGCGCGCAGCGGTACCTGGTTCGACCCTGCGCTCGTGAAGCTCGTGCGTCGCTGGAAGAAGGACGACGCATGGTGGGCGCTCCTCGGCGGCGACGTCGCGAGCGCCGTCGTCGCGGCCGAGCCAAAGGATCGCGTCATCAACGTCGACGACTATGGCCTCGATGCCGTGTGCCGCGCCTTTGCCGACATCATCGACGCCAAGTCGCCGTTCACGTACGGCCATTCGATTCGCGTTGCGGACGTCGCGCGCGAGGTGGCGGAGCAGTGCGGGCTCGACGAGTCCGAACAGCGTCGCATCTATCGCGCGGGGCTCCTGCACGACATCGGCAAGCTCGGCGTGTCGAACAGCATCCTCGACAAGAACGGCCCGATGACCGCCGACGAGCGCAAGGCGATGGAGACGCATCCGCGCTACACGCTGGAGATCCTCGAGCGCGTCACGCCGTTTCGCCGGTTCGCGCTCACCGCGTCGCTGCATCACGAGAAGCTCGACGGCAGTGGTTACCCCTTCGGCGTGAAGGGCGCGCAGATCGACCTCGCGAGCCGCATCCTCGTCGTGGCCGATATCTACGATGCGCTCACGAGCGACCGTCCCTATCGCGCGGGCATGAGCCAGGAGCGCGCGACGCAGATCCTCGAGGGCGAGCGTGGGACGAAGCTCTGCCCCGTGGCGCTCGATGCGCTGACGGCCGTGCGTCTGACGGCTCGCTGACGCGGGGCCCTGGCGCGAAAGCAAACCCTTTTCGGGAAGGGGTTGTCCTAGGTGCAGAAGGCATTCACAGGACACTCCGATGATCAACCCGAAACTGCTCCGCAACCTCGCCGTCTACGGCGTCTCGCTTCCCACGTTCGCCGCGCCGCCCGCGGTGGCCAAGGCTACGGTGTACATGCCGTCGCACGTCGCGGCCCGCATGCTTGGCGGCCGTGCCGCGAAGCGCATCGTGGACCAGGCGATCGACCGCGGCGTGGAAGCGAATGTCGATACGTCGCACGCCGCGTAAGCGGCTGAATTGACGTAGCGCGCATCGCACCGTTGTTTCCTGCGATGCGCCACTCCCTCGTCGTTCGCGCGCTCGCCGCGCTGATCACGCTCGCTCCCGCTGTGTACGCGCAGGGAGTGAGCGGCACCACCACGTTCATCGTCGTTCGTCACGCCGAGAAGGGCACCGAGCCGGCGAACGATCCGCCGCTGACCGCCGCGGGTATTGCGCGCGCGGAGGCGCTCGTGGACCTCGTGAAGGATGCGGGCGTGCAGGCGGTGGTGAGCACGCAGTTCGCGCGCACGAAGAGCACGGTGGCGCCGGCCGCGGTGCGGCTCGGCCTCACGACGCAGGTCCTGGATGCGCGCCTCACGCCGAAGGCCACGGCGGATTCATTGCTGGCGCAGCATCGCGGGCATACGGTGCTCCTGGTCGGGCACAGCAACACGGTGCCGGCGATCATCGGCGCGCTGGGCGCGCCGCAGCCGGCGGACATCTGCGATGCGGGTTACGACAATGCGTACGTGGTGACGGTGCCCACGTCGGGTGCGGCGACGGTGGTGCGTCTGCACTACGGCGTGAAGGCCGGCTGCTGAGAATTGGGGTCAGAGCTGACAGGGGTCAGAG
>JBDSTA010000380.1:0-4048 GCA_039928475.1 Gemmatimonadaceae bacterium | reverse complement strand
CTGCCGCGACCATCTATCGGACCATTGCCGACCTGAAGGCACTCGGCGCCGAAGGAATCCTGGTGACGCGCATCGAGAGGCTGATGCCGTGAGCACTGCCATTCGCTGGACCGGCGACGCGGCGACGCTGCGCGCGGACGACCGGAGGGCGCTGTTCGAGCGCGCTGCTTCGAGCGACGCGACGCTTCGCGAGCGCGCGGCCTCCATCGTCGCGCGGGTGCGCGGCGGAGGTGACGCCGCGTTGCGCGCACTCGCGACGGAGCTCGATGGCGTTGCGCTAGACACGATCGAGGTTCCGCGCGAACGGTGGGATGCGGCTCTCGCCGCACTCGACCCCGCACTTCGTCGCGCGATGGAACGCTCGGCGGCGAACATCCGTCGCGTGCACGAGGCGTTCAGGCCATCGCCCTGCGAGGTGGAGAGCGAGCCGGGCGTCGTGATCGGGCGTCGCCCCGATCCGCTGGGCCGCGTTGGCGTTTATGCGCCGGGCGGGCGCGCGGCCTATCCCAGCAGCCTCCTCATGGGCGTGATCCCGGCGCGCGTTGCCGGCGTGGGCGAGATCGTCGTCTGCTCGCCGCCGGAGCGCACCACGGGCGTGCCGTCGGACGTCGTCCTCGCCGCGGCCGCGCTCGCGGGAGCTGACCGCGTATTCGCCATCGGTGGTGCAGGGGCCATCGCCGCGCTGGCATTCGGCACGGAGACCGTTCCACGCGTGGATCGCATCGTCGGCCCTGGCAACGCATACGTGGCCGAGGCGAAGGTGCTCGTCGCGAACACGGTGGCCATCGATTCGCCCGCGGGTCCCAGCGAGCTGCTCGTCCTTGCGGACGACACGGCTGATCCGGAAGTCGTGGTGCGGGAGATGCTCGCTCAGGCCGAGCATGATCCCCTCGCGGCGGTGATCGCGGTGACGACGAGTCGCGCGCTCGCTGCATCCGTTGAGCGCGGCCTCGAGGCGGCGATCGCATCGCAGCCGCGCGCCGAGATTGTGGCAGCAGCGTTGCGCGGCCAGGGCGCGGTGTTGTCCGCCGACTCGCTCGAGACTGCCATCGCACTCGCGAACGACTACGCGTCCGAGCATCTCCTGCTGCTCGTGTCGTCCCCGGAGTCCGTGCTCGAGCAGCTGCGCAACGCGGGGACTGTCTTCATCGGGGCGCCTTCGTCCGTCGCGTTCGGCGATTACGCCACGGGCGCCAACCATGTGCTGCCCACGGGTGGACTCGCGCGTTCCTATTCAGGGCTGTCCACGCTCGACTTCGTTCGATGGACCACCTACCAGCGCGTCTCGGCCGATGCCGCGGCGAGCCTTGCCGAGGACGTGGGAATCTTTGCCGACGCCGAACGACTGGGTGGTCACGCCGCGGCCGCGCGCGCGTGGAAGCGGGTGGTGTCATGACCGGCGCCGCATCGCGGTTCGCTCGTGCCGGCATGCAGTCACTTCCTCTCTATGCGCCGGATGCCGTCGCGTGCGCGATCGACCTCAGCGACAACACGAATCTCTGGGGCGCGCCGCCGGCAGCGCTTCGCGCACTGGGCGAGTTGCCCGCTGCTGCACTCTCCCGATACCCGACGCTGTACTCCGAGCCGCTGCGCGATGCGCTGCTGAACTACTCGGGCGCGGCGTCGATCGCGTACGCCGGCGTCGTGACTGGCTGCGGATCTGACGACGTCCTCGATTCCACCATGCGCGCATTTGGCGCGCCGGGCGATGCCGTCGCGTTCTGTGCGCCCACCTTCTCGATGATTCCCGTGCTCGCGCGACTCAATGGCCTGGTGCCCACACCATTGCCGTTCACCGACACGTTCGACATCGATGCTGACCAGCTCGTCGAGTGCGGCGCGAAGATTACCTATATCTGTGCGCCGAACAACCCGACGGCGACGGCGGTGTCGCGGGATGCCGTCCGGTATGTCGTCGCGAATGCGCGCGGCATCGTGCTCATCGACGAGGCTTATGCGGAATTCGCTCCCGACGTCTTTGTCGACCTGCTCGCGACGAGCGAGCACCTCGTCATCGCGCGGACATTCTCGAAGGCCTTCGGCCTTGCCGGGTTGCGCGTGGGGTACGCGGTGGGAACGAACGACATGGTGCGCCTGATCGAGCGCGCTCGCGGCCCGTACAAGGTGAGCTCGCTCGCCGAGCGTGCGGTGCTCGCCGCGCTGGGCGACGATGATGGCGGCGTTCGCTGGGTGCACCAGCACGCAGGGCTGGCCATCGCCAACCGCGCGCGCTTGTGCGCAGAGCTTGTGGGCGCGGGGTTCACGCCAATTCCTTCCGCGGCAAACTTCGTGATGGTGCCTGCACAGAATGCGGCGGCGATCCAGCTTGCGCTCGCGGCGCGCGGCATCCTCGTTCGCGCCTTCGGGGGAATGCGCGGCGACACGCCTGCACTCGCTGCGAGTGGCGGCGCCGCGCTGCGCATCGGTGTCGGGCCGTGGGACATGATGACGTCCCTCCTCGACGCGCTTCGCGAGGTCGCATGAGGGTCGCGATCTTCGACTACGGAGCCGGCAACCTGCATTCGCTCGCGAAGGCGCTCGAGGTGCGTGACGCGCAGGTCGCAATCGAGACAGATGCGCGCCGCGCCATCGCCGCAGATGTCCTGGTGCTTCCCGGCGTTGGTGCATTTGGCGCCGCATGCGAACGGCTTGCGTCCGGCCGCGATGCCATGCGTGCTGCCATCCTGGACGGCCTGCCGACGATCGGCATCTGCCTCGGCATGCAGCTGCTCTTCGACGATAGCGAAGAAGGGCCCGGATCGGGACTTGGCATCATTTCCGGCCGAGTCGCGCGACTGCACGCCGCGCGCATTCCGCAGATCGGGTGGAATGCCGTCGAGCCTGTCGCGAGTGATGCACTCTTTCGGGAGGCGCCTCTCCCCATCGCATACTACGCGAATAGTTTCGTCTGCCGGCCATCGGACGACGCTGTGGTCACGGCGTGGAGCACGCACGAATCCGACCGCTTTCCGGCCGCGGTGCGCAGCGGAGGAACCGTCGGCGTCCAGTTCCATCCCGAGAAGAGCTCGTCCGACGGAGTTCGATTCCTGCACGCATTTCTTGACGACGCCCGAGACACCGGAGGTTTTGCTTGATCGCCATTCCCGCCGTGGACCTTCGCGATGGCGCCTGCGTGCAGCTCGTTGGCGGCTCGTATGCGCAGGAGAAGGTGCGCCTCGAGAACCCGGTTGACGTCGCGCGTTCGTGGGAGCACTACGGCTTTCACCGGCTGCACGTCGTCGACCTCGACGCGGCGACCGGGCGCGGGTCGAACCTTTCGGTCGTTCGTTCGCTCCTCTTCGATGCCGGTGTGCCCATCCAGGTCGGCGGGGGCATCAGGCATGGAGAGCAGGTCGAGGAGTTGCTCGAGGCCGGTGCCGCGCAGGTGGTGGTCGGTACGCGTGCGATCGAGGATACTGAGTGGCTGGCTGGTCTCGCCGCACGCCATCCTGGCGAGATCATCGTTGCCTGCGACGTGCGCGAGCGGCGCGTGACGACGCGTGGATGGGCACACACGCTGCCGCTCGACATCCTCGACGTGGTCGAGGAGCTCAACGCGCTTCCGCTCGGCGGCCTTCTCGTCACCGCCGTGCACCGCGAAGGGCAGATGCAGGGCACTGACCTTCCGTTGATGGAAGACGTGGCCGAAGCGTCGAACTTTCCCGTGTTCGCGTCAGGCGGAGTCGCGACGATGCAGGACCTGCGAGCGCTCGAGCACCGCGGGCTCGCGGGCGTCGTCATCGGGATGGCGCTGTACACCGGGGCGCTCGATCCGGTCGTGGTCGCGGGAGAGTTCAGCGAATGATCGTTCTCATGGAGAATTCGAGATGACGGTGGTCGTGCGGGAGACGAAGGAGACGACGATTCGGTGTGAGCTCGTGCGCGGCACCGGCCGTGCGTCCGTCGCGACGGGGCACACCTTTCTCGATCACATGCTCGTGGCGTTCGCGAAGTACAGTGGCCTCGACCTGTCCGTCGAGGCGAAGGGCGACATGGCCCACCACCTCGTCGAGGACGTCGGCATCTGCGTCGGTGCCGCGGTCGCCGG
>JBDSTA010000379.1:0-12133 GCA_039928475.1 Gemmatimonadaceae bacterium | reverse complement strand
GAACTGCTCGGTGAGAAGCTGGACTTCTCCTCGTCCGTGCTGAACGGCCTCGTAAGGAAGGGAATCGTCGCGGTGAGCAATGAGACCGTCGAGCGCGATCCGTTCCTCACGCGCGCGCGGAAGGCGCCCGACCGGCACGTGCCGAGCGATGCGCAGCGGAACGCCATCGCCCGGCTCGCCGCTGCGGAGCCCGGGCACGTCGCGCTCCTGCACGGCATCACCGGCAGCGGGAAGACGCTCGTCTACCTCGAGTTCCTCCGGCGTGTGGTGCTCGAGGAGGGCAGGACGGCGATCGTCCTCGTGCCGGAGATCGCGCTCACGCCGCAGACGGTGGACCGCTTTCGCGCCGTGTTCGGCGATCGCATCGCCGTGCTGCACAGCGCACTCTCGGACGGCGAGCGCTACGACGCGTGGCTCGCGCTCCAGCGCGGCGACAAGCGCATCGCCGTGGGCGCGCGCTCGGCCATCTTCGCGCCGATGTCGAACCTGGGCGCCATCGTCGTGGACGAGGAGCACGAGTCCAGCTACAAGCAGGGCGAGGCGCCGCGCTATCATGCGCGCGAGGTCGCGATCGTGCGCGCGCGAGCGGAGGGGGCCGTCGTCGTGCTCGGCAGTGCGACGCCCGCGCTCGAGACCTGGACGAACGCGACGTCCGGCAAGTACGAGCTGCTAACGCTGCCCGATCGCGCCGGTGGCGCGACGCTTCCCAGGGTGCACGTCGTCGACCTTCGTGCCGACAAGCCGAAGATGAAGCCGAGCGACACGGCGGAGGCCGACTTCGCCTTTGCGAGCGCGATATCGCCGCCGCTCGAGGCCGCGCTGCGCGACCGGTTGAAGAAACAGGAGCAGAGCATCCTCCTGCTCAACCGCCGCGGCTACTCGGCCTTCCTCCAGTGCGGCACGTGCGGAGACGTGTCCACCTGCCCGAACTGCAGCATCAGCCTCACGTACCACCGCACGCCCGAGCGGCTCGTCTGCCACTACTGCCTGCATTCCGAGGCGCTGCACCTCACGTGTCCACGCTGCGCCGGCGTGCGCCTGCGCCAGCGCGGCATCGGCACGCAGCAGGTGGAACGGCTGCTCGCCGAGCGCTACCCGGACGCGCGCATCGCGCGGATGGATGTGGATACGACGAGCGGAAAGTGGGCGCACACGGAGATCCTCGATCGGGTGGGCGCCGGGGAGGTGGACATCCTGCTCGGCACGCAGATGATCGCGAAGGGGCTCGACTTCGCGAACGTCACGCTCGTCGGCGTCATCGATGCGGACGTCGGCATCAACCTGCCGGACTTCCGCGCGTCGGAGCGCTGCTTCCAGCTCCTGAGCCAGGTGGCGGGACGCGCGGGCCGTGGGCCGAAGGGCGGGGAGGTGTTCATCCAGACGCGCGACCCGAAGCACCACGCCGTGCAATGCGCGGTAACTCATGACTACCACCGCTTCGTGAAGGAGGAGCTCGCGGGCCGGAAGGTGCCGCCCTACCCGCCGAACGTGCGCGTGGCGAACGTGGTGATCAGCGGGACGCAGGAGGTGGAGACGGCGCGCCTGGCCACGCGCGCCGCGGCGTGGCTGCACAAGCTGCTCGCCGCGCGCCCTGCGCCCGGGCTGACGATCATCGGGCCGGCGCCGTGTGCCGTGGAGCGCGTGAAGAACCGCTGGCGCTGGCACCTGCTGCTCAAGAGCGAGCGCCCGCAGGACCTCGGCCGCGTGGGGCGCTACCTCGCGGAGAAGTTCGAGATCCCGAAGCAGCACGGCCTGCGCATGACGATCGACCGGGATCCGGTCCAGCTGCTGTAACGACGCCTTCGCGACCGCCTACACGATGTTGCCGTATCTGTACAGGGCGCAACGTGCTGTCGGCAGGAGTTGTAACGGGGTGTCCGCCCGACGATCTTTCATGGGTGACCACCTTCAGCGCCCCCGACTTTTCAGTCGCGCCCTTCCCGAACTATCCCGACGCGCGCTTCGCGCCCGCGCCGGCCGACGGAGTGCTCCCCGAGGGCTTCTTCGCCACCACCAACCTTCCCACGTACGTCCGCGTGGATGGCGCGTGGCGCATGCCGCGCGAGCCACGCATGGATGCGGCCCTCGTGCTCGACACCGCGGGTGAGCTCTGGGTGCGCGAGGGGCGTCGCGTGAAGAAGGGCGAGCGCGTCGCGGTCGGCGCCGCGGAGGACGGGCGCGAAGGCATCTACGTCGACGTCGCGGGCTTCCTGGGCGAGAAGGAAGACGGCGAGTTCAAGTTCATGGCCAGCGAAGTCTCGCGCGAGAAGCCCATCGACTACGCGCTGATGGCGAAGCTGCTCATCGACGAGCGCGAGCGCGGCGGCTACACCGTGTGGGTCACGGGGCCGGCGCTCGTGCACTCGCGCGCGCGCAACGACATGGTGTGGTTCATCCAGAACGGCTTCGTGAGCGCGCTCATGGCGGGCAACGCCGTCGCCGTGCACGACATCGAGGCGTCGATCTTCGGCACCACGCTCGGCATGACCGGCGAGGGCGACTCGCTCCAGGGCGGCCACGGCCTGCACATGCGCGCGATCAACAAGGTGCGCGCCGCGGGCTCCATCACGGCGGCCGTGGACGATGGGACGATCACCAGCGGCATCATGCACGCGTGCGTCACGAAGGACATTCCCTTCGTGCTCACCGGCTCCATTCGCGACGACGGCCCGCTCCCCGACGTGATCACCGATGCGCTCGCGGGGCAGGACGCGATGCGCAAGCACGCGATCAAGGCGTCGATGGCCATCCTCATCGCCACGGCGCTGCACGCCATCGCGACGGGCAACATGCTGCCCGCCTTCGTCACCGAGAAGGACGGCACGCTGCGCGAGCTCACCACCATCTGCGTGGACTCGCTGGAGTTCGTCGTGAGCAAGCTGAAGGATCGCGGTACCCACCAGGCGTTCGGCGTCGTCACGAACGCACAGGACTTCATGCACATCCTCAGGTTGTACGTCGAGCGCGAGCTCGACCAGCGCGGCACGCCGGTGGCCGCGCAATGACGGACGAGACCCGCAACCGCTTCCTCGCCGCCATCGCGCGGCAGCTGCCCGCCGATCGCGTCAACGAGCTGCATCTCTTCGGCGCCATTCGCCAGGGTGGCGTGGAGAGCGGCGTCGCCGTCATCGCGCTCGAGCTGGCGCCGGTCGTCACGCTCGATGTGGACGGCGGCTACATCCCGCCGGCCGACGTCGCCGAGGCGGCAGCGCTGGAGACGCCGGACGAGATGGTGGTGCACGACCAGCTGGTGGACGAGGCGGCGTTCGTCGCCGACGAGACGGTCGCTGATGAGATGGAAGAGGACATCGCCGAGGATGTCGAGGTGCCAGCGCCACCTCCCGCGCCGGCGAAGCGCTACACCATCTACACGGCCCGCTATCGCCACACGCTCAAGGGACTCGATCGCGGCAAGTGGGAGGTGAGCGTCACCGAGGAGGCCGACGCGCCCCTGCTCACTGTGGATGCCGTCGTACGGGGCGTGCAGCGCCGCTCAGGCGATGTGGACGAGACAGTGCGCATCTCGGGCGACGAATTCCGCGCCACACTGCCGCCAACGGCCTGAGCGGTCAGGTCTTCCGGCGACGAAACACCACTCGCGCGCTGGCATTCGTGTACGCGCCGACGAGGGAGTCGCCCTCCTGCGCGCCGACCCACGTCACGAGGCGCCGCCGCGAATCCTGGTCGAGCAGGAACTGGAGCTCGATGCGCACACCATCACGCGCGCCCGCGATGCCGTCGCGCGGTGCCGTCACCCGGTTCACCGTGTACCAGCCGCTCAGCGACGTCAGCGCACCTGGCGTCTCGACATACAGGCGCATGATGTCGACCTGCTTCGGGCCGATGTTCGCCGGCGACGCCTCGTAGTCGCCCTCGATCGCCGGTTCCTTCGGCTGCTGCGTCACGTCGAGCGTGCGTGAGCTCACGATCGCGATCGCGCCGAACAGCCCGATGCCCCCATCCAGCTTGTTGATGATGCCCGAGCCGGTGAACGGGTCGTTACGCGAGCGATAGTAGTCGAAGAAGTTGGTGTCCACGGCGAACACCGTGACGACCTGCCGGAAGCCGGGGATGAACACCTTCTGGAGGTCCGACGCGAAGAGGTTGCGCAGGTCGCCGGCGAAGCGGAGATGCGTGCTGTCGCTGAAGAGCAGGAAGGCGCCGAAGGGTGACTCCACGCGGAGCCCGTACGTGCGCGCGTACTTCGCCGCATTCCACTTCATGTCCAGCGTGTCCCTGTCGCGATCGAACGTCACGAGTGGGCTCAGGTTGGTGAACGCCGGCGCGAGCGGCGTGAGCGTGTGGCCCGTGACGACGTTGCCCGTCGTCGTGCGCACACTGAGCGTGTACTCGGCGCCAGCGCGAATCGGGCGCGTGCCCGCGCCGGCAATCACCTCGTACCGCCCCGCACCGTAGGCGACCGGCTTGCCCGGATACTTGACCTCCGAGCCCTTCCACGTGCCGTCGGGGCCAGTGATGCTCACGTCCGCGCCAACGACGGGATCGCCGCCGCCCGAGTTGATGGGGTCGAGCGGATCGTAGCGCACGCCGTCGCGGATGGTGACGCCGCCGGTGAGCGTGCGCTCGACGAGCACCTCCTGCACGACGGCGCTCGGGTCGAGCACTGCGTGGACGACGATCTGCGGCGCCTCCCTGCTGATCGTCGTCCGATCGAAGGTGCAGGCGACGGCGAAGAGGAGGAGGAGGAGGCTCCTCGCTGCGCTCGGAATGACTGAGCGCATCAGAACACCACCGTCATGCCGATGGTCGGCAGGAAGGGAAACTGCGACTCCGATTCGCGCGTGGGCGGATTCGTCGTGTAGTCGAACGTGTAGATGAAGACGTTCTTCGCGTTGTAGGCGTTCACGATGCTGAAGTACGGCGTCACCTGCAGGCCGCGCCACGAGCCCGCGCGCGAGACGCCGAGGTCCAGGCGCTGGAACAGCGGATAGCGCGAGCCATTCCGCGTGCCGCCCACCGGTTGCGTCTCGCCGTCGCCGCTGCGATCGCCGTTGAACTGGTGCGTGTGCGGATTGTAGTTGCGACGCACGAGCTGCCCCACGATGTCCGTGTACGGCGTGCCGCTCGCGACACCCAGCCGCGCGGAGAACGTGTACTTCGTGCCCGGCTTGTACGTGCCGACGACGTTCAGGTTGTGCCGGCGATCATGACCCGGCCACACCCAGTTCGAGCCGCGCTCGCGCGACGCCACACCGTACGTGTACGACACCCAGCCGCCAAAGGGCCCGATGTCGAGCTGCCGCAGCAACAGGTCGAACCCGTACGAGAATCCCTTCCCGTCGAGGAACTCGTCGCCGCGCACGGCGGGGTCGTCGGCCGTGTTCTGCTCGAGCAGGTGCGAATACCTCTTCGCCCACGCCTCCACCCGCGCGAATCGGAGGGGGCTGATCCAGTCCTCGAGGCCGAGCACGTAGTGCGTCGCGCGCGAGACCTCCGTGTACTGGTCGCTCGCAACCCAGAAGTCGAAGATTCGCACCGGGATGTCCTCGCGATTCAGCGAGTGCAGCCACTGCGCGTAATTGCCCACCGCGGCGCTCAGCGCCAGGTCCGGCGTGACGAAGTACTTCACCGCCACTCGCGGCGACAACCCGGTCCAGTCGCGCCCGGACACGTGCTCCGCACGAAGTCCCGCCTCGGCGATGAATCGCCTCGAGGGCCGCCACTGCTCCTGGTAGTAGAGTGACGACGACGTCGGGTGCTGCTCGAGCGAGAACAGGTCCGTCTCCGACACCGTCGACGTCACGTCATAGTGGATCGAATACCCGGACGCCTCGTAGCCGAGCTTTCGCTCGTGCGAGCCGCGATTCCAGCGGATGTTGCCACCGAGGCGGAACTCGTGCACGCTGTTCGCGAGCGTGAGCGCACCAGCGCCGAGATCGAGCGCCGTGCCGAAGCGCGTGAGCGATATGCGTTGCTCGACCGCCACGCTGTCCGCCGCGCCAAGGAGCGGGAGACGCGCGCCATCGCGCCAGATGTTGCTGAGCTTCGCTCCCACGAGCTGGTTCGCCCATCCGAACGTGAACGTCCCGCCGCCACCACCCGCCGACGCCGAATCGCTGAACGCGAGGAAGTCGCCATCGAGCACGTCCGCGCCGGAGTACGCGGTGAGGTCGACCTTCATCTCTCCCTTGCCGAGCGCCTTCAGGCCGTGGAACTGCGCATCCGAAAAGTGATACGGGAATGTGCGATCGCTCAGCGCCGCCACGAGCTTGTCCGCATACGTGCGACGACCGGCGATCATCCAGCTCGACCGCCCGTCGGCGCTCGCGCTGCCGAGCGAGAGGCTGGACGAGATCACCGACACGCCGAGCGTGCCGTGCAGTCCCTGCCGTTCCGCGTTCGATGACGTGACGTCGAGGATGCTCGACAGCCGGCCGCCGTACTGCGCGCCGAAGCCGCCGGTGAGCAGGTCGATCGACCCGACGGTCTCGTCGAGGAAGGTCGAGAACAATCCGCCGAGGTGGAACGGATTGAAGATCGGATAGCCGTCGAGCAGGATGAGGTTCTGGTCGGACTCACCGCCGCGCACGTTGTAGCCCGACGAGAAGTCGTTGCGTGCATTCACGCCGGGCAGCAGCTGCACGGTGCGCAGCACATCCGGCTCACCGATGCTCGGCACGTCCTTCACGGAGCTCGGCGTCAACGAGATTGCGCCGATGCTCGGGCTCATCTCGAAGCGCTCGCGCTCCGGCGAGCGCGCACGCGCGCGCACGGCGCCGAGCGTCACGGGCGCATACGCGACGCGGAGGAGGAGCGTCGTCGTCGCGCCGGCGCGCACCTCGACCTGCAGCTCGAGCGACCGCGTGCTGATCTGGCGCGTCCGCAGCGTGTAGGTGCCCGCAACGAGGTCCGTGAAGGCGAAGCGGCCCGCGGCGTCGGTGAGGATGCCACGCGACGTGCCGCCGAGCGTCACGGCGACTGCCTCCTTCGGCTGGCCCGTTGCGCTGTCCACCACGGTGCCCTCGATGGCTCCGCGCGCCGTCGCCTGCGCGAGCCCGGTGACCGGGGCGGCGCTTGCGGCGAGCACGATAAGGAGCAGGGTGCGGGCGAGCGCCTGGAGACGACGATACATTTCGCGGAGGCGGGACGTGGCGAGCATGCCACGCGATGCCAAGATACATGTAGGACCACACCTTGTTCCAACGCGGTCACTTCCCCGTGGCAGATCCAGCATCCCTCGGCATCGCGCTCGCCTTCGGCACCGGCCTGCTGAGCTTCCTCTCGCCGTGCGTGCTGCCGCTGATCCCGAGCTACCTCACCTTCGTCACCGGTGTGGGCTTCGAGGACCTGTCGACGTCGCGTCGATCAGCGTTGCTGCACGCGTCGCTGTTCGTGCTGGGCTTCACGCTCATCTTCGTCGCACTCGGCGCATCGGCGACGATCCTCGGCCGCGTGCTGATCCACTATCGCATATGGATCACGCGCCTCGGCGGCGCGTTGGTGGTGCTGTTCGGTTTGTACCTGCTCGGCGTGATCAAGGTTGGCGCTTTTGATCGGGAGCGACGCGTGCACCTCGCGACGAAGCCGGTGGGCTACCTCGGCACGGTGCTCGTCGGCGTCGCGTTCGGGGCAGGGTGGACGCCGTGTCTCGGCCCCATCCTCGGTGCGATCCTCGCCTACACGGCGGCGACGGCTGACCTGTCGCGCGGCCTGCCACTCCTGCTCGCCTACTCGCTCGGCCTCGCTCTGCCGTTCCTGCTCGCGGCGGTGGCTGTCGAACGCTTCCTCGGCGCCGTGACCCGCATTCGCCCGTATCTCGCGCGCGTGTCGCAGGTGAGCGGGGCGCTGCTGGTGATCGTCGGCGGGTTGATGATGATGGACTATTTCACTGTGCTCGCCACTTACATGCAGGGAGTGACGCCAGCATTCCTGCGGGACAGGCTCTAATCGGTGGCGAGCCAGGAACCAGCGCGATCCAGCAGCTCCCTTGCCGGCACCGGCTTGAGCAGCACCGCCTCGCAGCCGGCCGCCAGGCAGCGAGCCACGATGTCCGGCTCATCGCGGCCCGTGAGCGCGACGGTCACGCGCGGCGGCACCTTCAGCGCGCGCAGTTGATCGAGGACGTCGAAGCCGTCGCCGTCGGCCAGGCCGAGATCGAGCAGGAGCAGGTCCACCGGATCCGACTCCGCGATGTCCACGATCTCGGCGACATGCCCCGCGGTGGACACGCGATGACCGGTTTCGCCGAACAACACGCGCATCGCATCGCACACGAGCGGGTTGTCCTCGGCCACCAGCACATGCGGTAGCGCGGCGTTCACTGTCGAACGCTCAACGCGCCGGGTGCGGAATCGTGAAATAGAAGCGGCTGCCCGCTCCCAGGGCGCTCTCGAGCCAGATGCGACCGCCGTGCAGCTCAACCAGCTTCCGCGCGATGGTGAGGCCCAGGCCCGTGCCGTGGTGCTGGCGGGACGCGCTCGAGTCCACCTGCGCGAACTCGCGGAACACGAGCTCGTGATGTGCCGGGTCGATACCGATGCCGGTGTCGCCGACCTCGATCACGCACTCCGGCCCATCCGGCCCCTGACCGCGCGTCACGCGCACCCACACGCGGCCGCCGTTCGACGTGAAGTCGATCGCATTGCCGAGCAGGTTGCCGATGATGTGCCCCACCTTCTCGCGATCGGCCGACACCGGCTCGAGGTCCGCGGGCACGTCCGTCTCGAGCGTCACGCCCTTCTTGCTCGCGAGCGACTCGTTCAGCGTGCCCTGCTGCGCGATGACATCGCCCAGCTGGAACTCGGTCCACGTGATCGTGAGCTGGTTCGCCGCACCGCGCGCATACTTGAGGATCTCACCGACCTGCGCGAGGAGCTGGCGTCCGCCGTTGATGATGCCCGAGATGCTGTCGAGCTGGCGGTCGCTCAACGGGCCGAGGATGCCGTCGCGCAGGATCTCCGCATGCGTGATGACCGCCGTGAGGGGCGTCCGCAGGTCGTGCGAGATGTTCGCCAGGAACTGTGTCTTCAGCGCATCCCGCGCCTCGAGCTCCGCGATGTGCTCGAGGGCCTGCTTGAGCTGCGTCTCGAGCGGGAGGGTGCTGACGGGAGCCTGCGCGAGCGAGCTCGTGGGCGTTTCTTGATCGACGCTAATCATGTGTTCACAAATTTACTGACTTCCGACGAGGTCGCCAGTGGGCGACTCATCTTCGATTGACTCTTCAAGCTGTTGCCTGCTCAACAGTGCAGTGTAGCGCCCGCCCGCCGCCATCAGGTCCTCGTGAAGTCCCTGTTCCACGATGCGGCCTCCGTCGAGCACGATGATCCACGACGCATCGCGCACGGCGCTCACGCGATGCGATGCAATGACGGCCGTACGCCCGGCGAGCGCGCCGCCGAGCCCCCGGAGAATCTCTGCTTCCGTGTGGGTGTCCACTGCGGAGAGTGCATCGTCGAGCAGCACGATGCGCGGTCGTCGCGCGAGTGCCCGCGCCAGCGCGAGCCGCTGCTTCTGCCCACCGGAAAGGTTGATACCGCGCTCTCCGAGCATGGTGCCATATCCGTATGGAAAACTTTCGATCGTCTCACCGAGCTGCGCCACGTCCGCCGCCCACGCGTCCGCGGCCGCGTCCGCCGCGCCGAGCGTGCGCGACTGCTCGGGCGTCGCCTCGCCGGACGACTCATGGTCCACGAGCGCGTGACTCGCGTCGCCGTAGGCGAGGTTCGACGCGATGGTGTCGCTGAAGAGGAAGCTCTCCTGCGGCACGTAGCCGATCTCGTCGCGCAGCTCTTCGACGCGCAGTTCGCGGACGTCGACACCGTCGATGAGCACCTGACCCTCCTGCGGATCGTGCAGTCGCGGGATGAGGTCGATGAGCGCGCTCTTGCCGCTCGCCGTCGCGCCGACGACAGCGAGCGTTCCACCCGCGGGCACCGTGAACGACACCTCGCGCAGCACCCACCGCGGCTCGGCCCCCTGGGGCGCGGGATAGTGAAAGCTCACGTCGCGGAAAGTGATCGCGCGTCCGCGCTCGGCATGCGGCAGCGACGCCGGCGTTGGCGCGTCGGCAATGGACGCCTTCGTGTCGAGCACCTCGACGAGGCGGCCCATGGACGCGGCGCCGCGCTGGAAGAGGTTGATCACCCAGCCGAGCGCGATCATCGGCCACGTGAGGCTCGTGAGGTAGAAGCCGAAGGCGACGAAGGCGCCCACCGTGATCGTACCGCGCACGACGAGCGATCCCCCGACGCCGAGCACGATGGCGACGCTGAGGCCGGCGAGCAGGCCGAAGAGCGGGTTCATCATGCCGTACAGCTTCGCGAGCGCGATGTTCTTCTCGACGTACGTGTCGTTGAGGGCGCCGAAGCGCGCGATCTCGGCATTCTCCTGGCGATACGCGCGCACGACGCGCACGCCGGCGAGATTCTCCTGCACCTGCGTCGTGAGTGTGCTGAACTGTTCCTGCACCGCCTCGAAGCGGCGGTGGATCGCGGCCCCCGTCCTGATCATGATCACCGGCAGCATGATCATGGGGATGAGCGCGAGCGCGGTGAGCTTCACGTCGATGCGCAGCATGAACACGAGCGCGAACGTGGCGCCGAAGATCGTGTTCGTGAGGTACATGATCGCGGGCCCGGCGGCCATGCGGACGGCGCTCAGGTCATTCGTGAGCCGCGCCATGAGGTCGCCGGTTCGCGTGCGGCCGTAGTAGTCGGCGTCGAGCGTGGTGAGGTGGTCGAAGAGCGCCTGCCGGAGGTCGTTCTCGATGTGCCGGCTGAGTCCGTTGAGGATCTCCCGCATCCAGTAGCGCAGGGCGCCGCCGCCGAGCGCGACGGCGATGATGCCGGCGGCGATGAGGGCGACGTGATGCCAATCCGCACCGCGGTGCAGGGAGTCGATTCCAGCGCGCAGGAGCCACGGAATGACGGCCCCGATGGCGGAGGAGACCATGACGAGCACGAGTCCGCCCGCCAGCATCCGGCGGTACGGCGTGAAGTAGGGGATCAGGCGCCGCAAGGCGGACGCGGCTGGCAGGGAACTTGCCACTTACGCTTGGTTCACGATTGCTTCAAGTTGTTGTAGCATCGCCATTTCGCCTCGTTTTCGACCGCGAAGTCCGCGCCACATATTGGAGGCATTCGGATGACAAAGTATACCCACAGGCTTGGCGCCACGTTCGTCCTGGCGTCAGCGCTCGTGTTCTCGGCCTGCACCGTTTCGGAGAAGAAGGCCGACACCACGCTGGCCACCGATACGGCCCTGAACAAGGACCTCGCCCTCGCCGGCCGCGATACGCTCACACAGCCCGCGCTCAAGGACGTCGCCGCACCTGTCGCGACGCCTGCGCCGGTCGCGACCAGCCCGAAGCCGACGACGAGCAAGCCGGCGACGACCAGGCCTGCGCCCAGGCCCGCAACGCCGACGACCACGACGACCGCGTCCGGCAACACCGTGACGAGGAACCCCTCCGGCACTTCCGGCACCAGCGCCGGCGGCGCGGTGGGCACGATCGCGTCGGGCACGTCGATGAGCCTGCGCTCGAACGAGCGTGTCTGCACGAACACGCACAAGGTCGGTCAGTCGTTCAATGCCACGCTCGCCAGCTCGGTGACGGGCTCGAACGGCGCGGTGATCCCGGCCGGCGCGACGGTCAACCTCGAGATCACGAACCTCAAGCGCAGCGAGAACGCCACCGACAAGATCGTGATGGAGTTCGCGGTGAAGTCGGTGAGCTTCGGCGGCCGGTCCTACCCGGTGAGCGCCACGGTGGCGAGCGCTGACGTGGATCGCGTGCGCAACCAGCCGAAGGACAAGGACATCCAGAAGGTCGTCGGCGGTGCCGTGGTTGGCGCCATCGCCGGCCAGATCCTCGGCAAGAACACGAAGTCCACGGTGATCGGCGCGGCGGCCGGTGCCGCGGCTGGCGCGGGTGTCGCGGCCGGCACGGCGAACTACGAGGGCTGCGTGGCGGATGGCGGCAACATCAGCATCACGCTCAACAACTCGGTGCAGGTCAAGATCACCTGACCCTCATTTGGGGTCAGAGCTGACAGGGGTCAGAGCTGACAGGGGTCAGAGCTGACAGGGGTCAGAGTTGACAGGGGTCAGAGCTGACAGGGGTCAGAGCTGACAGGGGTCAGAGCTGACAGGGGTCGGAGGCAGGTTGCCTCCG
>JBDSTA010000378.1:0-9657 GCA_039928475.1 Gemmatimonadaceae bacterium | reverse complement strand
CATCGCGCACAGCGCGACGATGGAGGGAATTCTGGATCGCATGCGCTGATTCTACGTCCCCACACCAACGCACGCACCCCGCTACCGCGAGCTTTCGCGCGCCATCACTGGCGTTCACCATGCGCGCTGGTGATTTTTCCCCTGGTCGGAGCCGCCGCGCGGCGCCCGGGGGCAGGTGTCCGAGTGGTTTAAGGATCTCGTCTTGAAAACGAGCGAACGTGAAAGCGTTCCGTGGGTTCGAATCCCACCCTGCCCGCTTCCCCTTCATTCATCCACCAGTCGCAGCGCTGGAGGGATCCGTGGGACGTAAGATCGGCGGGGTCGTGCTCCTCATCGTCTCCGCACTCATGCTGCTCGGCTTCATGCGGTCTGGCGCGAGCCTGTTCTCGCCCACCGCGATGTTCGCCGTGCTGCTCAGTGTCGGACTTCCAGCCATCGCGGGATTCACGCTGCTCCGGAGCTCCCTCAAGGGCAGCCCGCGCAAGCGCATGGAACTGCTGCGCCAGCAGACGATCGAGGCCGAGATCCTCAAGCTCGCCATGCTGCACCAGGGGCGGCTCACGGCCGTCGAGGTCGAGAGCGTGCTCGCACTTCCCGCTGGTGAGGCGAAGGCGATGCTCGACGCGCTCGTGCTGCGCGAGGTCGCCGACCTCGAGGTCACGGACGACGGCGTGCTCGTCTACACGTTCCATGACGCGCGCTACCTGGGCGGCAAGAACGACGCGGCGGGCCTCCTCGATGCCTGACGTGGCGCCGCCGCGGACGTCGCGTCCCTTCGAGGCGCGCCTTCCCTGCCCTGTCTGCCTTGGCGTGCAGATGGAGAAGGTCCACATCGGCGACGGCCGGCTGTCGCTCACGCTCGACCACTGCACGCGCTGCGGCGGCGTATGGTTCGAGAAGGGTGAGGCGCAGCAGCTCGCGCGATTCTCGCCCTCCGACCTCTGGAAGCACATTCCTCCTCGGCAGGCGGCGCCGGTCACTCCGTGCCATGGCTGCCACGCGCCCCTCGATCGCGACGCCGAGCAATGTCCCGCCTGCGGGACGAAGAACCTGCTGCGCTGCCCGGCGTGCGACCGCGTGATGGAGCGCCGCACACACGACGGCCTCGTGCTCGACGTCTGCGCGAGCTGCAAGGGCGTGTGGTTCGACCATCACGAGCTGCGAAGCGTGTGGTCGCTCGCAATCGCCGAGTTGAACCGGCAGCGGCCTGGCCGCGGCGCGGCGGCGCTCGCCACTGGGGGTGACATCATGCTCGAGTCGCTCTTCTGGGCGCCGGACGTCGCGTTCTACGGCGGCGCCGCGGTCGTTCACGGACTCGGCTCCGCCGCCGGCGCGCTTGGCAGCGTGTCCGTCGATGGCGCCGCCTCCGTCGCCATGGGCGCGGCGGAAGCAGTTGGCGGAGCTGCCGAAGGTGTCTTCTCCGCCATCATGGACATCATCGGCTCGCTGTTCGACGGCTAGCGTTTCAGCGCGACCTTGAGGCTCTCGCCCGCCGTGATCCATGCCCCGAGCAGCTGGGGCCGCACGTCGTTCTTGTCGCGCTGCGACTGTCCAGCGAGCGCCACATAGGCCTTTCGCGCCCCTTCGACGTCGCCGACCTGCAGCCGCGCGAGCACCACGCCTTCACGCAGGACGTCAGCGGGCATCCACAGGTCGCCGACCTTCGCGCGCTTGATCAGGAGGTCGCCAGCCTGCGCCGCCTGCGCGAAGTCCCACGACGCGAGACCGTACTGGAACGCGATCGCCGCGCGCGCCTCGTCGGGGGCGTGCTGCGCATCCATGTAGTGCTGCACGCGTGCGAAGTACGCACTGTCCACGTAGCCGGACGTGCCACCCGCGCGCATTTCCTCCGTTTCGCGCACCGCGCTCACCCACACGTGCCAGTCCACCGGCGGTCCGTTCGACGAGAGCATTCGCTCCACGGCGCGCGCGCGCTCCGCGGCGCCCATCATGTCCATCGGCGCGCCGAGGTAGTTGCTGTCGCGCGCGCGCACCGCGAGCGACATCGCTTCGAGCTTCGGCACTCCGGACACGGGCCCGTTCACCTCTCCGTCGATGCCTGCGCGGCGACGCTCCATGATCGGCGCAATGGCGAAGCGATCGCTCACCATCCCCACGAACCCGTTGGCCGCCTCGTTCAGGAACCGCGACCGCTCGGCGCCGAGATCCAGCGACGGATAGAAGTCGGAGTTTGCCGCACCGTGACCAAGCAGCGGCGCGAACGTCGCTCCGTCCGCCATGTGCAGTCCGTCGAGCTCTGCGGGCGTGAGCCGATAGATTCGCCGCAGTGCATCGGCCACCTGCGGAAGTTCTACCACCGACCAGTCGGGCGGCGGCAGCGTCTTCCGCTGGCTGGCGACGATGAGGATGTCGCGATTGCCAACCGCATAGATGGTGTACGACGCGAAGTTCTCGGCCACGGCGCGCACGACGCTCAGCGCGAGGCCGTCGTTGATCTCCGTGAGGTGCAGCCACTGGCCGAACACGCCGTTCGGCGTGAGGTAGCGGCGCACATGCGAGTAGAACTCGGTGGTGAAGAGTCCCGACACGCCCGCCACCCAGGGCGTGGACGGCTCCGACAGCACGAGATCGTACTTCTTGCCGCTCGCGGCGAAGTACGAGCGGGCGTCGTCGATGGCGAAGGTCGAGCGCGGGTCGTCGAACACCCGGCGGTTCGCCGGATAGAACTTCGTCGAGGCGCGAATCATCTCCGGCTCGATCTCGATCGTGACGAGGCTCTTGAGGCGATGGTCGAGCAGGAACGTGTGCGACGACATGCCCGAGCCCTGCCCGATCACCGCCGCGTACTGCGCCTGCGGCGCATGTGCGAGCAGGAGGAGCGGCAGCAGCATCTGCGTGGAGGCGTCGTGCGTGAAGAGGCCGCGCACTGTCGGCGGCTTGAACCACTCCGGCCCCAGCGACGCGTCCGGCTTGCCGTTCGTCGCGAGCGACAACCCGCCACTCATCGTGATGCGGCGCACGCTCACCGTTGCCGTGCGGCCGTCGGCGTAGAAGACGACGTCGTTCACCTTCGCCTTTTTCGCCGTGCCGTAGCGGAACACGCCGCTCGTGAGCACGCTGCGGTCGAAGTCGGCCAGCGAGCCAAGCAGGAAGAGCATGGCCACGGCAGCAAACGCCGGAGCCCACTGCCGGCGGCGCTCCCACCACACCGTGCGTCCCTGCTCCTGCACGAGGAGGTACACGCCGAGCGCGATGTCGATCGATGCGCCGGCGACGAGCATCCACTTGAGTCCCAGCACCGGCAGCAGCACCAGCGCGCCGAGGATGACGCCGACGATCGAACCAAACGTGTTGACGCTGTACACCGTGCCGATCGCGCGCTCGCCGCGCTCGCCACGCATGAGCAGCCGCGTGATGAGCGGCAACGTCATGCCCGCGCAGAACGTCGCGGGAAGCATCACCACCAGGCAGATGAAGTAGCGCGAGAGGCTGAACGCACGGTAGCCGGCCGGCGACCGCGAGAACGCCGCCATGAAGTCGGCCATCCACTGGAAGGACTGCACGTACACCGGCAGGGTCGCGACGGCGAGCGCGCCCATCGCGAGCTGCACGTACGCGAGCATGCGAAAGGATGCGGCCGACTCCGTGCGCCGCCGGATGTAGAATGCGCCGCTCGCGAGGCCGACGATGAACGCCGAGAGCATCAGTTCGAAGGAGTGCGTCGCCGAGCCGAGCACGAGCGACAGCATGCGGATCCAGCCGATCTCGTAGATGAACGACGACACCGCGGTGCCGAACGCGACGACCAGCAGGATCGCGCGTGCACGCTCGAACGTCACGTTCGACGCGCCATCGATCGGCGCCGTGTCCACCGCGGGCGACGACGCGGGCTGCGACGTCGGCAGCTCGCCGCGCCCGATCGCCGCGCGCAGGAGCGCCGCGTTGTTGCGCATCTCCACGATCATCGCCGCACCGGCGACGACGAGATTCAGCATCGCCGCCGCCAGTAGCGTCCCCGGAAGCCCGCTCGCCTCGATGAGCACGAACCCGGCGAACAACACGCCCACCGCTGCGCCCAGGCTGTTCGCGAAGTACAGCAGTGCGATGGTACGTCCTGGCGCGCCACGCTTCATGCGGAGTACGCCGGCAGTCATCAGCGGGAACGTCGCGCCGAGGAGCAGCGACTGCGGCAGGATGAGCACCGAGGCCATCACCCACTTGGCGACGCTGTGCATCGCACCGGGTCCGATCGCGGGAAAGAGCGAGTCGTACGCGATCTGCGTGCTCCACACGAACACGTCATGGAACACGATGCCGAGCATCCCGATCGCGAGCTCGACCACTGCATACCACAGGAGGGGGCGTCGCACACGCTCCGCGCGCCTGCCCACGGCGTACGCACCCAGCGACATGCCGCCAAGGAAGATCACGAGCACCAGCACCTGCGCGTAGGCGCTGTGGCCCACGAAGAGGCCCAGGTACCGCGTCCAGATCGATTCGTAGATGAGGCCTGCGGCCCCGGACAGCACGAACACCACGCAGAGGAATAGGAGCATGCCTCAACGACTGCTGGCGACACGCCCCGTCACGATCCGTGCGCCCCAGCGGGTTGCAGGCGCTCGACGCAGCCGATTACATTGGATGCTGGCCGCTTACCATGCGTCCTGGAGGGGTGGCCGAGAGGCTGAAGGCACCGGTTTGCTAAACCGGCATACTGGGAAACTGGTATCGAGGGTTCGAATCCCTCCCTCTCCGTGCAGAAGGCCCGCCGCCACTCGCGACGGGCCTTCGTGCTTTCACCCTGTGGCGTGACCTGCGACATGGCCTCCTCCGTCCCGCGACTCCGCTTCGCGCCGTCTCCCACCGGCTACCTGCACGTCGGCGGCGGGCGCACCGCGCTCTTCAACTGGCTCTACGCGAAGAAGTACGGCGGCCAGTTCCTCCTCCGCGTCGAGGACACGGACAAGGCGCGATCCACGGACGAGAGCACCCGCGCGATCTTCGAGGGCATGGAGTGGCTCGGCCTCCAGTGGGACGAGGAGGTCGTGCACCAGGGCGCCAACCTCGAGCGCCATCGCGCCGACGCCCTCCGCATGCTGGCGAACGACACGGCCTATCGCTGCTTCTGCACGCAGGAGGAGCTCGCGGGGCGCCGCGCCGAGGCCGAGGCGGCGGGCGGCAGCTTCAAGTACGATCGCCGGTGCGATCGGCTCGACGCCGCTGAGATCAGGCGACGCGTGGATGCCGGCGTGCCGTTCACGCTGCGCTTCCGTGTGCCCGAGGGCAGCACGAGCTGGGATGACCTCGTGCACGAGACCATCGCATTCCCCAACAAGGACATCGAGGACTTCATCGTCCTGCGCGCGGACGGCACGCCCATCTACAACCTGGCCGTCGTGAGCGACGACATCGCCATGCGCATCACGCTCGTGATGCGCGGCGACGACCACATCTCCAATACGCCGAAACAGATCATGCTGTATCGGGCACTCGGCGCCGACCTCCCCGGCTTCGCGCACCTGCCGATGATCCACGGCATGGACGGCAAGAAGCTCAGCAAGCGGCACGGCGCTACTGCCGTCGGCGATTACCAGCACCTCGGCATCCTGCCGGGCGCCATGCGCAATTTCCTCGCGCTGCTCGGATGGGCGCCCGGCAACGACATCGAGATGATGTCCACGGCGCAGATGATCGAGCTGTTCGACACGAAGGGCCTCCAGCGCAAGGCCGCCGTGTTCGACATGAAGAAGCTCGAGTGGATGAACGGGCAGTACCTGATGCAGATGCCGATTGATGAGCTGAAATCGCGCGTGACTCCCGCGCTGAGCGCGGCGGGTCTTGCCGTCGAGGACCAGAGCGACGCATGGTACTCGACGCTGCTCGAATTATTGAGGGTACGCTCGCGCACCGTCGACGAGATGGTCGCGCAGGCGCGGCCGTATTTCGGCGATGCCGTGGAGATTCAGGCGGGGCCAATGGCCAAGCACTGGAAGGACCGGCCCGCGGCGGCGAGCATCCTCTCGGCAGTGCGGGACGCATTGGGAGCGCTTGGCACATGGGAGCCCGCAACGATGGAGGAAGCGCTACGCGGCGTCGCGGTGGCGCTCGGCTACGGAGACAAGGCGGGTAAGTTGTTTCAGCCCATGCGGGTAGCGCTGGTGGGCACGGACGTCAGCCCCGGGATTTTCGAGGTGCTCGAGCTACTGGGCCGCGACCGGAGCCTCGCGCGCCTCGACTCCGCCATCAGCCTTTTGTCGCTGAATTGACCCAAATACGAAACAAGTGTTGCGTCGGAAGTTTTACGGCGTACATTTGCCCCGGAAAGCCGCCGGGTCAGTGGAAGTCCCGGCTATCACAATTGTGATGCGCGTAGAGGCACGATGACGGAGCCGCTCACTCCGCTGGAACGAAGGGTTTACCATTACCTGATCGATTTCCTCGCGGAAAACACGTATCAGCCCAGCATTCGCGAAATCGCGAAGAAGTTTCGCATCAAGTCCACCAAGACGGTGAGCGATCTGCTGGGATCGCTGTCGCAGAAGGGATTCATCGAGCGCGACCAGTCGCGCTCGCGCGGCGTCCGCATCGTGGGCCACAGCGGCCAGGCGAGCACGCAGCCGGTTCCCTACTACGGCCGCGTGCACGCGGGTGAGCCGGCGCTGCTCCCCGACCATCGCGCGGGGTTCATCACCATGGACCGCCGCTTCCTGCCGAGCGACGACGTCTTCTTCCTGCGCATCAAGGGCGAGTCCATGATCGGCCGCGGCATCCATCACGATGATTACGTGCTGGTATCGCCCTCGACGCGCGCGAAGGATGGTGACATCGTCGCCGCGCGGCTCGGTGAAGACGCCACGATCAAGACGCTCATGCATCGCGGCGCCACGATCGTCCTCGAGCCGGCCAACGACGCGGAACGCGCCATCGAGGTCGGGCCGCGCGACGACTTCGCGGTGCTCGGCGTCGTGTGCGGTGTCTTCCGTCCGTTCATGGAGCAGGTACTGCAGCCATCGTTGCCCGTTCCTGCCGGCACCGATACCACGATCAGCTAGACGCGGTCGGCCCTTACGGGATGATGTCTGGAGCGGCGGCGGGCCTGGTGGCCTCCTGCCGCTCTTTCCGTTCGCGGTCCTTCCGCTCGCGGATGCGCTTCACGGCCGACTTGAACTCGTCGTCGTGGAACTGGGCGTCGGCGTGCAGCAGGAGATCGGCGCGGCGCGTGGTCACCAGCCGGTCATTGATGGTCTCGCCGGGATTGCCCTGGATACGGATGGGGAGTGCGGCAAGCACGGCGCTCGGGATCGCGAACTTCCCGAGGTAGATCTTGTTGCCGTCCACGCCCCACTTCTTTCCGTTCTTCTCGAACGTCCAGTCGCCGGGCGCCTTCCCTGCCGCCGCCATCGCGCGCGCCACGGAATCGTTGTACGCGTAGATGCTCGCCTTCACGGCGCTGTCCACGCGCTCGGCGTGTGACTTCGGCGCAGGATAGAACTCGTGCGGGTGGTCCGACGACAGGCGCGGATCCGGATCGCCGGGCACGATGCCGACCGTCGCGCCGACTTCCGCGCCACGGCCCTTGCCGCCCTCGACGCCGTCAGGCGTCCCGCTTGTCGGCGGTGACGGGGGCGCGACGAACACGGGCGTCTCCACAGGCGCCGAGATGCCGCGCGACGGATTCTTCGTCTTCGCCGGCGCGCTCGTGGTATCGCCGGTGGGCGAGCCCGCGCGCACCGGCACGCTCACGTACGCGATCTTTTCCTGCGTCGGCGGCGGGGCCGTCGGCTCGCGCATGCCGGAGAAATCGTAGTGGAACGCCGCGTTGAGGATCGCAAAGGCCACCACCGCATGGATGGCGACCGAAAAGAGCAACGCTCCAGGTTCGCGGCGCTTCTGCTTCATGCGGCACCCACGGTCATGTTCGCGAGGACCCGTCCTGCGCGGCCCGCGGCCTCCGCGATCCGCGCGGGCGACGTGATGAACGAGATGCGGAAGAAGCCCTCGCCGCCGGCGCCGAAGGCCGATCCCGCCATCACGATCACGCCTTCATCCTCGAGCAGGCGCTCCGCGAATGCCGCCGACGCGATGCCGTCCGGCAGCTTGATCCAGAGGTACATCGTCGCGAGCGGCACCTCGCACGCGAAGCCCGCTGCGCGGAATGCGCTCACGGCCGCGTCGCGACGCTCCTTGAAGATCGCGACGTTGGCGGGGACGAAGCTCTCCCAGCTCTCGAGCGCGGCGACTCCAGCCGCCTGCACGGCCATGAACTGGCCCGTATCCACGAAGGACTTCACCTTCGCCAGCGTGCTCGCGACTTCGGGATTCGACACCGCCCAGCCACAGCGCCAGCCCGTCATGTTGTACGTCTTCGACAGCGAGTGGAACTCGATGGCCACGTCGCGCGCGCCCTCCACCTGGAAGATGCTCGGCGGCACGTAGCCGTCGAACGCCATCTCGGAGTACGCGTTGTCGTAGACCAGCAGGATGTCCCGCTCGCGGCACGTGCGCACCACGCGCTCGAGGTACTCGAGCGGTGCGACGGCGGCCGTCGGGTTGTTCGGATAGTTGAGATAGAGGATCTTCGTGCGATCGAGCACGTCGGACGGGATCTCGTCGAGCTCCACGAGGAACTTCGTGCGCGGGCGCAGCGGATACTTGTACGCCTCGCCGGTGCCGAGCAGCGTGCCGCCCTGATACGCGTTGTAGCCCGGCTCGGGGATGATGCCCACCGATCCCTGCTCCATGTACGCAAACGCGAGGTGCGAGATGCCTTCCTTCGACCCGATGAGCGGCACCACTTCCGTCATCGGGTCGGCGCGCACACCGAAGCGCTTCTGCATGAAGGCGCTCACCGCCTCGCGATACGGTACGTAGCCCATGCCGAAGCCGTAACGGCTCATGGCGGGCTCGGTGACGGCGCTCCTCATGCGCTCCAGTGCCGCTGCGGGCGGCGCGAGATCCGCGTCGCCGGCGCCGAGATTGATGACGTCCACGCCGCGTTCCAGGAGCTCGCGCTTGCGCTGTGGAATCTTCGCGAGCGGATACTCCGGGAGTGTCGTGAAGCGGTCGGCGTGAAGCGGCACTAGGCGTCTTGGATGACAGGGTTGCTGACTCGGCTCACGCCGGCGATCTCCACTTCTACCACGTCGCCGGGCGAGAGGGTCCCGACACCATCCGGGGTCCCCGTGAGGACCAGGTCGCCAGCCTCGAGCGTCATGATGCCCGAGATGTACGCCAGGATCGCCGGGATGTCGAACACCATGTCCGTTGCGCTGCCCTGCTGCCGGACTGCACCATTCACGCGGAGCGTGACCCCGATGCCCGAGAGGTCGGACGGCACTGCTCCCACCTCGCCGAGTGCGCAGAAGGTGTCGAACCCCTTCGCGCGCGTCCACTGCCCATCGGACTTCTGGAGATCGCGCGCGGTCACGTCATTCGCGGCCACGATACCGGCCACGGCACTGCGCGCTTCCTCCGCCGTCGCCTTCCTCAACCGCTTGCCGACGACGACGCCGATCTCCCCCTCGTACTCCACCTGCTTGGACACCGTTGGGAGACGGATGGATTCCCCGTCGCGAATGATGCTCGAGGGGGGCTTGAGGAAGATGAGCGGCTCCTTCGGAACCTCGTTGCCGAGCTCCTTGGCGTGCGCCGCGTAGTTGCGGCCGACGCAGACGATCTTCGACGGTGCGGGAATGG
>JBDSTA010000377.1:0-7414 GCA_039928475.1 Gemmatimonadaceae bacterium | reverse complement strand
GGCCGACCGCGCTCAGCCCGGGCGTCCCGAGGTAGGCCGAGGTAGGCCGAGCACCGAAAACAGTAAACCGACAAGCTCATTTTTCTACGTTCGATCTATCCGAAATACACGGGGCCGACGGGGCTCGAACCCGCGACCTCTCGAGTGACAGTCGAGTGCTCTAACCAAACTGAGCTACGGCCCCTCACACAATCGGGGCTCGCGTGGCGCGACGCGCCGCCACCGAATCCGATCTCCTGCACCGCGTGTCACCGCGGTTCTCGCTGAAAACATGGTCCGGCAGTCCGGCAGTATCTCATCGCATAGCCCGTACGGGAGTCGAACCCGTCTCTGCACCGTGAAAGGGTGCCGTCCTGAACCGATAGACGAACGGGCCGTACCCACGAGCCGAATAGCGGTAACGGGATTCGAACCCGTGTTCCAGCCTTGAGAGGGCCGTGTCCTAGTCCCCTAGACGATACCGCCGTCGCCCTGCTCCTTCTTGTCAAACACCCAGCACAGGCCCGGGGGGACTCGAACCCACAACCGCCGGTTTTGGAGACCGGTGCTCTACCAATTGAGCTACGGACCTAAACCGACGACGCGCCGGATACCGCGCCCGACCCGTCGTTTGCCGCTGACCAGAGGGGTGGCTGACGGGGATTGAACCCGCAACCCCCGGTGCCACAGACCGGTGCTCTAACCAATTGAGCTACAGCCACCATGTCTCTCGGCGACAAGCCGCAGAGAGCCTTGATTGTAACCAGCCGAACAGCGGTAATCAACCGCTACCGACGGCTCAATCCTTCGCGCGCTCGATGTATTCGCTCGTCCCCGGATTCACCCGGATGCGATCGCCCGTCGCCACGAACTCGGGCACGTTCACCGTCACCCCGTTCTCCAGCTTCGCGGGCTTGCTCGACGCCGTCTTCGTCGCCGTCTTCATCACCGGGTTCGTCTCCACGATGGTGAGCGTCATCGAATTCGGCAGGCGCACGCCGATCGGCTTCCCGTCATAGAATTCCGCCTGGATCTTCATCCCGGGCTGCATCCATGGCGCGTTGTCGCCGAGCGCCTCTTCATCCATCTCGATCTGGTCGTAGTTCGAGCTGTTCATGAAGTGGTACGTGCCACCAGCGTCGTACATGTACTCGAGCTCGTGCGTCTCCATGAACGCCGGCTCGATGGAGTCGGCGGCACGGAAGCGGTGATCGAAGCTCGAGCCCGTGCGCAGGCTCTTCAGCTTCGCCTGCACCATCGCGCGCAGGTTACCCGGCGTGTGATGGCGGAACTCGACGACGCGCACAGGCTCGCCCTCGAAGACGATGACCATGCCGCGGCGGATCTGCGTGGCTGGGACAGCCATGAAAGCACCCTGACAGAAATTGACGTAAAGTAGGACAGCCTTTGAACTTAATCGCGCCCGGCCATTGGGGGAAGTGCCCTGAGCACCGGCTCCAGCGTTCGCCAGACATTCGCTACCACCAGCCGCTCCCCCTCCAGGTTCGGATGCACCCCATCAGCCTGGTTGAGCGACGGACGACCCGCCACGCTGTCGAGCAGGAAGGGCATCAGCGTCGCCCCGTGCGCCTTCGCGATCGCCGGAAACATCGCGCGGAACGCAGTCGTATAACTCGCACCCAGGTTCGTCGGCGCCTCCATCTGCGCCAGGATGATGCGCGCCTGCGGCTGCTCCTTCTGGATGCGCGTCAGGACCTCATCGATGGTCTGGCGCGTTCCTGTCACCGCCAGGCCTCGCAGCCCGTCATTCGCGCCCGTCTCCACCACGATCACCGCAGCGGGCTCACGCAGCACCCAGTCGAGCCGCCGCAGCAACCCCGCCGACGTCTCACCGCTCACGCCCGCATTCACCGTCTGGTATGGAAGTGCGCCCGCATCGATCTTTCGCTGGAGCTGCTGCGGGTACGCGCTGTCCGGCTCGAGGCCGAGGCCGGCCGTGAGCGAGGTGCCGAGGAACAGCACGTTCCCCTTCGGTGTCGCAGCACTCGCGACCGGCGCAGGCACCCCGCTACTCCTCACTGCCGCTGAATCGCGCGCCGGCTCGGCGCTTCGCCCGTCATTACTGCACGCCACTGCGACGGCACCCGCCGCCAGCACCGCCACCGCACATCGAATCGGTCTCATGCTCGAAGCTCGCCAGTTGACCAAGGAATACCAGAGCGGCGATCACCGCCTGTCCGTACTACGCGACGTCAGCTTCACGGTTCCGGACGGCGCCTTCGTCGCGATTGTCGGGCCGTCCGGCAGCGGCAAGACGACGCTCCTCGGATTGCTCGCGGGCCTCGACGTCGCCACGCGCGGCACCGTGCTCCTGGATGGCGAGGACCTCTCGCGCCTGAGCGAGGATCGCCGCGCCCAGCTGCGCGGGCAGAAAGTTGGGTTCGTGTTCCAGGGCTTTCAACTGATTCCCACGCTCACGGCCCTCGAGAACGTGCAGGTGCCCCTCGAGCTGCGCGGCGACGACGGCGCGCCCGCGCGCGCCCGCGACCTCCTCGGCCGCGTCGGGCTCGGCGACCGCGTGCACCACTTTCCCAACCAGCTCTCCGGCGGCGAGCAGCAGCGCGTCGCGATTGCGCGGGCGTTCAGCAACGCGCCGCGGCTCCTCTTCGCCGACGAGCCCACCGGCAACCTGGACGGCAACACCGGCGCGCACATCGTCGAGCTGCTGGAGGCGCTCAACCGTGAGGCGGGGACGACCATCATCCTCGTCACCCACGACCTCACGCTCGCGCACCGCGCGCAGCGGATCATCCGCCTCGCGGACGGCGCGGTGGTGAGCGACACCATGGTGGAGCGCGACGAGACGCCCGCACCCGCGACGGTGGCTTGATGCGCACCTCGCAGCTTCTTGCGCTCGCGTGGCGCGAGAGCCGGACCGCGCGGCGGCGGCTCCTGCTCTACATGTCGTCCATCTCGCTCGGCGTCGGCGCGCTCGTCGCGATCGACTCGTTCGCGAGCAACACGCAGCGCAGCGTGCGCGAGCAGTCTCGCGCGCTGCTCGGCGGCGACATCGCCCTGTCGTCGCGCTCGGACTACACGAAGCCCGTGCGCGCCGCGATCGACTCGCTGAAGGCGGAGGGAGTGGGCGTCACCGACGTCACGAGCTTCGTGTCGATGGCGCTGGTGCAGCGCACGGGGCTCACGCGCCTCGCGCAGATCGAGGCGGTGACGCCCGGATATCCGTTCTACGGAGAGATCGTCACGAAGCCCGCGGGCGTCTGGTCGCACCTGCACGAGCAGCGCAACGCACTCGTGGACCCATCGCTGCTCATCGCGTTGAACGCGCACGTCGGCGACACGCTTGCCCTTGGCTTCGCGCGGTTCGTCATCGCGGGAACGCTCGTGAGCGTCCCCGGCGACGTCGGCGTGAGCGCGGCGATGGGACCGCGCGTGTACATCCCCGCGCAGTATCTCGACGAGACGTCCCTGCTGCAGTTCGGCAGCCGCTCGGACCACAAGACGCTCGTGAAGCTCCCGCCAAAGCTCACGCCGGCCAAGTTCATCTTCCGCTTCAAGGAGCGATTCGAGAAGGCGCAGGTCCGGTATCGCACGGCTGCCGAGACGGAGTTCAACCTCACGGAGGCGATCGACCAGCTGCGGGATTTCCTCAGCGTCATCGGCCTCGTCGCGCTGCTGCTGGGCGGCATCGGCGTCGCCAGCGGCGTGAATGCGTTCGTCATGCGCAAGATCGACACGGTGGCCGTGCTGCGGTGCCTCGGTGCCACGAGCCGCCAGATCCTCGGCATCTACGTGCTGCAGTCGGTCGCGATGGGCATCGTCGGCGCAGCCTTTGGGGCGCTGCTTGGCGTCGGGCTTCAGCTCGGGTTGCCGCACGTGCTCTCCGAGTTCCTCCCCGTGGACGTGACGATCACCATCGAGCCGGTGGCGCTCGGCACGGGCATGCTCGTCGGCGCGTGGGTCGCGTTCGTCTTCGCCCTGATGCCGCTCATCTCGCTCCGCAACGTGAGCCCGCTCCAGACCCTGCGCCGCGAGTCCGACTCCGCGGCGCTCCGCGGGCGCAGCTTCGATCCCGTACGCGTGCTCGTGGCGCTCACGGTGGTGCTCAGCGTCGCCGCACTCGGCATCTCGCGCGCAGAGACGTTCGAACAGGGCCTCGGCTTCGCCGCAGCGATCGGTGGCGCCGTCGGGCTGCTCTACGGCGCGGCGGCGCTGCTGAGCGCATCCGCGCGGCGCATGGTGCGCCCCACGTGGCCGTTCGTGATGCGCCAGGGCGTGGCGAGCCTGTACAGGCCCGGCAACCAGACGCGCGCGGTCGTGCTCGCGCTCGGCTTCGGCGTGTTCCTGATGAGCACCGTGTACCAGGTGCAGTCGAACCTGCTGCGCACCGTGGCGGTCAAGCTGGATGCGTCGCGCGCGAACGTGCTGTTCTTCGACGTGCAGGATGACCAGGGCGCACCGCTCGACTCGATGATTCGCGCCGGTGGATATTCCATCATCCAGCAGACGCCCATCGTGCCGATGAAGATCGTCGCGATCAACTCCGTGTCCGGCGAGGACCTGCTCAAGCCCGACCCCAGGAAGAAGGATGCGCGGCGCGAGCGATGGGTCATCCGGCGCGAGTTCCGTTCGACCTACCGCGACTCCCTCATGCCGTCGGAGAAGCTCCAGAAGGGCGTGTTCCCCAAGGGCGGCACGTCGCCGGACAGGATGCCGGAAGTGTCCATCGACGCCGAGGCGGCGAAGGGGATGCTCGTCGGCATCGGCGACACGATCACGTGGGACGTGCAGGGGGTGAAGGTGGCCACGCGCGTGACGAGCCTGCGCGACGTGAACTGGACTCGCTTCGAGCCGAACTTCTTCGCGGTGTTCGAGACGCGCGCACTGGCGAAGGCACCGAAGCAGTTCGTGCTCCTCGCCGAAGTGCGTGGTGACGGCGCCGTCGCACGTCTCCAGCGCGACGTCGTGATGACGTTTCCCAATGTCGCGAGCCTCGACCTCACGCTCATCCAGCAGACGGTGGGCAAGGTGCTCGACAAGGTGACCGCGGCCATCCGCTTCATGGCCGGGCTCAGCCTGGCGCTCGGCATCCCGGTGCTGTTCAGCGCCGTGAGTGCCACGCGCCGTGAGCGCCTGCGCGAGGGCGTGCTGCTGAAGGTGCTCGGCGCGACGCGTCGCCAGGTCGGACGCGTGATGCTCGCCGAATACCTGCTGCTCGGCTCCCTCGGCAGCCTCGCTGGCATGCTGCTCAGCGTGGGCGGGGCGTGGGCGCTGATGCACTTCGTGTTCAAGGTCGCGTTCGCACCGGCCATGGTGCCTGCGGCGCTCGTCGCGCTGCTGATGATCGCGCTTGCCGTGGCGATCGGGCTGCTCACGGGCCGGGAGGTGTTCCGCGAGACGCCGATGGCGGCCTTGCGCGAAGCCTGAGGCGGCATCGGTCGCAAAAAAGAAACGCCGCGCATTGCGCGGCGTTTTTTCTATTGGGCGACTATCGAGCTCATCCCGCCGGGCTGCGCGCTCACGTGCGCGGCGCAGGCGAGGAACAAGCCGGTCGTGAACGCCAGGAGCAGGCGCTGCACGTTAGGGGACAGTTTCGGGATTGCCATTGGATGCAGCAGGAGGGAAATGGAGCGGCACCCGGGCCGCACCCTAAGGACGACGGAAAGGCGCGCTCCGTCACTCTCCTTCCCTACCCGCGAGCGCTGAACTAGATCCGCCCTTCCCTGCCTGCGGCGATCCACTTCTCCATCGCATTGAGGAGCAGCGTTTCGTCCACGATGGGCTTGGTGATGTAGTCGTTGAACCCGGCAGCGAGGTACTTCTCGCGATCGCCGGCCATGGCGTGTGCGGTGAGTGCGATGACCGGAAGCCGGCGCAGCTGTTCGTCGGCGCGAATGCGCGCCAGGATCTCGTTGCCATCCATGCCGGGCAGCGAGATGTCGAGCAGCACGAGGTCGGGGAGCTTCGCTGCGAGCCCGGCGAGCGCATCCACGCCATTCTCGTACTCCACGACATCATAGAGTCCATCGAGGATGGCTTGCAGCAGCAGCCGGTTGTCGGCGTTGTCTTCCACCACAGCGACGGTGTTCATGCCACCTCCGTTTGACGTGCACGTTCGAGCCACTCCTGGACGCGCGGGAACTCCTCGTTCAGCAGTTGCAGCAATGAAGAAACTTCGGTGAGTGTACCGGCCTTGGCGAGTCCTTCGCCGTGCTCGCAGATGCGCTGCATGCGCAGCGCACCGAGCTGCGCGGAGCTCGACTTGAGCGAATGCAGTGCCATCTCGACGGCGCGCGCGTCCTGCGAGACGAATCCCGCATGGGCGGCAGCGAGACGTTCGGGCGCCGAGGCGAGGAAGAGCGCGATCATCTCGCCGAGCAGCTTTCCGCCGCCGAATCGTTTGAGGCGATCGAGCGACGCGTTGTCGGTGGCGGGAAGCGCGGCGTCGCCTTCCATGGCCTGGTGGGTGGGCTCGGTCATGAAACTCCAGCTCGTCGCAAGGCGGCCTTCACGCGCGCGAGGAATCGTGGTGGGTCAATGGGCTTCCTGATGTAATCGTCCGCCCCGGCATCCATGAGGCGCACCTCCGTATCCTGCTCGTCGTCGCCGGTGAGGACGATCACGGGCATCATTGAGGTCTGCACCTTCCCGCGCAGCTTGTGCAGGAGCTCCATGCCCGTCATACCGGGCATCTGGAGGTCGGTGATGACGAGAGCGACGTCGTCGCCGGCTTCCACCAGCGCGAGCGCTTCCGCGCCGTCGCGCGCCTGCCTCACGCGGTAGCCGCCCGACGCGAGGATCGTCGTCGCGAGGTGGCGCAGCATGAGGTCGTCGTCCACGAAGAGGATGGCCGGCGGCAGTGCAGGCGTGGCAGGTCCGTCGTCGGCCGCCTCGCCGAGCACGCGCTCGACTTCTTCCAGGGTCGTGACGCCGCTGCGCACGTGCTCCAGTGCAACCTCTCGCAGCGGACGCATGCCCTGCGCGACGGCCTGTCGCTGGAGCTGCGCCGCCGTCGCGCCCGTGGCGATCTGCTCCGTGAGTGACGTGCCCACGACCGCCACCTCGATGACCGGCAGCCGTCCACGGTAACCCGAGTTGTTGCAGCGCGCGCATCCCGTGGGCCGCATCGTGGGCGTCAGGTTGAACGCGGCGGCGAGCCGCTGCTCGTTGTCGGTGAGCGCGCCCTCGATGCGCTGCACGCAGTCGGGGCACACACGGCGCACGAGGCGCTGTGCAACGGAGCCACGCAGCACGGACGCAATCGTCGCGCGGTCGAGCCCGAGGTCGCTCAGGCGCGAGACGGCGCTCATGGCGTCGTTCGTGTGGAGGGTGGCGAGCACGAGGTGGCCCGTCGCCGCGGCCTGCGCCGCGACTTCCGCCGTTTCCGCATCGCGAATCTCGCCGACGAAGATCACGTCCGGATCCTGGCGCAGGATGGAGCGAAGGGCGGACGCGA
>JBDSTA010000376.1:0-5490 GCA_039928475.1 Gemmatimonadaceae bacterium | reverse complement strand
TAGCCGCTCGTGCCCGCGAGCAGCTTCACGACGCCTTGGCCCGCTTCCCCTTCTTCGGCGCCTCGGCCTCGACCTTCTCGGCCTGCACGCCCGCGAGGCTCGCCTTGAGCGCTTCCATCAGGTCGAGGACCTTGCTGCCGCCGCCGTCGACCTTCGCGTCCGTCGTGATGTCCTGGCCCTCGACCTTCCGGTTGATCGTCTCCATCACCCGATCGCGCACGGTGTCGCGGTACTTCGACGGCTCGAAGTTCTCATTGGACGCCGCCTCGATGAGCTGCTTCGCGAGCATCAGCTCCATGGGCTTCACCTCGCCGTCAGGAACGGGCACTTCGCTCGTGGGGCGCACCTCGTCGGCATAGTGCAGCTGCTCCATGGCGAGGATGCCGTTCACGGGGCGGATGAGGATGAGGTTCTGCTTCCCGCGCGCCGCATACTGGCCAAGTGCGGCGCGGCCGGTCTCCATGAGCGCCTCGCACAGGAGACGATAGGCGCGGTCGCCGCCCTTGTCGGGGCCGAGGTAGTAGACTTTGTCGACGTACTCGCGCTGGACCTGGGCGAGGGGGATGAACTCGAGGATGTCGATCATGTTCGTCGCCTTCTCCTCCACAGCCTTGATCTCCTCCGAGGAGAAGACCACGTACTGGTCCTTGGCGAACTCGTAGCCCTTGACGGTGTCCTCCCGGCCGACGACTTCATTCTCGTCCCTGGGGCAGATGTACTGCTGCTTGAGCCGTCCCCCACATTTCTTGTGCAACATGTTGAACGACACGCTCGTCTTCGATTCGGCGGACGAGTAGAGGTTCACCGGCACCGAGACGAGGCCGAAGGAGATGGTTGCGTTGGCGATGGAGCGCGGAGGCATGGCGGTGAGGCGGAAGAGGTTGGACTCGTAGGATGCCCCGCAAACATGACGCGGGAAAGCCCCGAACGGAAGCCGAACCCGCCAGCGACAGCCTCGCGAAATACCGCGCGAAGCGGTCGGCGGACACGTCGCCCGAGCCGGTGGGCACTGTCTCATCGTCCGCGGGGCGGCTGTTCGTCGTCCACAAGCATGCCGCAAGCCACCTGCACTTCGACCTGCGCCTCGAGATGGACGGCGTGCTCAAGTCGTGGGCGGTGCCGCGCGGGCCATCCTACGACATGGCCGACAAGCGCCTCGCCGTGCGCGTCGAGGACCATCCGCTCGAGTACGGCGACTTCGAGGGTGTCATCCCGAAGGGGAACTACGGCGCCGGCGGAATCATCGTGTGGGACCGCGGCGAGTGGATCCCGCTCGAGGATGTCCGCGAGGGGCTCGAGAAGGGGAAGCTCGCCTTCGAGCTGAAGGGCTACAAGCTCCACGGAAAGTGGGCGCTCGTGAAGATCAAGCGCAGCGAGAAGGAGTGGCTGCTGCTCAAGGAGCGCGACGCGTATGTGAAGTCGCCCGGCGACCAGTTCGACGAGACCTCTGTGCTCTCGGGACTGACCGTCGAGCAGGTGAAGGAGGGCGAGAAGCCCGGCGCCAGGTTGCGCGCGGCCGTCGAGGAGGCGGGCGCAGTGAAGGCGAAGGTCGACGCGAGGAACGTGAAGCCGATGCTCGCCGAGTCGCGCGACGGCGCCTTCACGAACGACGACTGGATCTTCGAGCTGAAGCTCGACGGCTACCGCCTCATCGCTGCGAAGCGCGGCAACGATGCCCTGCTCCTCACGCGCAAGGGGCTCGACTACACGCACGTCTTTCCCGAGATCGCGCGTGCCGTGAAGGCGCTGCCGCACGAGAGCTGCATTCTCGACGGCGAAGTCGTGTGTCTCGACGACGAGGGGAAGCCGAGCTTCTCTCGCCTCCAGCGGCGCGGGCGCCTCCAGAACTCCCTCGACATCGGCCGCGCCGCGGTCGAGCTGCAGGCGACGTACTTCGCCTTCGACCTCATCGCCTTCGACGACTTCGACCTGCGCGAGCTGTCACTCCTGGAGCGGCGACGGCTGTTGCTCGAGGCGGTGCCGAAGATGGGCGCCGTGCGGGGGCTGGACTACATCGCGCGCGAGGGCGAGCTGATGTTCCGCGAGGTGTCGAAGCTCGGGCTCGAGGGCATCATCGCCAAGCGCGCGAACAGCACCTACTCCGCTCGGCGCTCGTCCAACTGGCTCAAGATCAAGGCGGATCGCACGGGCGACTTCGTCATCGTCGGGTATACGCAACCGAAGGGCGGTCGCGCGTTCATCGGTGCGCTCCAGCTCGCGGAGTTCGTCGAGGGGCGGCTGTGCTACGTCGGGCGGGTTGGCACTGGGCTCGACGACACGCTCCTGCACGAGCTGATGGTGATGCTCGCGCCGGACATCCGCCGCGACGCGCCGTGCTTCGGCATGGCGGTGACGCCTGGCGACGAGCCGCTGCCGAGCGAGGCGATTCCCGACACGAAGACGACGACGTGGGTGGAGCCGCGGTACGTGTGCGAGGTGACCTACCGCGAGATCACGCCGGACGGGCTGCTCCGGCATTCGTCGTTCGTGCGCATGCGCGATGACAAGCGGCCGGACGAATGCGAACGGACTGGTAATCCAACTGGGAACGCAGAGGAGCACGCGGTGCATGCCCCCCGCGTTGCTCATGACGACACTGCTGTCATGCCGAGCCAGGCGGTCACCCATCAGCCCGAACCGCTCGTCAAGTTCACCAACCTCAAGAAGGTCTACTGGCCCCAGGAGAAGTACACCAAGGGTGACCTCGTCGAGTACTATCGCGCCGCGTCGAAGTGGATCCTGCCCTACCTCCGCAATCGCCCACTCGTGATGACGCGCTTCCCCGACGGCATCGACGGCAAGCAGTTCTACCAGAAGGACGCGCCGGAGTTCGCGCCGGAGTGGGTGCGCACGCATCCCATCTGGAGCGAGGACAGCCAGCGCGACGTCAACTACTTCGTCTGCGACAACGAAGACTCCCTGCTCTACATCGCCAACCTCGGCTGCATTCCCATCCACGTCTGGGCGTCGAGCGTCGGCTCGCTGGAGCAGTGCGACTGGTGCGTCATCGACCTGGATCCCAAGGAGGCGCCGTTCTCCGACGTCATCCGCTGCGCGCAGGTGCTGCATCGCCTCTGCGAGGAGATCGCGCTGCCGCACTACGTGAAGACCACCGGCAAGACCGGCCTTCACATCATGATTCCACTCGCGCGGCTCGTCACCTACGAGATGTCCCGCACGCTCGGCGAGCTGCTCGCGCGCGTGATGCTGCGCGAGGTGGGCGACATCGCGACGATCACGCGGCACGTGACGAAGCGCGGCGACAAGGTGTACCTCGACTACCTCCAGAATCGCCACGGCCAGACGATCGTCGCGCCATTCAGCGTGCGCCCGCTGCCAGGCGCGACTGTGTCCATGCCGCTCACGTGGGACGAGGTCGTCGACGGACTCGACCCGAAGGACTACACGATCAGGAACGCCATGGAGCGCATGGAACGGCTGGGCGAAGATCCCGTCGCGCCCGTGCTCGACGAGATTCCCGATCTCGCCGGCGTGTTGCAGCGACTCACCGCCCTACTGTCCGCGTAGCGGCGTCAGACCAGCCTGCCACGCGCGTGCTGGTGACGGGCGAACTCGTAGCCGCCCATGCATGCGAGGAGCCACACGGTGCCCGCGAGGAATCCGGCGATGACGTCCGTGAGGTAGTGCACGCCGAGATACATGCGGCTGAAGCCCACCGTGCCGACGAGGAGCACCGTGAAGGCGATGATCGCCACGCGCCAGCGCCTGTCGCTCACGTAGCCCAGCAGCAGGAACGCGAGGAATCCGTAGCCGACGAGCGACTCCATCGAATGGCCGCTCGGAAAGCTCCACGAGCCCGTGTGAATGAACTCCGTCGCCGTCGGTGGTCGCATGCGCTGGAACGCGACCTTCAGGCCCTGGTTGAGGATCGCGCCTCCCGCCGTCGTGATCGCGAGCGCGCTCGCCCGGAACCAGTCGCGCTTCCAGAGGAGAACGAGCAGCACGACACCGATGAGCGCCACGAGAACCGTACTGCCGAGGCTGCTCACGAAGGCAAAGAGCGACTCACCGCTCTCCGTGCCGAAGTGTTCGAGATGCGACGCGACGGCCGTGTCCACGCGAACCATCGCGCCCTTCTCCGGCAGGTCTTCCGCAATGGCAGCGAAGCCCGCACCGGCCACGGACGCGAGTGCCACACCCGCGGCAGCGCGGAGGACGAGGTACCACTTCGGATGCCGTTCGGCGAATTGGCGCATCCGTCGAACGTAGTCACCGCAGCTTACCCCGCGATGACAAGCTACGGCATCCGGACGATCTTCCCCATGAAGAGGATCGTGCCCGTGAGCCGCTCGCGGATGATCATGATGAACGGGCGATCCACGCGGACCTGCGGCGGCAGCGACGTCACGCTGATGCCGACGCTCGTGACCGCGGCCGCCTCCGTGCCCTCCTCGTTCACGTCGACGTACGTCTTCTGCTTCACCTTGTCGATCACCAGCGCATTGCCGAGTGGCGACATGCGGGTGAAGTTCGCGACGCCATCGGCAAATGCGTCACGCATGCCGAGCGCGATGAGATCGGCGTTCAATTCACGCTCCCACTCCAGGCGCAGCCGCGGCAGGTAGACGTCCGACGTGAAGTCCCTGAACTGGCTGGCCATGCCATTCCACACGGCGGGCGTGAGCGACGCCGCGAGTTGGTCGAGCGTGTTCCCCGAGCCGTTGAGCAGGATGGACATCGAGTACGTGCCGTTGCCGTACGGCAGGTCCACCGCACTCACGTCCTGGCGGAAGAGGAACTTCATCGACCCATGGCGATGCATCAGCTTCATGGCCTGGTTGCCCGCCACGCCGCGGAAGGTGTCGTCCTTCGTCTCCGCGGGATCGAACTTGTCGCGCCACGCACCCTTGAAGTAGATGGCGTTGATCAGGAACATCACGTCGTCGGGCTTGATCTGGTCGAGGATAGTCGGGATCTTCCCGGCCGTCGCGCCGCTCACCCACGCGTTGATCGTGGACACGGATGCCGCCTGCTTGAGGTCGAGCGGCGTGACCTGCGCATCGAACGCGGGCTTCACCGCGTCGATGAAGGTCTGGTTGAACGGAAAGTCGTTGCGATACCAGATGGAGTTCGCGATGCGAACGTCCGTCGTGGGGTCGAGGCCGCGCAGCAACGCGATGACGCTCCGGTAGCTCGCATTGACGTCCGCATCGCTCATGGAGCCGTAGCCGAGCGTCGCGCGCATCTGCGAGAGCGTGGTGCCGGCGGCGCCGTTCATCGCCATGCCGAGCGCCATGGAAGCGCTGAGCGGACTGGAGAAGATGTTCGAGTCCTTGCTCGCCGCGGCCATCTGCCGGAACAGCGACAGCGAGAAGTCGTTCGTCGACGCGACGAGCTGTTGCTCCGTGGCCGTCAGCGGCCGCGGCAGGTTGTCGACGACGGGCGACTGGTTGCCGCCGCCGGGATCGGTGGCCGACGAGCAGGCTGCGGCGAGCGCGAGCCCTGCCACGGAGATCCTTCTATAGATGG
>JBDSTA010000375.1:0-6667 GCA_039928475.1 Gemmatimonadaceae bacterium | reverse complement strand
TGTTCAGGGAGACTTCTCGCCCCTCTGGTCGTCCTTCTTCGTGCCCCGAATCGTTCACATTTCAGCGGCTGGTTCCCGATGACAGCCGGCGTCATCAAGCGACGGATCATACCCGGCGCCGCCGCTGCCGAAATGGCGCGACGCGTCGGTGAGAAGATGGGCTTCCAGTCGAACCCCTTCTTCGGTGTCGAGTGGAGCATCGCGTACGTCGCGTTCCTCGCGTACATGTTCGCGATCATCTCCTACAAGTTCCAGATCGGAACGGCGTCGATGACCGTGGCGCTGCTGACGCTGCCCATGGAGCGCAATCCCATCCGGGTGCCGCTCGTGGTGACGTTCCTCCTCATGTTCCTCTGCTGGGCGGGCCTGGGCGTCGTGCTCTCGCCATTCCCGAAGATCGTGCTGGACGCCGTGACGGAGTTCGCCAAGGTGGTCGCCGTGATCTTCGTGGCGGCGAACGTGCTCCGGACGCGCGCCCGGTTCCGCCTTGCCGTGGTGCTCATCGCGATCTGGTGGATGCTGTTCCCCGTGCGCGGCACCTTCGTCAACTATTTCTTCGGGGGCGGCGGCGAGCAGGGGCGCGCGTACTGGAACTACATCTATTCCAACCCGAATGACCTGGCCGGACTCGCGCTCCTCGAGCTCTCCGTGGTGCTCGGCATGCTCTCGGTGGAGCGGCACAAGCTGATCCGCCTCGGCGCGCAGATCTCGGCCGTCTCGCTCGTTGTTGTCATCGTGCTGACGCAGTCGCGCGGCGGACTCATCGCCCTCGTCTTCTACGGCGCCATCCTCGGCAAGCAGTACTGGCGCCTCCTGCGGAATCTGCGCGTGCTGGCGCTCATCGCGTTGACCGGCGTCCTCATCGCCGTCGTCACGCCCGACACTGCATGGCGACGATTCTCGACGATCAAGGACGCCACGAACAACGATGAGTCGCTCATCGACCCGGATCTCGCCGACCTCAGCAGCCGACAGGATCAGGGTTCCTCTCGCGAGCGACTCGCGATCTGGAAGATCGCCGGCGGCATCATCTCCAATAACCCCATGACGGGCGTGGGGCTCGGCGCCTACCGTGAGGCGCACGCGCTGCAGGCGCGCAGGCCGGGATTCCCCGGCTTTGCCGGCGGAAAGCGTGATACCCATTCGACGTACCTGAACGTCACGGCCGAGCTGGGGATCCCCGGCCTCCTCCTCTTCATGTCGCTCCTGGGGATCGTGCTGCAACAGTCGATCCGAGCACGCCGCCGAGCCGGGAAGGAACGTCCAGCGCTCGCGCTCCAACTACTCAACATGGAAGTCGGCCTCTATGCCTACATGGTCGCAGGCATCTGGGGCACGTACGATGGCCTCGTGCCCACGTACGTGCACCTCGTGATGATGAGCTCCGCGACGGCGCTGCTGAACATGCACGCGACGCCAGTGCGACGACGCCAGGTCGCGGCGCCCGTACGGGTGCAGGCGGCGATGGTTGCCGAGGGTGGTCGCTGAGTGTGCGGCATCGCGGGGTACGCCGGCTGGCGTCGGTCAGAGGGCGCTTCGAACGCGACGCTCTCCCGGATGTGCGGCGCGATTCGCCACCGCGGTCCGGATGACGAGGGACATTTCGTGGCGGACCGCGTCGCGCTCGGCATGCGCCGCCTTTCCGTCATCGACGTGGCGGGCGGCCATCAGCCGATGTCCAACGAGCGCGACACCGTGCACGTCGTGTTCAACGGCGAGATCTACAATCACCATGTCATTCGGAGCCGCCTCGAGGGTCGCCACACGTTTCACACGCGGAGCGACACGGAGGTGCTCGTGCACCTCTACGAGGAGCGCGGAGCCGCGATGGTGGACGAGCTGCGCGGCATGTTCGCCTTCGCGATCTGGGACGCCGAGGCGAGCCGGCTGCTCGTCGCGCGGGATCGCATGGGGATCAAGCCGCTCTACTACTTCGAGCACGGCGACGGGATCGCGTTCGGCTCCGAGCTGAAGGCGCTGCAGGTCCTGCCGGAATTTCCGCGCGAGGTCGATCCGCGCGCGATGACCGAGTATCTCGCGCTCGGCTACGTGCCGGATCCGCTCTGCATCTTCAAGGGCGTCCACAAGCTTCCCCCAGGCCACACGCTCGAGTGGGATGCGGTGAACGGCGCCGTCGTGCGCCAGTACTGGACGGCCAGCCGCGCGGAGCGGCCGGTGACCGACGAGCGCGAGGCGATCGAGGAGCTGCGCCGCCTCATCGCGGACGCGGTGGAGTCCCACCTCGAGTCCGACGTGCGGCTCGGCGCCTTCCTGTCCGGGGGCATCGATTCGTCGACCGTCGTCGCGCAGATGGCGCGCACGGCATCTCGACAGGTGGAGACATTCTCGATCGGCTTCGCGGAAGAGGAGTTCAACGAGGCGCCGCACGCAGCGCGCGTGGCGGCGGCGCTGGGAACGAAGCACACAGAGCTGATCGTTCGCCCGGAAGCGGACGCGCTCGTGGAGGATCTCGTCGATACCTTTGACGAGCCCTTCGGCGATTCATCCGCACTGCCCACCATGCTCGTCTCGCGTCTCGCGCGGGAGCACGTCACGGTGGCGCTTTCGGGCGACGGCGGCGATGAGCTCTTCGGCGGGTACACGCGCTATGCTGCAGTGGCCGATGGCGGTGACACTCTTCCCGCGTTGGCGCGCAGCATCATTCACGCGGGTGCGAGCCGCCTGCCGCACCAGACGTACGGACGCAACGTGTTCCTGAATCTTTCGCGCGGCATGCGCGGCCGGTATGCGGCCACTGTTGCGCAGGCGCTTCCGCTGAACGAAGGTGGCGTGATGCGGGAGGTGGCCAGGGAGCATTCCATGGATCACCTGCTCGACCGCTGGTTCGACACGGCGACCGACCGGGACTTCCTCACGCAGATGACGCTGGTGGACATCGGCAGCTACCTGCCGGGTGACATCCTGACGAAGGTGGACCGCGCGAGCATGCACGTGTCGCTCGAGGCGCGCGTTCCGCTGCTCGATCATCCGCTCGTGGAGTTCGCCGTTTCCCTGCCGGGGTCGCTCAAGCGACGGAACGGGCAGGGGAAGTGGATCCTTCGCGAGGCGATCAAGGGTCTCGTGCCGGATTCCGTGCTCACGCAGCCGAAACGCGGATTCGCCGTGCCACTCGTGCGCTGGCTGCGCAACGAGTTGCGGCATCGTCTTGAGCGCTTGATGGCGCCGGACCGTGCGCTGTATGCGTATGTCGACCGAGAGGGCGTCGCGCGCCTCGTGCGCGAGCACATCAGCGGGCGCCGTGACCACAGTCATTTCCTCTGGCGCCTCCTGGTGCTGGACCTGTGGCTGACGTCCCTTGCCGCGAGCCCGGCACAGAGACCCGCGCTTACGTGACCATCGTGGGCAGGGTGAGTTCGTTCTTCCAGAACGGCCGGTGGCGCGTCGACCTGCAGGACATCGACTCGGCGCTGATGCATGGTGCCTTCTGGGCGCTGGGCGTCAACGCGAGCGGCATGCTGCTCGGGTTCCTGACGCAGGCGATCCTCGCGAAGACGCTGGGCGTGCACGGCTACGGCCTGTACCTCACCGTGCTGGGGTGGTCGAACGTCGCTGGACTGGTGTGCGCGCTGGAGTTCGCGAACGCATCCGTGCGCTATGTCAGCGCCTACACGGCCGAGGGCAACTGGGGCGCGCTGCGCGGCTTCCTGCGTCGCAGTCACCAGATCGTCGGTGGCACCACGGTGGCCGTGGGTGTGACGGGCGCATTGGTGCTCCTCATCGTCCGCAGTCCGGACAACGAGGCGAAGGACCTCGCGTTCCTCGTCGGCTGCGCGCTCTTTCCGCTCACGTCGCTCGTGCAGCTCCAGGCCGGATGCCTGCTCGGCTGGAAGCGTATTCGGCACTCGCAGGGTCCCTTCCAGATCGCGCGCCCGGCGATCTTCGCGGTGGGGCTGCTGCTCGTGTCGCGGATGATGGGCGCGAACTTCGAGGCCGCGCACGCGGTGATGGTGCAGTTCGTGGCCACCGGCATCGCGCTGCTGGCGACGGCGTGGTACCTGCGCCAGCTCACGCCGGTGAAGGCGGTCAGCATCGAGCCGGTGTATCACACGCGCGAGTGGATCCAGACGAGCCTCCATTTCGTCGCGATCTCGATGGCGCAGCTCGTGTTGTCCACGCAGGCGGACGTCTTGTTCGTGAGCGCCCTGCTCGGCACGACGCAGGCGGGCCTGTATGGCGGTGCGAGCCAGTTCGCGACGCTCGTCGGCTTCGGGTCCACGGCGATCATGATGATCGCGCAGCCGATGATCGCGGACCTCTACGCGCGGGGCCGGTACACGGAGCTCGGCAAGCTATCGCGCAACGTAGTGATGCTGACGCTCGTGGCCTCGTTGCCGGTATTCATCGTCGTGGTGCTGAGCGGGCGCTGGCTGCTGCACTTCTACCGGCCGGAGTTCACGGCGGCCTATCCGGTGCTGGTGGTGCTCGCCGTGTCGCAGCTGGCGAGTGCGGTGGTGGGCGGGCTGCTCGGCTACCTCTTCACGATGACCTCGCACCAGGAGATCGCGACGAAGATCATCGGCGGCACGGCGGTACTCAACCTGGTGCTCGCGCCCATCCTCACGATGCGGTACGGCATGATCGGCACGGCGTCCGCGACGGTGATCGCGACGCTCGTGCGCAGCGTGGCGCTGGCGCTGGCGGGACGCAACATCCTCAAGCGCATGCGCGCCGAAGCACAGGCGGCGGCCGCATGACGAGCGCCATCTCGCTGGAGCAGCCGATGGCCGACGACACCCAGGCCGGCGCGGCGACCGTGCGCGTGTGCCTCGTGGGCCCGTCGCTGGACATCCTCGGTGGGCAGGCCGTGCAGGTGACGCGCCTCCTCCGGCGTCTGCGTGAACTACCTGGTCTCGAGGTGGAGTTCCTGGCAGTCAATCCGCGCCTGCCCGGCGCGTTGCGCATGCTGCAGGGGATCAAGTACGTACGCACGGTCGTCACGTCGATCGCGTACGCGTTCTCGCTGCTGCGCCGAGTGCACGGGTACGACGTCATCCACGCGTTCTCGGCGTCATACACCTCGTACCTGCTCGCGCCGCTGCCGGCGATGCTCGTCGCGCGGCTGTTCGGCAAGCGCGTCGTGCTGAACTACCGGAGTGGCGAGGCCTCTGACCATCTCGCGCGATCCGCCTTCGCCGTGTGGACGATGAAGCTGGCGCACGAGATCGTGGTGCCGTCGGGCTACCTCGTGGGCGTGTTCGCCGAGTTCGGGCTGCATGCGCGCGCCATCCCGAACTTCGTCGACCTGGACGTGCTCGATCACCGCGAGCGCGCAGCGCTGCGTCCGGTGTTCCTGAGCAACCGCAACCTCGAGACGCTCTACAATGTGGCGTGCACGGTGCGCGCGTTCGGGATCATCCAGGCGCGCTTTCCCGAGGCGACCCTGACGATCGCGGGGGATGGCGGCGAGCGTCGCGCCGTCGAGCAGCTCGTCGGCGAGCTTGGCCTGCGGAACGTGACGTTTGCGGGGAAGGTGCCGGCGGAGCGCATGCGTGAGTACTACTCGGCGGCGGACGTGTACCTGAACTCGCCGAACATCGACAACATGCCGAACTCCGTCATCGAGGCCTTCGCGTCCGGGCTGCCGGTGGTGACCACGAATGCGGGAGGCATTCCCTTCGTGGTGGAGGACGGGCGCACGGGCTTCATGGTCGAGGTGGACGACCATGCCGCGCTCGCGCGCCGTGCCATCGAGCTCGTCGATTCGCCGGAGATCGCGAAGGCGATGTCGGCGCGTGCGCGTCAGGAGTGCCTGACGCGGTATGTCTGGGAGACCGTCTCCGCGGACTGGCAGCGACTGTACCACGGCCTGATGCACCGGGGCCGCGGTGGCGTGACGCGGGAGGGCGATACAGCATGACGACCGTCGGAGACTGGCGCTTGCGCGCCGTGATCAAGCGCCTGGAGAAGCTGCGCGGGCGTTCCGTGAAGGAGCTCACGGAGCGCGCGCTCCAGGCGCTGTCAGCGGAGATGGAATTTCGCGGCATCTCGTCCACGGTGCGCGAGATGAGCGACACCGCACTGTGGTCGATGCTCGACTACCGCGAGTTTCCGCCGCGCGCGGACACCGTGGACCGGGTACATGCGCACTTCAACGAGCGTGAGGAGCCGGAGTTCTTCGCCGGGCTGCGCAACGGGCAGTCGGCGGAAGAGATGCAGCGTCCGCGCTGGGCGAACGAGCGCGCGCGCCTGGTCGCCGCGGCGGATGCGGTGCTGGCGGGCCGGTTCCACCTGCTCGGACATGGAGAGCTGAGCTATGGCTCGCCGATCGACTGGCATCTCGACCCGGTGTCGCACAAGCAGGCGCCGCGTGTGCACTGGAGTCGCATTCCGTATCTCGACGCGGAGCTCGTCGGCGACCACAAGGTGATCTGGGAGGTCAATCGCCACCAGCATTTCGTGCTGCTGGGGCGCGCCTACCAGGTGACGCGCGATGCGCGATACGCGGAATGCTTCGTGTCGCACCTGACGTCCTGGATGGATGCCAACCCGCCGAAGGAAGGCGTGAACTGGGCGAGCAGCCTGGAGGTCGGGTATCGCGCGATCGCGTGGCTGTGGGCGCTCGAGCTCTTCCGCGGCGCGTCGTGCTTCACGCCAGCCGTGCTGGCGCGGATGCTCAAGTATCTCTATACGCATGGCCGGCACCTGG
>JBDSTA010000374.1:0-12781 GCA_039928475.1 Gemmatimonadaceae bacterium | reverse complement strand
CTCGCTCGCCGACGCCGAGCCTCTGTCGGCGGCGAGCGGGCGTGACACTCACAGAGAATCGACAACTCTGCGCGCAAATCGTCGTGGACGCTGCCGCGGGTAGGTATGCTCACCGCTCCCGTGGATCCCATCGCGTCCTGCACTGGAGCACACCGTGCCGCACCCAGTCACCGTCGTCGTATCGCTTGCACTCCTTGCCGCCTGTGGCGGCGCCACGCAGCCGCACACGACCTTCACCCCGCAGCTCAGCGTGGGCGGTACCTACCCCACCACAGTCGCCCTCACCCAGAGCACCTGTCCGGGGATCACCGTGGCGAACAACACCACCACCGTCACGCATGTGTCCGGGTCGACGTCGATCACCGTGACCCACGCCGGCAATGACTATGCGGGGCAGGTGACCAACCAGGGCACCTTCGTCACGCAGGCGAAGACCGTGTCCGGCGGAGGCGAGGACCACACCCTCGTCATCACCGGCACATTCACGGCGACAGGGTTCTCCGCCATCGTCGCCGTGAGCGTCACACGGCCCACCGCGCCCACGACGTGCGCCTACACCGTGACGTGGACCGGAACGCGCTCGAACGGCACCAACACCTTTCCGTGATGCCGTTCACGCGACGCATGTGGCTCGTCGTCCTGCTCGCCTGCACGTCCAACATTGCGCCCATGAGTCCCGACCTCCTCGCAAGCCAGGCGTCGGAGACGCTGGCGCTCGTGGGGGTGAACGTCATTCCGGTGGATGGCGATGGGCTGGAGGTGGACCAGACTGTCGTCGTTCGCGATGGCCGTGTCGCGGCGATCGGCCCCGCGAACATCACGAGCGTGCCAGCAGGGGCACGCGTCATCGAGGGACGGGGCAGGTACCTGGTGCCCGGACTGTACGATATGCACGTCCACATCCGCACCGCGGACCTGCCCGCGTACCTGCGCAATGGCGTCACGACCGTGCGCAACATGTGGGGCTACACCAGCCTCACCACCACGCAGCGCAGCATCGCCGCGGGCACGCTGGCCGGACCCACCATCATTTCCGGCAGTCCCGGATTCGATGCACCTCCATCGCAGTGGCCCGCGCCGGAGCTCATCACGGACCCCGCGCTCGCGGACGACCTCGTGATGAAGCAGAAGGCCGCGGGCTGGTCGTTCATCAAGGTCTACACCGGACTCTCGGTCCCCGTGTACGACGCGATCGTCGTCGCGGCGCGCGCGCACGACATTCCCGTGTCGGGCCACGTGCCCACCGCGGTGGACGTTCGTCACGCGCTCGCGAGTGGCCAGCGCAGCATCGAGCACCTGACCGGGTACGACCGCGTGGTGAGCGCGACGCAGCGCGGTGGCACCTGGGCCTGGACCGACGCGCAGGGCGATCGGTACGCCGGCCTCGCGGACGCCACCGCGAAGGCGGGCACGTGGAACTGTCCCACGCTGGCGATCTACGCCGAGCTTTCGAAGCAGCACTCGGCAGCGGATCGCGCGATCATCGTCCGTGAGCGGCGCGCCTTCGTGCTCGCCCTCGAGCAGGCCGGGGCCGCGCTGCTCGCCGGCACCGACGCGGGCATCGACGTGGTGGCGCCGGGGAGCAGCCTGCACGACGAGCTCGAGGAATTCGTCGCTGCCGGCCTGTCGCCAGCGCGCGTGCTGCGCATGGCCACTCTGGACGCCGCGCGATTCCTTGGACAACCTGATGGAGGACGCGTGGCCGTTGGCGCGCGCGCTGACCTCGTTCTCCTGACTGGAAATCCGTTGACACGTATCGGCGAGACACGGAACGTCGAGGGCATCGTCCTGCGCGGCGCGTGGCACTCGCGGGCCGCGCTCGAGGCACTGCCGTGATCCGGGCGCGGCACTGAATGCAGTCCGCCCTTCATCCGCGGCGCGGCGTCGAGCGGATGCTCCTCGCGTGGCTCGGCGGGAGCATGATCTTCGTGCTCGCCCTGCTCGCCACGCTCACGGCGCAGACACTGCGCGCGGCGCGGCGGCATCGTGCGATCGCGGAATCCATGGAACGCGAATGGGTGTACTTCGCCCGCGAAACATTCCGCAAGCGCATCGAGGCGAACCTCTTCATGGCCATGTCGGGTGCGCTCACGGGCGTGCGCGCCAACGCGGGCTCGGCCCCGGCGCTCGATGCCATCCTGCATGCTGCGGATTCGGTAGCCGCATGCAGGTGCTCGCCGGCCTTCCGGCCGCGCTATGCCTTCTCGTTCGAAGCCAACACTCGCCGCCGCCTCACATCGGCCGGGATCCCGGGCGACACCGTCAGCGGCGCGGTGATGCTGCGAGCGCTCGCGCTGGCGCGCGGCCATGCGATGTCTCCGCTCGACATGCACCTCCTGGCCGATACGATCGCCGGCCGCATGCATATGCTCGTGTTCCGGACCATTCGCGGCGAGCACGGTGCCATCGAGCAGGTCACCGGTATCGAGGCAGACTCCGCGTCGTTCATCACCACCGCCATCACGGAATCGTTCGACGAGGGCAGGCTGCTGCCAAAGGGTGTCATGCCCGATACAGCCACGCCCGCCGTCGTCAGTGCCGCGGTGACGACGCCCTCCGGATTGCACCTGTTCACGCACGGCGGAACCGGATCCGGAACGCTCACGTCCGCCATGACCATCGCGCCCTTCATGGGTGCGCTCACCGTGAGCGTCGCGCTCGACCCGGAACTCGTGCACGGCCTGCTCGTGGGCGGTCCACCCGATTCCCCGGTGCGGCTGCTGCTCGTGCTGGACCTACTTGCCGTCGCGCTGCTCGCCGCGATGACCTGGTTCGCCTGGCGTGCCGCCGTGTTGTCACGCGCGCGCGCGGCGTTCGTCGCCAGCGTCTCACATGACCTGCGCACGCCGCTGTCGCAGGTCATGATCGCCGCGGAGACCATGGCGCTCGGCCGGCTCCGCACCGTCGGGGAATGCCAGCGCGAAGCCGCCGTCATTCTGGAGGAATCGAGGCGCCTGCTCGGCCTCATCGAGAACGTGCTCGACTTCTCGAGCGCCGACCGGGCGCAGGCGCCGGGGGCCATACGTACCGCGCCACTTGGCGTCACCGTGCAGGAAGTCGTGAAGGGGCTCGAGCCGACCGCGTCCGCGCTCGGCATGTCGATCACCCTGGCCGTGGAGAACGACGTGGCGTTGCCGATGGACGCGATCGCCATGCGCCGGGCGCTCGCGAACGTCATCGAGAATTCGCTCAAGTACACGCGCCGCCGGAATGCCAGCGTGGCCGTCGGTGTCACCGCGAATGCGTCGGTCGCCGAGGTCGCGGTGGACGACGACGGGCCGGGCATTCCGGCGGGCGAGCGCGATCGCGTGTTCCTGCCGTACGTACGTCTCGCGCGTGACGTGGAGCGCGAGATCAGCGGCAGCGGCATCGGCCTCACGATCACGCGCGACATCGTGGCGCGGCACGGCGGCACGGTGCGCGTGGAAGGCAACGCGCGCGGCGGCGCTCGCATCGTGATGGCGTTCCCACTGGCGGCGAAGGCCGGATGAGCGAGCCCGTGCGCATCCTGCTCATCGAGGACAACGCCAACATCGCACGCATGATCAAGCTCAACATGGAGCTCGAGGGTGCCACGGTGGAGGTCGCGGCCGACGGCGCGGCGGGTCTCGAGCGCGCGTTGGCTGGCGACGCGGATCTCGTGGTGCTCGACCTGATGCTGCCGCTCCGCAGCGGGTACGACGTGTTGCGCCACATGCGCGCCGATGGAATCGCGACGCCCGTCATCATCCTCACGGCCCTCGGTGCCGAAACGGAACGGCTGCACGGCTTCGCCGAGGGCGCCGATGACTACGTCACGAAGCCGTTCAGCGTGCTGGAGTTGTCGGCGCGCATCCAGGCGGTCCTTCGTCGCAGCGCGCGTGGAAGGGGCGTGGCCGCGAATGCGCCCCGGCCCGTGCAGACGTTCGGCGACCTCCGCGTGGATGCCGACGCGCGCACCGTCCACCGGGACGGTGTGCCCATCGAGCTCCGGCCCAAGGAGTTCGACCTGCTGCTCGCCCTGATCGCCCGCGCTGGTCGCGTCGCGAGCCGGAAGGAACTGCTCACGGAGGTGTGGCGGTATGAGCCGGGCGTGATCAGCAGGACGATCGACACCCACCTCGGCGCGCTGCGCCGCAAGATCGAGTACGACCCGGCGCGCCCCCGGCACATCGCGACAGTTCGCAAGGCTGGCTTCCGTTTCATGCCCTAGCGGGCAGCGTCGCGAACCGCTCGGAGCCCGCGCCCGTGGCGGCGCTGACGACGGCGTCCCCGGGAGAGGCAGGCGTCCCTTGAGGGAGCTCGCCTCCCGAACCAGATGCTGCCGCGTGACGCCTCCGGCTGGTCTTCTTGACCAAAGTCCTCTTATGACCATATGTTCCAGACCGACCGTGTCCCGCCCCAGACCGCCATATAAGGAAGGCCGATGCGTCCCGAACAGTGGGAAACCTTCAAGCGCGCCGCCCGCCTCGAGAAGCTCGACGCCGTCCCCATGGCCATGATCGTCGACAGCCCTTGGATACCGGGCTACCTCGGCATCAAGCACATGGACTACTACCTGGACCCCGAGCTCTGGTTCAACGCGAACCTGAAGATCAACCGGGAGTTCAGCGACGTCATCATGGTCCCCTCCTGGTGGATGGAGTACGGCATGGCCGCCGAGCCCTCCATCCTCGGCGCCAAGATCAAGTTCTGGGAGGACAACACGCCGAGCGAGTACCACACGCTCTATCGGCTCGAGGACATCGATGAGTTTCCGGAATACGAGGTCGAGGCGGATGCATTCGCCGCGATGACGCTGCACCGCTACAAGATGGCGCTGCCTCGCATCAAGGCCGAAGGCGAAGTGCTGCCGTTCATCACGGCGCGCGGCCCACTCTGCACGGCGGGGTTCGTCCGCAGCACCACGCACCTGATGATGGAGATCGTCGAGAAGCCGGAGGAGACGCACCGCCTCATCGATCTCTGTACGCGCGTCGTCATCGACTGGCTCAAGGCACAGCACAAGGTGCTCGGCGACCAGGTCGAGGGAATCTTCATCCTCGACGACATCGTCGGCTTCATCAATGAAGACCACTACCTGGAATTCGCGCATCCGTACCTCAAGCGGATCTGCGACGCGTTCCCGAAGGACTGGGTGAAGCTCTACCACAACGACGCCGAGGTGGACGCGTGCCTCGATCACCTGCCCGACGCCGGCTTCAACGTGCTGAACTGGGGCAAGCAGAAGGACATCACGGAAGTGAAGCAGCGCGTCGGCAACCGGATGTGCCTCATGGGCAACGTGAACCCGCTCGAGATCGCCGTGCGGGGAACGCCGGCCGAGGTACGGGAGGAGACGCTCGCCGTCCTCGAGGCCGGCTTCAGTGATGGCCGCGGGATGATCCTCTCGGTTGGTGGCGGGACGAGCCCGGGAATGCCGAGGGAGAACTGGATCGCGATGCAGGAAGCGCTGGCTGAGTTCAATGCAAAGCTGGCCTGATTGAACCACAGAGGACACAGAGGAAACAACGACAGGAGAGGACACGGAGGAGAACCCTGGTCACCTGTTGCAGTTCCTCCGTGTCCTCCGTGTGCACTCTGTGTCCTCTGTGGTTCACCCGCTTGTGGTCAAACGCACAACTGATGGGAGCATGCCCGACTACGCGTTGATGAATCAGTACCTCTATGAAGGGAAGGCCAGGGAAGTCGAGCAGATGACGAAGGACGCGCTCGCCGAAGGCCGCCACTTTCAGGAGGTCATGAATGAGGGGCTCATCGCCGGCATGAGCGTCGTCGGCGAGGACTTCAAGCACAACGTGCTCTACGTGCCCGAGGTGCTCATCGCCGCGCGCGCGATGAAGGCGGGGATGGCGGTGCTCAAGCCGCTCCTCACGTCGAAGGAGAACGAGTCGAAGCGCGTCGGCACGCTGCTAATGGGCACCGTGCGCGGCGACCTGCACGACATCGGCAAGAATCTCGTGTGCATGATGGCCGAGGGCGCCGGCTTCGAGGTGCACGACATCGGCGTGGACCAGAGCGTCGAGAAGTTCATGGCCGCAGCCGATCGCGTGAATCCCGTCATCATCGGCATGAGCGCGCTGCTCACGACGACCATGACATACATGAAGACGGTCATCGACGGCTTCGAGGCCGCGGGGCGCGGGCACATCAAGATGGCGATCGGCGGCGCGCCCATCAGCCAGATGTTCGCCGACGAGATCGGCGCTGACGGCTACGGGCAGAACGCATCTGCCGCCGTTGACCTGTTCCTGCGCCTCGCCGGTCATGGAGGCGACGAGATGGGCGTCGCACCCGCGATACCTGTCCACGAGGGGAGCGACGAGCCCGTCGTCGCAGGCAAGCGCTCGACCTACAAGGTGCTCTACTGGCAGGAGATCCCGTCGCAGGTGCGCGCCGAGGACGATGCGGGCAACGCGGTGTCCATCGAGCTGCCGTCGAAGTTTGCGCACCGCATTGACGCCATGGCGCAGAAGCGCGGCATCACCGGCGCCGACGCCTATACGGCCGAATGGAAGTGGGCCGACGAGGAGGAACGGGACGGCTCCGCACAGGACGTCGCCGCGGCGGTGATCGCCGAGCTCCAGGCGAAGGCGGACTGGTAGCGAGGGAGAGATGTCCGCCACGCTGACGATCAACGGACGCACCGCGGAGGCGACCGACGCGAGCCGGTCGCTCTTCGAGTACGCCGAATCGCTCGGCGTGCAGGTGCCCACGTCGTGCAGCAAGAACGGCAAGTGCAAGGAGTGCATGGTCGAGGTGTCGGCCGGCATGGAGTTGCTTTCCCCGCGCACCGACAAGGAGTCGCATCTCCAGGGCACCTTCCGGCTCGCGTGCCAGACGCGCGTCGTCGCGCGCGACGGCACGGTGGACTGCCACACCATGCGTCGCGGCGCCATGAAGATCGAGCGGCACGCGCTCGGACTGCCGACGACCAACGTGCCGCTCCAGCTCGACCCTGCCGTCACGCGCGACGGCGATCGCATCCTGCTGGACGGGCGCGAGATCGCGCGTTCGACGGCGCCACTGCACGGCCTCGCGATGGATCTTGGCACGACGACCGTCGTGCTGCGCCTCATCGATCTCGAGACGGGCGAGCTCGTCGCCGACGCGTCGTTCGAGAACCCGCAGCGCTTCGGCGGGTCGGACGTGATGTCGCGCATTCACTATGACACGGAGCATCCGGGCCGGCTGCTCATGCGCACGCTGGCCGGCTACCTCACGCACGCGATCGAGGCCTTTCCCGTCGATCCGCTCACCATCTACGAGCTCGTCGTCGTGGGCAACGCGACGATGCGCGACCTGTTCTTCCGGCAGAACGTCTACTCCATCGGGCAGAATCCGTATCAGTCGATCACCGAGATCGAGGTTGCCGATGGCAAGCGGGAAGGCACGAGCCTCGAGATGACGGGCCGGCGTGCGCTGCTGCCCATTCATCCCGCGGCGCGCGTGTACGGCGCGCCGGTGATCAGCGGGCACGTGGGCGCCGATGCCGCCGCGTGCATGCTCGCGGTGGACTTCGCGCACGAGGACCGCATCGTCGCGGTGATGGACATCGGCACCAACACGGAGCTGATCGTCGGCAATCGCGCGCGTGTGATGGCGGCGTCGTGCCCGGCGGGCCCCGCGTTCGAGGGCGGCGCGATTTCCTGCGGCATGCCCGGACTGGACGGCGCCATCGAGAAGGTGGCCATGAGCGCCGAGGGCTCATTCGAGCTCGGCGTGATCGGCGACGTGAAGCCGCTCGGCATCTGCGGCTCGGGGCTCATCGACGTCATGAGCGAGCTGCTGCGCACGGACCGCATGAACGCGATGGGCCGCTTCGACGACGGCGTCGCGCGATTCGACCTCACGCCCGACGGCACGGTGTACTTCACCGAGTCGGACGTCAACGAGCTCGCGCAGGCGAAGGGCGCGAACGTCGCCGGCCTCCAGGTCGTGTTCAATGAATACGGCCTGCCCTTCGAGGCGATCGACGTCTTCTACCTCGCGGGCGGCTTCGGACGCCACGTGTCCGTGGACGCGTCGCGCCGCATCGGGCTCATTCCGAACATCCCGGACGAGAAGATCGTGCAGGTGGGCAACGCCGCCATCGAGGGCGCATGCATCGCGCTGCTCTCCATGACGAAGCGGCGCGAGCTCGAGGCACTCGTGCGCCGTGTCGAGCACTGCCGGCTCGAGACGCATCCGCACTTCTTCGACTTCTTCGTCGAGGGATGCCAGTTCAAGACGGTGGAGTCGGCGGCGCCGCAGGAGATGAGCTGATGATCGAGCTCATCGACCTCGCGCCAGACACGCACGTCCATGACGCGGAGTATCAGCGCCTGCTCGGCTATCCCAGGGAGCGCGCACTCGAGGAACGCGCGCTGGAGCTCGCCGATGACGCGCGCGCGTGGTACGCGATGCACGGAAAGCCGTGGGTCTGCGCGCGCCAGGTGCGGACGCTGGAACGTCGCGGCGACTCCATCGTCGTGGACGGCGTGACGCTCACGAGCGCGCGAGTCGCACGCACGCTCGCCGATGCGGGCGCTGACAGCGCCGTGCTCGTGGCCGTGAGCGCCGGTCCGGAGATCGAGGCCGAGGCGCAGCGACGCTGGAAGGACGACAAGCCCGACGAGTACTTCTTCCTCGAGGTCCTCGGCTCTGCGGTGGTCGAGCACCTCGTCACCATGACCGGTGCGAGGCTCTGCGGCATCGCCGAGTCGGCCGCGATGGCGATGTTGCCGCACTACAGTCCGGGCTATCCGGAATGGGACATCGCGGACCAGGCGCGACTGATGGCGCTCCTCGCGCCGGCGCTCCCCGCGCGGGTGGAGGTGATGGCGTCCGGCATGCTGCGTCCCAAGAAGTCGCTGCTCGCACTGTTCGGCATGACGCGTGAGACCGAACGCGTGAGGAGCCTGCGCGATCTCGTGCCGTGCGAGAACTGCACCCTGCCCAACTGCCAGTATCGTCGCCGCGCCTATCGTGGCCCGCGGCGTCGCGGCGAGGTCGAGGCGATGCGTCCGGTGGAGGCAGCTCCGTCGTCGATGGTGGCTGTCGAGCCACTCGACCTGCGCGCGACATATTCGGTGAATGCGAAGGCGCTGCGTCGGTGGGCGGCCGAGCGTCTCGTCCTCACACATGCGGACGACGGCACGGTGCACGCGCGCTTCCGCTACGACGGGACGACGTGCAGCAACATGGGTCGCGCCCTGCGCTTCGACTACGACGTGCAACTGGGTACGCGCGACGATGGATACCGCATCCTGTCACACCGGTGTGCACCGTCGGACGGAGACGACGGGCATCGCTTCATGTGCGAATACCGGCGCAACAGCGATGAGCTCATGTCGGCCATCTCTGGTGAGTCGCCGCTCAGCGGGCAGCCGCTCGACGATGTGCTCACGTGGCGCCGGGCCTCCACTGGGCCGACCTGCTACTGTGAAGGCGAGAGTCGTGCGCAGAAGTGGGGAGTCGTCCTGGAAACCATTCACTACGCACTCGCGCAGCGTGAGAAATCGCTTCGTGAGGGCAGCACCCTCATGAATGTACAGGCCTAGATGAAGAAATCACTGCTGGACGCGCTTGCCGAGCGCCCGCTGCTCGCGGATGGCGCGATGGGCACGCAGCTCATGATCGCCGGACTGGAGCAGGGCGCCTGCGGCGAGGCGTGGAACCTCACCGAGCCGGATCGCGTGCTCGCCATCCAGCGTCGCTATGCGGATGCCGGGTCCGACTGCATCATCACCAACACGTTCGGCGGATCGCGCATCATGCTGCGTCGGCACGGGAATGCGGACAACGTGCGTGAGATCAACGCGGCGGCGGTGGAGATCGCGCGTCGCGCCTTCGGCGAGCGCGAAGGCTACGTGCTCGGGGACATCGGGCCGTTCGGTGGCCTGATGCAGCCCTACGGCGAGTTCACCGAGGAGGAAGTGCTCGAGGCCTTTCGCGAGCAGGCGGGCGCCCTCGTCGACGCTGGCGCGGACGCGATCATCATCGAGACGCAGACCGGCCTCGAGGAGCTTGGCCTCGCGATCCGCGCCGCGAAGGAGGCCGGCGCGCAGTGCATCATCGGCTCGCTCGCCTATGACGTCACGCTCGACGGCTCGACCTTTCGCACGATGATGGGAGTGGACCCAGAGCGCGCCGCGGAGTTCATGCAGGAGAGTGGCGCGGACATCGTCGCGCTGAACTGCGGCACGGGGATGGACATGCTGTGGGCGAAGGAAGCGGTGCAACGCTATCGCGATGCAACGGGGTTGCCCGTCATGGCGCAGCCGAACGCCGGCCTGCCTCGCCTCGAGAACCTCAAGGTCGTCTACGACGAGACGCCCGAGCAGATGGTGCAGGGCGTGGTGCCACTGCTCGAGGCCGGAGCCAACATCATCGGCGGTTGCTGCGGCAGTACCCCCGATCACATCCGCGCCTTCCGCAAGGCGATCGACACCTATCTCAGTGAGCGCGCATGAAGCAGAAGCTGTGTGACGTGAATCCCGTCGCGCTGGACAAGCTGCCCGCGCAGACCGCGGACAAGTCAGGCATCGGCGTGCACTATGTGGATGCGTACCTCAAGCCCATGAACGCGACGCTCGCCGACGGCACGAGCGTGAAGTGCAAGCGTCGTGGCCTCAAGATCACGCTGACCGCAGGCGCGAAGAAGGGTGAGGGGCTGATGCGTCGCCTGATGGTGAGCACCGACCCGATCGTCATGCTGTCGGCCGCACTCGCCGAGGCGGCGACGGCAGCCGGCGTGGTGTTGAGCATCGAGGACGGCGCCATCTACCTGGATGCGTGACGACGCTGCGCCGTGCGAGCCTGACCTTTGCGCATGGGCGTTTTCTCATGGGCACGCGCTACAGATTGTCGAGGATGCGCTACAGCGTCGCGATATTGCTCACCGGCGCGAGTCGTGAAGCAGCAGTGCCCCCGCTGGAGTGACGAAGTGCGCAAGTCGTGTACTGAGAACGACCTGCGGCCCTGTCACCGGACTCGGTCGATCGACGGCGCGTGACGTGGATCACAATGCCGATCGTGGCGCGCCGCCTGCCTTGGTGGTGGTCACCTGACGCGCTGCCGCAGCCGCTGATGCGACGTCGTTTGCACGCCCCCCCTCGTGCCCGAGGCTGCGGCACCGCTCAGGTCCACCTCGGGAACATGAACGACTGACGACTCGTCGTTCCGTGTCATAGCAGCGGCCTCGCGCAGTTCGGCGGGGCCGTCTTGCGTTCACTGCATGGGACTGTGTCCCTCGCATTTCCGGTTGTGAGGATACTGCAAGGCGGTTCAACCCATAGCCGCATTCGAGTGTCTCAAGGGGCGTACCCACCCCACCACTCATGCGTGCATCACACTTCGCAGTTGCTCTCGTGCTCGGCGCGACATCACTCCGCGCACAGGCCCCCACCACGCCGGCCGGTGGTTCCGATCCGCGTCCGGTGGCCAGGGCCGCCGCACGCACCAGTGCGATCGCGCTCGACGGAAAGCTCGACGATGCCGCGTGGAGCTCGGCGCAGGCGATCACCGACTTCCATCAGCAGACGCCCGACGAAGGCAAGGTGCCCTCGGAGCGCACCGAGCTGCGCATCCTCTATGACGACGGCGCGATCTACGTCGGCGCGCGCATGTACGACTCGCAGGGCGCTCGCGCCGTCCGTCGCCTGCTCGTGCGGCGCGACCAGCTCCTCAATGACAACGCGAGCGACAAGATCGCGCTCGTCCTCGATCCATATCACGATCGCACCACACGCGTATGGTTCGAGCTGAACCCCCTCGGCGTGAAGGGCGACCACCTCAACGGCGACGCGTCGTACGATCCCGTCTGGGAGGGCGCGGCGAACGTGGACTCGCTCGGCTGGACGGCCGAGTTCAGGATTCCATTGTCGCAGCTGCGCTTCCCGCGCGACTCCGTGCAGACGTGGGGACTCCAGATCTGGCGCACGCTCGCGCGCCGGAACGAGAACGACATGTGGGCCTTCTGGCGCAACAACGAGCCCGGCGGCGCGAGCTACTTCGGCTCCGTGGAAGGGCTGGCACTCGCCGCGCAGCCGCGCCAGCTCGAGCTGCTGCCGTACGCAGTCACGAAGAGCAGCTTCGCGCTGCCGGCGCCCGGCGATCCATTTCGGCACAAGCAGGAGATGACGAACCGCGTCGGCGGCGACATCAAGTACAACATCACCTCCACGATGACGCTCGACGCGACGGTCAATCCGGACTTCGGGCAGGTCGAGGTCGATCCGGCGGTCGTGAACCTCTCCGACTTCGAGACGACCTTCCAGGAGAAGCGGCCCTTCTTCGTAGCGAACTCCAGCGCCTTCTCGTTCGGCGGGTTCAACTGCTTCTTCTGCAGCAACGTGTCGAGCCTCAACGTGCTGTACTCGCGCCGCATCGGCCGCGCACCGCAGCTCGCGGGCCTTGTTCGCTCGCAGGCGACGTACGCGGACCTCCCCGATGCCTCGACGATTCTCGGCGCGGCGAAGATCACGGGACGCACCGCGAACGGTGTCTCGCTCGGACTCATGGAGGCGCTCACGAATCGCGTCAACGCGCGCTACGTGAACAGCGCCGCGATCGGCGCACCAACACTGGAGCGCGAGGCGGAGCCGCTGACGAACTATTTCGTCGGGCGGCTGCGGAAGGACCTTCGGCGCGGCGACACGCGCATCGGCATGATCACGACGCTGACGAACCGGTTCATGAACGATTCCACCGAGACGAGCCGGCTGCGCGCGCGCGCCGAGGTGCTGGGTGGCGACATCGTCCACTACTGGAAGGCGCGCACGTATTCGTTCCAGGCGCAGGCGGCGCTCACGGACGTGGC
>JBDSTA010000373.1:0-6171 GCA_039928475.1 Gemmatimonadaceae bacterium | reverse complement strand
GCGATGGGTGCGATGCCGAGTCGCTCGATGCGCGCCGTGTCCATGTAGCTCGCGTAGAGATCGCCGATCTTGTGGCGCTCGGCTTCCGTGGGCCCATTGGGGGAGTGAAGCTTTGCGGCAGCGCGCTGGTCGCCGAGCGGCTTCTCGGGGCGCGCGGCCTCCTCGAAGAGCTCGTGGAGTCCGTTGCGACTGCGATCGGCGAGCTCCTGGAAGGCGCCTGCGCCGGTGGCGTCGCCCTTGATCTCCGTCTTCTTGAGCCAGCCGCCGTTGACGAAGCGGAAGAAGTCGTCCTGCGGGCGGATGGAGCGATCGAAGTTGGTGGTGTCGATGCCGCTGGTGAGCTTCTGCGCGCCGGCAGCGGAAGGGGCGACGAGTATCGCGACCGCGAGGGCGGTGGCGACGCGCGCGCGTGTCAGGGACGAGTGCTGAACCATGACGAACCTGCTGTGGGAGGATGAGAACATTCTACTGCAGAGGAAATACGCGAGGGGAGTGGCGAATGCTGTCGCGCGCCGCCTAGCCGCTCGCGAAACGGCGTGACAGCTTACCGCATGATGATGAAACGAGCATTCGCGATCGCGCTGGCGGGCCTTTCGGCGTGCGCCCGCGTACCGGCGGGAGACGTGGTCTCACCCGTGGCGGGGACCAACTCCCTCACCTCGGCGGAGCGTGCGGCGGGGTGGAAGCTGCTGTTCGACGGAACGAGCCTCGACGCGTGGCGCGGCTATCGGCAGGCGAGCGTTCCGGAGGGATGGCGGGCGGCCGATGGGACGATGACGAAGGACCGCCCGGTAGAGGACATCGTGTCGAAGGAGGAGTTCGGAGACTTCGACCTGCAGATCGAGTGGCGGATTGGCGAGGCGGGGAACAGCGGCATCTTCTATCGGGGGACGGAAGAGGAGGAAAAGATCTACTGGACCGCGCCAGAATACCAACTTCTAGACGACATCAAGGCGGCAGACAACAAGACTCGCTACACCTGCTCCGGAGCGGCCTATGCCCTGTATGCGTCGCCGGAAGGACACCTCCGGCCGGTGGGAGAGTGGAACGTCACGCGGATCGTGGCGCGCGGGCCGCACGTGGAGCACTGGCTGAACGGCTTCAAGGTCGTGGAATACGAGCTGTGGAGCCCGGATTGGGAAGCGAGAGTCACGGCGAGCAAGTTCAAGGCGTGGGCGAAGTACGGCCGGGCGAAGCGAGGGCACCTCGCGATGCAGGGGGATCACCGGGGCTCGTTGTCGTTCCGGTCCATCAAGATTCGCTCGCTGGAGTGACGCGTCGGCAAGCGGCACGATTCATCCAGTAGCCTTCCTCGGACTCGCATGTTTCTCCGTCGCGAGGAAGACATCATGATGCGCACGTTCAAGGACCCGAGCGGTACGGAGTGGGACGTCTTCGAAGTCCATCCGGACAGTGCACGCACGGTGTCCCGCGTTCCCGTCGCGTTTCGCGGTGGATGGCTCTGCTTTCAGTCGGCAAGGGAGCGGCGTCGCCTGGCGCCCATTCCCCCTGGCTGGGAGGACTGGGACATCGATGCGCTGACGTCGGCACTCCAGACAACGCACGGCATGGCGCGCCGCACGCCCCAGTCATTCGACGCGCAGGCCACGCCGCCGCGACGAACGAGTGGCGAGGCGCCGGCGATGGCTTGATGCGCTAGTCGTCAGCGATGGTGGATGTGCGCTGTGTCTCTGGCATCGTCGCATAGACGATCAGTGACGCGGCGACACACGCAGTGACATACCAGAAGTACCACGACTCGTGGCCGATGCTCTTGGCCCAGAGGGCGAGGTACTCGACCGTGCCCGCAAAGATGGACACCGTCACCGCATAGGGCAGCGCGACGCCGAGCGCTCGAATCTCCGTGGGAAACAGTTCGGCCTTCACGACGGCGTTGATGGACGTGTAGCCGCTGAGCGCGACGAGTGCCGCCATGAGGAGCGTGAACGCGCGCGCCTCGGTGCGCGCTTCAGCGAGCGCCGTGAGCACAGGCACCGTTCCGAAGACGCCGAGGACGCCGAACGTGATGAGCACCGGGCGACGACCGATACGATCGGAGATGTAGCCCACCAGCGGCTGGATGAGCATGAACACGAAGAGCGTGAGCGCCGAGATGCGCGACGCGTCGGCCTTGCTCCATCCTGCCGAATTCACGAGGAACTTCTGCGCGTAGGTCGTGAAAGTGTAGAACGCGACCGTGCCTCCGAGCGTGAGGCCGACGACGGTGAGGATCTGTCTCGGATAGCGAAGCAGCTCGCGCACGGAAGCCTTCGCGGCGACGGGCGCGCCTTCCACCGCGCGGAACGACGGTGTCTCCTCGAGGCCGCGGCGCAGCCAGAGCGCGACGACCGCGAGCGCTGCGCCGATGAAGAATGGCACGCGCCATCCCCACGCCTCGAGTGCGGGCCCGCCGAGGGTGCGTTGAAGGATGAGGAGGACGACGAGTGCAATGAGCTGTCCGCTGATGAGCGTGACGTACTGGAAGCTCGAGTAGAAGCCGCGGAGTTTCTGTCCCGCCATCTCGCTGAGATAGGTGGCGCTCGCTCCGTATTCGCCGCCGACGCTGAGCCCCTGCAGCAGCCGCGCGAGCACGAGCAGGACCGGTGCCGCGACGCCGATCGACGCATAGCCGGGAGTGACCGCGATCATGAGCGAGCCGAAGCACATCATCATCACGGATGCGCTCAGTGCGGCGCGCCGACCGTGACGATCGGCGTAGCGGCCCATGATCCAGCCACCGACGGGCCGCATGAGAAACCCGACGGCGAAGACCGCGGCAGCGTTCAGCAGTTGGGCGGTCTGGCTCGCAGGGGGAAAGAACACCTTCGCGAAGTAGAGCGAGAACGCGGAATAGACGTACCAGTCGTACCACTCGACGAGATTGCCGACGGAGCCGCCGAAGATGGACTTGATGCGGTGGTTCATCGCGTGAGTCCGCCCTGGCGGATGCGAGTGGCGAACGCGTCGATCAATCCCGCGAAGGTCGCAGGGTCGTCGTACGGCAGCGCGTGCGCGGCCGTGGGCACGACGGACAGCGTGGCGCCTGGTGCGCCCTGGGACATCTTGCCGACGATGCGCGCCGCCTGCGCCGCCCACGCGACGGTGACGACGGGATCGCGCGAGCCGCACACGATCACCGCAGGGATCACGATGTCGGGCAGCTTCTCCTCGATGTGGTCGGCGAGCGCGTAGCGCAGTGTGCGCAACAGTCGCAGGGGTCCGGCGCGGATGTAATCGCGCGCGACGATCCATGCGAGCCGTCGTGGCTCGTGCGGAATGTCGGCCAGGACGCGAATGACCTGACCGAACACGGTGCGGTGTGCCGGATCCATCGTCGGCGCGTTGAGCACGAGGCCGACGCCGCGCCGCGGGTCCTGCATCATCAACTCGACGATGACCTGGCACCCGTAGGAATTGCCGATGAGGATCGCGGGCCCGATGCCGCGCACGTCGAGCCACTGGCCAAGCGCTCGCGCGAGCCCCGCGGTATCCAGCACCGCGGGGGGAGAGCCGCTCCGCCCGAACCCCGGAAGATCGAGACCGACGACGTTGTGCTCCCCGGAGAGCGCGCACATCGTGGGCTCGAGGTAGCGGACGGACACGCCGAGCCCGTGGACGAACACGAGGGGAATGCGTCCATGCACGCCGCGTGGCGACACGCGCCCGTGAATGCTCACGCCGTCCACGACATCCGTGACGGAGACGAGCGCTTCCTCGGCGGACAGGGCGTGCGACATGGCCCGCATTCTATCACCGCGCATCTATCGAGCGCGATGGGGCGCGGGTATTCTAGGCGCGTGAATAACCCATCAGACGACCGGCGGCGCATCTCGCGCCGCGAGATGCTGCAGTCGGCGGGGCTTGCCGCGGGAGTCGCGGTCGGCGCGCCACTCGCAACGCTGCTGGCGCAGGCGCCCGCGCCGGCAACAGCGCCACCCGTGATCGCGCCGCAGGCGCCCCCCGACGCATCGAAGGTTCCGGGATTCCCCTCAGCCGCGCTCGGCGAGCGCTCGCCGTTCGAGCAGCCGGCGCTCGCGCCACTCAACGTGACGTCGGGCGCGACGAGCACGCCATTGCAGACGCTGCGCGGTACGATCACGCCGGCGGACCTGCACTTTCAGCGACATCACAACGGGATCGCGATCATCGACCCTGCGCGATACAGCCTCGTGGTGCACGGGATGGTGAACAAGCCGCTGCGCTTCACACTCGACGACCTGAAGCGATTCCCCGCGGAGACGCATACGTATTTCGTGGAGTGCGCGGGCAACGGGCGCGCCGCGTATCGCGCCGCCAAGCCAGAGATGTCGCCACAGGACGTCGATGGCATGACGAGCAACTCGGAGTGGACGGGCGTGCGCGTCGCGACGCTGCTGCGCGAGGCCGGTGTGAAGGGCACTGGCAGCTGGGTGCTGGCCGAGGGGGGTGATGCAGCGCTGTTGTCGCGGAGCATCCCGATGGAGAAAATGCTGGGTGACGCGCTCATCGTATACGCGCAGAACGGGGAGCCGTTGCGCGCCGCGAATGGCTATCCGGCGCGACTGCTGTTGCCGGGCTATGAGGGCAACATGTGCATCAAGTGGCTGCGCCGGCTCGAGGTGATCGACCAGCCGAACATGTCGCGCGACGAGACGGTGAAGTACACGGATCCCCTCCCCGATGGAACGTCGCGCCAGTTCAGCTTCGTGATGGATGCCAAGTCGCTCATCACATCGCCGGCATTTCCGCAGAAGCTCACGTCGCACGGCTGGTGGCCGGTGACGGGCATCGCATGGACGGGTCGCGGCAGGATCACCGCCGTGGACGTAAGCGTGGACGGCGGACGCACGTGGCACGCGGCGACGATCGTGGGCACCGCGCAGCCGAACGCGCACACGCGCTTCGAATACATGTGGAACTGGGACGGCAAGGCCGCGCAGGTCATGAGCCGTGCGCATGACGAAACGGGTTACGTGCAGCCAGCGCTCGAGGAGTTCAAGCGTGTGCGCGGCAAGGGCACGGACTATCACTTCAATGCCATCAGAACCTGGAACGTCGCTGCCGACGGCTCCATCACCTTTGGGGCCTGAGCGATGAACGGACGACGTCTTTGCATCGGGTTGCTGCTCGTGGGCGCGTGCCGCGCGAAGGAGAACGAAGTCCTGAGCGAAGATCCGCCCGCGACGTATGGCCTCGGTCGCACCGCCACGCCTGCCGAAATAGCGGCCATCGACATCGACGCCAACTCGGCGGGGGTGGGCTTGCCGGCGGGCGAGGGAACGGCTGATGCCGGCGCGCCGATCTATGCGCAGAAGTGCGCTTCGTGCCATGGCGCGAAGGGCGAAGGTATCGACAAGAACCCGAAGCTCATCGGCCGCGAGCCACCTGCGGGGTTCGTGTTCGCGTCGGATGCCAAGGTGCCGAAGACCATCGGCAATTACTGGCCGTACGCGACCACGCTGTACGACTACATCCACCGCGCGATGCCGCTGAACGTGCCAGGCTCGCTCACGCCAACCGAGACCTACAGCCTCGTCGCGTACCTGCTGCGGGAAAATGGCATTCCGACGTCGGCCACGATCAACGCGAAGTCACTCGCGGACGTGAAGATGCCCGCGCAACCGCGCTTCGTGAAGGACAACCGCACCGGCGGGGCGACCTTCCGCTAGCGCTACTTCAGGAGGCCGAGGGCGGACCTGCCTTCCTGCTCGACCTGCGCGAGCGTGCACTTCCCGGGCGGCTTGTCGGGGCGCCATCGCAGGAAGGACGTACCATGGCGAAAGCGTCCGCCGGAGAAGTGATCGTACTTCACCTCGACGACGAGCTTCGTCTTCAGCGGCTGCCACTCTCCCGTGCGTTCCGTGCTCCAGCGACTCGGACCGCCGGGGGCGCGGCCGGTGAACCCGGGCGTGCCGACCAGCTTCTCCAGCTTGGCCGTCACCTCTGGCTTGTCGGCGGTGGGGATGTTCGACGTGAAGCCGACGTGGTGGAGCAGGCCCTCGTCGTCGAAGAGGCCGAGCAGCAGGGAGCCGACGACCTTCCCTTTCGAGGCATAGCGGAAGCCACCGACGACGCATTCCGCGGTGCGCATCGCCTTCATCTTCTGCATGCCATCACGCGTGCCGGAGCGGTAGGGCAGGTCACGTCGCTTGGCGATCACGCCGTCGAGGCCACCGCCGACGGAGCGAAACC
>JBDSTA010000372.1:0-9631 GCA_039928475.1 Gemmatimonadaceae bacterium | reverse complement strand
GGCGGGTGTGGGTGCCCAAGCGTCGTGAGGACGTGCGCAAGGCGCCGGGCGACATCCCCGAGGGGGATCGCGACTACTACCTCGAGCGGAAGTACCCGAGCTTCGGCAACCTGTCGCCGCGCGACATCGCGTCGCGTGCGGCGAAGGAAGCGTGCGACGATGGTCGTGGCGTGGGACCGGGAGGTCGCGGTGTGTACCTCGACTTCGCCGATGCCATCAAGCGGGTGGGCGAGGACAAGATCCGCGAGCGCTACGGCAACCTCTTCGAGATGTACCAGCGGATCACGGATGAGAATCCGTATCGCGTGCCGATGCGCATCTATCCCGCGGTGCACTACACCATGGGTGGGCTCTGGGTGGACTACAACCTGATGAGCACCATCCCGGGACTGCATGTGGCGGGCGAGGCGAACTTCTCCGATCACGGCGCGAATCGCCTTGGCGCGAGCGCGCTGATGCAGGGTCTCGCCGACGGGTACTTCGTCCTGCCGTACACGATCGGCGACTACCTGGCAGCGAACAAGCTGGAGCCTGTGAGCGCCGACGCGCCTGAGGTGAAGGCGGCGGTGGCCGATGTCGCGCAGCGCACGTCGCGCCTGCTCGGCGTGAAGGGGAAGCGTACGGTCGCGTCGTTCCATCGCGAGCTCGGCCACATCATGTGGGAGAATTGCGGCATGGCGCGCGACGCCGCGGGGCTGGCGAAGGCGCTCGAGCTCATCCCGCAGTTGCGCGAGGAGTTCTGGAAGAACGTGACCGTGCCGGGCAGCGGGGCCGACCTGAACCAGACCCTCGAGCACGCTGGTCGCGTCTCCGACTTCCTCGAGCTCGGTGAGCTCATGTGCCGCGACGCGCTGCATCGCGAGGAGTCGTGCGGCGGGCATTTCCGCACCGAATACCAGACGCCGGATGGCGAGGCGCTGCGCAACGACGAGAAGTTCGCGTACGTCGCCGCGTGGGAGTATGCCGGCGAGGGGAAGGCTCCCGTCCTGAACAGGGAGCCGCTCGTCTACGAGAACATCAAGCTGTCGCAGCGGAGCTACAAGTGAGCGGATCGATGAATCTGACGCTGCGCGTGTGGCGGCAGGAAGGCCCGAATTCCGAGGGGAAGCTCACGGACTACGCGGCGACGGACGTCAGCCCGGACATGTCGTTCCTCGAGATGCTCGACGTGGTGAACGAGGGGTTGATCGAGAAGGGGGAGGTGCCGATCGCGTTCGACCACGACTGTCGCGAGGGCATCTGCGGTTCATGCGGCGTGATGATCGACGGCGTGGCGCATGGGCCCATGAAGGGCACGGCGACCTGCCAGCTGCACATGCGCAGCTTCACCGATGGCGACACGGTGGTCGTGGAGCCGTGGCGCGCCGGCGCATTCCCGGTGGTGAAGGACCTGGTGGTGAATCGCAGCGCGCTCGACCGTATCATCCAGGCGGGCGGCTATGTGTCGGTGGCCACGGGTGGCGCGCAGGACGCGAACGCGATTCCGGTGGCCAAGGTGGATGCGGACTCCGCGATGGACGCGGCCGCATGCATCGGGTGCGGTGCGTGCGTGGCCGCCTGCCCGAACGCATCGGCGTCGCTGTTCACGAGCGCGAAGATCGGCCATCTGGGGCTGTTGCCGCAGGGCCAGCCGGAGCGCTATCGCCGGGCGCTGAAGATGGTGGCGCAGATGGACCTCGAGAGCTTCGGCGGCTGCACGCTGTTCGGCGAGTGCCAGGAAGCGTGCCCGAAGGGGATCAGCATCGACTTCATCGCGCGGATGAACCGGGACTACATGCGGGCGTCGGCGTTCGCGGTCGAGGAGCGGTCGGGCGGGGGAGAGGGGTAGTCGGAATGTCAGGATCTCGGGATATCAGGATGCCCGGATCCGACTTCCCGACATCCTGACCTCCTGAACGCCTCCTACAGGCGCGGCAGCGTCACCCCGACCTGCGCCTGGTACTTCCCCTTCTTGTCCTTGTACGACACCTCGGGGCCCTCATTGCCCTCGAAGAAGAGCACCTGCGCGATGCCCTCGTTCGCGTAGATCTTCGCCGGGAGTGGCGTGGTATTCGAGATCTCGAGCGTCACGTAGCCTTCCCACTCCGGCTCGAAGGGCGTCACGTTCGTGATGATCCCGCAGCGGGCGTAGGTGGACTTGCCGACCGTGACCGTGAGGATGTTGCGCGGGATGCGGAAGTACTCCACGGACCGGGCGAGCGCGAAGCTGTTCGGCGGCACGATGCAGACGTCCGTCTCCACCTCCACGAAGCAGTTCGGGTCGAAGTTCTTGGGATCCACGATCGACGTCATGACGTTCGTGAAGATCTTGAACTCGCGCGCGACGCGCATGTCGTAGCCGTAGGAGCTCACCCCGTAGGAGATGACCCCCTCGCGGACCTGGCGGCCCTCGAAGGGCTCGATCATCCCGTGATCCTGGGCCATCCGGGTGATCCAGCGGTCGGACATGATCGACATGCGGGGAGGGATTCGAGTGAGCGTGGCTGCGAGCGGGTGCAGCGGGTGCGAGGCGCGCGAAAGTTATTCGGCGAGGGCAGGGCACGCCACACGGCGCGTGAAATGATGCATCCGCGCCGTTGACACTGGTTTGCGACCCCGGGTAACTTCATGCGCTGCGACTTAGTGAAAGATTTCACGAGTGCGGAGACTCATGGAACGCACGTACTTGCCGGTGCTGCTGCTGTTGGGATTCGTCGTGATGAACGGCGTCCTCATCATCCTCATTTCACACCTGACCCTGCGCCCGCGGCCCACCGCGGTGAAGCAGACACCATACGAGTCCGGCATCCCGGTCCTCGGGGACGCGCGAGAGCGCTTCTCGGTGAAGTTCTACATGGTCGCGGTGCTGTTCATCATCTTCGACATCGAGACGGTGTTCATGATCCCGTGGGCTGCGCACTTCCGGCAGCTCTCGTGTGCCGTGGAACTCGTCGCGGGCGCATGCCCAGCCGGGCAGCTCTCGCTGTTCGGACTGTGGGAGATGCTCGTGTTCATCGCGATCCTCCTCGTTGGATTCGCCTACGTGTGGAAGAAGGGAGCGCTGCAATGGGATTGAGCCCGCGTCCGGACACCAGCTTCACCACGATCGATCCGCAGTCGCAGGAGAGCTGGGTCACCACCCGGCTCGACTTCCTGGTGAACTGGGGACGAGCGAACTCCCTGTGGCCCATGCCCTTCGGCACCGCGTGCTGCGCCATCGAGTTCATGGCGACGGCCGCGAGCAAGTTCGACCTCGCGCGCTTCGGCATGGAGCGCATGAGCTTCTCGCCACGCCAGGCGGACGTGCTGATCTGCGCGGGGCGTGTGCCCTTCAAGCTCGCTCCCGTCATCCGCCGCATCTGGCAGCAGATGCCGCAGCCGAAGTGGGCGATCTCCATGGGCGCGTGTGCGTCGTCGGGCGGCATGTTCGACAACTACGCCGTGGTGCAGGGCATCGACACGATCATCCCGGTGGACGTCTACGTCCCCGGATGCCCGCCGCGCCCCGAGGCGCTCATGTACGGCATCATGATGCTCCAAAAGAAGATCATGAACGAGCGCATGGCGGATTCGTCGCTGCGCGATGAAATGGAGCCGGATCCGGCGAGCCAGCTGTACATCCCGCCCACGATGATCGACGAGCTCTCCGAGCCGTTCGGCAACTCGATCCACCAGACGCGGTCGGGTCTGTGAGCACATCCTTCCTGCCGGTCGTCGCGGGGCACGCCGCTCCCGACGCGCCAGCACCGGTCACGCCGAAGAACGTCGCGCACCAGGGCGGCGAGCAGAATCCCGCCGCGGCCGCGCTCCGCCAGCAGTTCGGCAGCGCCGTCGCGCGCGTCGACGTGGTGTGGGGCGAGACGACGGTCATCGTCGAGGCCGCGCGCGTGAACGAGATCGTGCGCTGGCTGCACGACGATCCAACGCAACAGTACGACTACTGCTCGGACGTCACCGCCGTGGAGTTCCGCGACCTGGAGCGTCCGATCGAAGTCGTGTGGCATCTTCGCTCGCTCCCCTTCCGCCGCTTCCTCCGCCTCAAGGCGCTGCTCCACAAGGGACAGCCACTCGAGGTGCCGAGCGTGTGGGACATCCACAAGGGCGTGGACTGGATGGAGCGCGAGTGCTACGACATGTTCGGCATCGTCTTCCAGGGGCACCCGGATCTCCGCCGCATCCTGAGGTGGGAGCAGTACAAGGAGGGTTTTCCCCTTCGCAAGGATTTCCCGCTGCGCGGCCGGTTCAGCCGCTCCGAGCAGCTGCGCCAGGCGCTCGCACAGAATCCTGAAGCCAAGTACAGCATGGAAGAGCTTTCCATCGCCGAAGCGTTCGAGGACCTGCCGACGGACATGCGGCAGCGCCTGAGCAGCGGCGAGCGGGTGGGAGAGTAGCGATGGCCACGACGAAACGGACGGTCGAAGTCGAGCTCTCTACGTCGGGCCTGGATTCGCGCGGACGCCCGCAGCGGGTCCCGCTGGTGACCGACCAGTCGGGCAACCTCGTCCCCGTCACGGCGTCGCCCGCCGTGGAGCCGGATCTCGAGGGCGACCACATGCTGATCAACATCGGGCCACAGCATCCGGCGACGCACGGCGTGTTGCGCCTGGTGCTCGAGCTCGATGGCGAGACTGTCGTGCGCTGCATCCCGCACATCGGCTACCTGCACTGCGGCTTCGAGAAGATCGGCGAGTATCGCCAGTACAACCAGATCATCCCGTGGACGGATCGCGAGGACTACCTCAACTCGCCGGGCAACAACGTCGCCTTCGCACTCGGCGCCGAGCGTCTCTTCGGCATCGAGATCACGGAGCGCTGCAAGGTGCTGCGCGTCATCGCGAGCGAGCTTTCGCGCATCATCTCGCACTGCGTGTGGCTCGGCACCTTCTGCATCGACATCGGCGCCTTCACGCCGTTCCTGTGGATCTTCCAGCAGCGCGAGCGCGTGTACACCATGCTCGAGAGCTGGATTGGCGCGCGCCTCACGACGACGCTCACGCGCGTCGGCGGCATGGGCGCCGACATTCCCGATGGCTGGACGGACGACCTGCGCAACTTCGTGAACACCTTCCCGAAGGTGCTCGCCGAGTGCGACGCGATGCTCACGAAGAATGCGATCTGGGTGGGCCGCACGGTCGGCCTCGGCGCGATGACCGCTGAGGAGGCGGTCAACTACGGGCTGTCCGGTCCGATGCTTCGCGCGTCCGGCGTTGCGTACGATGTGCGCAAGGACTTCCCGTACCTCGACTACGAGACGTACGACTTCGACGTGCCGGTAGGGCAGGCGGGCGATGTGTACGACCGCTTCCTCGTGCGCATGGAAGAGCTGCGCCAGTCCATCCGCATCCTCGACCAGGCGCTCAAGCGCCTGCCCGACGGCCCCGTGAACGTGGACGATCACCGCGTCATCCTGCCGCCGAAGACGAAGGCCACGAGCGACATGGAGAGCATGATCCATCACTTCAAGCAGGTGATGGAAGGTCCGCGTCCGCCCATCGGCGAGGCGTACGTCGCCGTCGAGAGCCCCAAGGGAGAGAAGGGCTACTATATGGTATCGGACGGCACGTCCAAGCCCGTGCGGTGGCGCATTCGTCCGCCGTCGTTCGTGAACCTCTCGGCAATCCCGAAGATGGTGGAAGGCCACCTGCTGTCCGACGTCATCGCGATCAACGCGTCGATCGACATCGTCATGGGAGAGATCGACCGATGACCGCGCCCGACACGAGGAGCACGCCGGAATACTTCCGCGCGCCGGCCAACTGGGGACCCACCGACGGCAAGGGCTTCGAGACCCATTCTGGCGACGGGCATCACGGCCACGTGGCATACCAGCCGGTGTTCGCCGCCGGCAGCGCGCGCCGCACTGAACTGGATGAGCTGATCACGCGCTATCCCACGAAGATGGCCGCGCTGCTGCCAGCGCTGTGGATGGTGCAGCACGAGCGTGGCTGGGTGAGCGACGAAGGCATGGCCGAGGTGGCCGCGCTGCTCGAGCTCACGCCGGCGTACGTGAAGGGCGTGGTGACGTTCTACACGATGTACCACCAGCACCCCGTCGCGAAGCATTTCATCCAGGTATGCACCACGTCGCCGTGCAATGCGTGCGGCGCCGACGCGGTAGTGGATGCGTTCCTCCGGCACACCGGCTGCCAGGAGCTCGGGCAGACGTCTGCCGATGGCAAGTTCGCGGTCATCGAGGTCGAGTGCCTCGGAGCATGCGGCTTCGCCACGCCGGTCCAGGTCAACGAAGACTTCATCGAGTCCGTGACGCCCGAGCGCGTCCCGGAAATTCTCGCGGGACTCGAGTAAAACATGGGATATCCGCACAAGCCGCACGCGCGCGAGTCCGTCGTGCTCTCGCAGTACTTCGGGGATCCCGAGGCCGCGACGCTCGACGGCTGGAAGAAGCGCGGTGGATACGTCGCGCTGCAGAAGGCACTCGGCATGCAGCCGGCCGACATCGTGAACGTCGTGAAGGACTCCGGGCTGCGCGGTCGCGGCGGCGCCGGCTTCCCCACGGGCCTCAAGTGGTCGTTCATGAAGCCGGGCGACGGCAAGCCGCATTACCTCTGCTGCAACGCCGACGAGTCCGAGCCGGGCACGTTCAAGGACCGCGAGATCATGCGGTGGACGCCGCACGCGCTGGTCGAGGGCTGCGCGATCGGCGCCTATGCGATCGGGGCCGAGACCGCGTACATCTACATCCGCGGCGAGTTCACGGAGCCCATCGTCAAGGTCGAGAACGCGATCAGGGAAGCGTACGCCGCGGGTATCCTCGGCAAGAACGCGATGGGCACCGGCAAGACGGTCAACGTCTGGGTGCATCGCGGCGCTGGCGCGTACATCTGCGGTGAAGAGACTGCGCTGATGAACTCGATCGAGGGCCGTCGCGGCAACCCGCGCATCAAGCCGCCGTTCCCGGCGGTGAGCGGCGTGTTCGCGCAGCCCACGACGATCAACAACGTCGAGACGCTCGTCGCCGTGCCGCACATCCTGAACAACGGCGCAGACTGGTACAAGCAGTGGATGCGCGCGGACAACCCGAAGAGCACGGGCACCAAGCTCTATTCGGTGTGCGGGAACGTGATGCGCCCCGGCAACTACGAAGTCCCGATGGGTTTCCCGTTCAAGGACTTCCTGTACGACCTCTGCGGCGGTCCGCTCGCGGGACGCGAGTTCAAGGCGATCATTCCCGGTGGCATCTCGGTCCCCATCCAGACGCGTGACGAAGCCGAGGCGAGCCTCATGGACTACGAGGGGTTCGTCGCGAACGGCACGATGCTCGGCTCGGGCGGCGTGATCATCTTCGATGACGCGCAGAACCTCGTGAAGCAGATCGCGCGCGCGGCGCGCTTCTTCGCGCACGAGAGCTGTGCGCAGTGCACGCAGTGCCGCGAGGGCACGGCGTGGACGACGAAGATCCTCGAGCGCATCGTCGCGGGCGACGGTTCGCACGAGGACCTGGACACCCTGCTGGAGATCGGCGACAACATGACCGGCAAGACGATCTGCGTGCTGAGCGACTCGTGCGCCACGCCGGTCGCATCCGGCATCAAGAAGTTTCGCGCCGACTTCGAGGCGCTCATCAAGAAGAAGAAGGTCCACATGGTTCCTGCGCAGGTGGCCTGATGGCGACGGCGGCGAACGTGAAGATGGTCAACCTCACGATCGAGGGACGCGCGGTCTCGGTTCCGGATGGCACGTCCATCCTCGAGGCGGCGAAGGTCGCGGGCGTGCTGGTGCCGCACTACTGCTATCACCCCGGCCTTCCGGTCGCGGGTGTCTGCCGCATGTGCCTCGTGGAAATGGAGAAGGCGCCGAAGCTCGCGCCGTCCTGCGCCACGTCGGTCGCGGAAGGGCAGGTGGTGCACGTGCATTCGGAGAAGGCGCTCGAGGCCCGCAAGGGCGTGCTCGAGATGCTGCTCATCAACCACCCGCTGGACTGCCCGATCTGCGACCAGGCCGGCGAGTGCGAGCTGCAGGACTACACGTACCAGGAAGGCCGGAGCGAGGGGCGCTATCACGACCCCAAGCGCTTCAATCCGGTGGAGGACTTCGGCGGCGACGTGATGTACGTCGCGAACCGCTGCATCCTCTGCACGCGCTGCGTGCGCTTCATGGACGACGTCGCGCATGATCCCGTGCTTGCCGTCGTGGAGCGCGGCGATCGCGCGCTCATCGGCAAGTTCGAGGGTGAGGACATGACGCATGCCTGGGCCGGCAACGTCATCGACCTCTGCCCGGTGGGCGCCCTCCTCTCGAAGGACTCGCTCAACAAGGCGCGTGCATGGGAGCTCGATCGCTCGGCGAGCGTGTGCCCGAACTGCTCGCAGGGCTGCAACATGATCGTCGAGACGCGCGACAACCAGGTCATGCGCCTGCGTCCGCGTTCCAACGACGCCGTGAACAAGTACTTCATGTGCGACCACGGTCGCCTGAACTACCGCTGGATGAATCGCGCCGATCGCGTTGACACGCCGATGGTCCGCCAGGCCGGCGTGCTCGTGACGGCGGAGTGGGAGGTCGCCCTTCGCGCCGCGGCAAACCTGCTCCAGGGCAAGCGCGCGTTCGTTCTCGCGTCGCCGAACCTGTCGAACGAGGCGCTCTTCCTGCTCAACAAGGTCGTCGCCAAGACGAGCGGCGCGGGTGCGTTCCGCGTGAACCAGGGCGAGGAGGCACCGCTGCCCGGCGTCGAGGATCTCGCGCTGCGGCCGGATCGCGCTGCGAACGCGCGCGGCGCGGAGCTCGCAGGCTTCACGCGCTCGGCGACCCCGCTGGCGGGTCTGCAGCCGGGTGACGTGCTGGTCGTCGCCGACGAGGAGCTCGGCGGATTCGATGCGACGGAGATCGCGAAGGCTGGTGCCGTGATCGTCATCGGGACCGTGCTTCCCGCGTGGGCGCGTCACGGCGCGAACGTCGTGTTGCCGATCACGAATTGCGTCGAGGAGGAAGGGACCTTCACCAACCTGCGTGGCCGCGTGCAGCGGTTCCTCCAGGCGAAGGCCGCTCCCGGCCTCGCGCGACCGAGCTTCTTCGCCATCGGCGACCTGCTCGCCGCGATGGGTGACGGGCAAGGGTACTGGACGGCGTCACAGGCGTTCGACGCCCTCGCCGCTTCCCACACGGAGTTCGCGGGCATGAGCTACGACTCGCTCGCGCTCAAGGGCGCGGTGATCGCCGGCGCGATGTCGGAGGCGGCACGATGAGCCACACGCTCGCGCTGCTCCAGATCGCCGGCCCCAATACGGAGCCGGGCTTCGGCGTCTGGATCCTGGCGACCCTCGTGAAGATGATCGTCGTGTTCACGCTCTACATGCTCGGCGCCGCGCTCTTCACCCTCGCCGAGCGCAAGATCTCGGCGTGGATGCAGGATCGTCACGGCCCGAATCGCGTCGGCAAGGGCTGGCTGCAGCCTATCGCCGACGGCGTGAAGAACTTCGTGAAGGAGGAGACGTATCCGGCCGCGGCGAACCTGCCGCTGTTCATTCTCGCGCCGGTGCTGTCGTTCATTCCCGCGCTCATCACCTGGGCGGTGATCCCCTTCGCGGCGCCGTGGGGCTCGCGCTGGGGCGTCATCGACATGGTGCTGGCGCCGATGCCGGTGGGCTTCCTCTTCATTCTCGCGATCTCGTCGGTCGGCGTGTACGGCATCGTC
>JBDSTA010000371.1:0-2878 GCA_039928475.1 Gemmatimonadaceae bacterium | reverse complement strand
GCAGTAGGCGAGGTAGCTGCGCGGGCCACCGCATGGCCGGCTGCCAACCGGCGCGGTGCGACACTGATTGGCGCTCGTGCAACCCGTCATCTTCGCCAGGGCGCGCGCGTCGGCCTCGAGCGTGGCGACCGAAGCGCGAGCGCCAGCCGTATCCGCCGCCGAGTCGCGCGAGGCGCTCTGCTGCGCCGAGCATGCAGAGAGCAGCAGGAAGGTGGCGACGGTGATTGCGTGCCGCATGCGGTGCCTCGCGTTCAATGCGTGAGTCCGTCGCGGTCGAACACCGGACGGCCACCGACGAGTGTGAGCAAGATCCGGGCGTCGCGGACCTGAACGGGATCGATGCGCGTGAGGTCGCGGTCGATCAGCACGAGGTCGGCAAGCATGCCCGCGCGCAGCATGCCCTGCTCCTGCTCCCGAAAACCCGCATACGCACCGCCATTCGTGTAGGCGCGGAGTGCCTGCTCGACGGTGATCTTCTGCTCCGGCACCCAGCCGCCTGGATGCGCGTCGTCGAGCGTGCGGCGCGTGACGGCGGCGTAGATGCCCTCGAGCGGCGTGGGCGGCGCAACGAACCAGTCACTGCCGAATGCGAGGGCGGCTCCATTATCCAACAGCGACTTGAACGCGTACGTGCCCTTCGAGCGCTCCGCGCCGATCACCCTGTCCGCCCAGCGCCCGTCGTCGATGGCGTGATAGGGCTGCATGCTCGGAATCACGCCGAGCCCGGCGAAGCGTGGGATGTCCGAGGGCGCGAGATGTTGCGCGTGCTCGATGCGGAAGCGCCGGTCGCGCGCGCCGTTCTCGCGCTCGACGCGCTCGAAGATGTCGAGCTGCGTACGAATGGCGCGGTCTCCGATCGCATGCACGATGACCTGAAGCCCCGCCTTGTCCGCTCCGCTCGTGCGCTCGTACAGATCCGTCTCGGGGGTGACGAAGAAGCCGCTGTCGTTGGGCGCATCGGTAAAAGGCGCGAGCATGGCGGCCGTGTGCGATCCGAGCGATCCGTCGACGAATCCCTTGAGCCCGCCGATGCGGAGCCATTCGTCGCCGCGCCCGCGTGCGTTCACCGTGTCGCGGAGTCGCGCCCACGTGGACAGTGGCACGTTCGCATTGATGCGCGTGCGCAACTGGCCGGCGGCGTGCGCACGCTCCATGACGGCGAGGTCACTCCAATCTCCCATGTGATGCACGGTGGTGACGCCGCGCTCGGCCACGTACGTCATCGCCGCATCGAGCGCGCGCAGGCTCATCTCCAGGCTCGGCGCGGGAATGGCGGCGTCCATGAGGTCCATCGCGTTGTCCTTGAGGATGCCCGTCGGCTCACCTGCCGCATCGCGCACGATGGTCCCGCCCGCGACGTCCTTCGTGTCACGCGTGACCTTGCCCGCCGCGAGGGCGAGCGAGTTCGCGAGCTGCATGTGGCCGTCGAGGCGATTGATCCATACGGGATTGTCTGGCGTCACCGAGTCGATCCATGCGCGCTCGGGCAGCGCTCCCCCCCACGAGGTGTGATCCCAGTCGCCATTGGTGATCCACGTGCCCTTCGGGATCGTGGCGGCGAATGCCTTGATGCGCGCGATGAACTCCGCCTTCGTCTTCGCGTCGCGCAATTGCACCGACGACAGCGCAAAGCCTCCCGTGAGGAAGTGCACGTGTGCGTCGATGAAGCCGGGGGTGACCATCTTCCCCGCCGCATCGATTGTCCTGGTCGCAGTGCCGGCGCGCTTCTTCACCTCGGCGCTGGAGCCCACCAGCTCGATACGCTCGCCGCGGATGAGCACGGCGTCGGCCCATGGGCGGCGTGGGTCGCCGGTCCACACGCGCGCGTTGACGATCGCGAGTGCGCCCACGGGCGCGGGAGCTGGCGGCAGGACTGTCTGGGACATGAGCGGACGGGAGGTCAGCAGCGCAACGAGGACGGCGGTTCGGTAGTACATGATGATGGGCCTGCTGGAGGTGCATGCCCCTCACTTCGTTCGGGGCGACAAAAGTGCGTTCGGGGCGACAAAAGGCGCTTGACTCTGCCCGGTCAACATGTGAGGCTTCACAGTGAGTGGGGAGTAGCCGGCCTGCACCTATGCAGGCATAACCGATCGTCAAGACGAAGCGCGCGAGTGCTTCCGGTCGGTGGAAGGGCAGCGAATGCCTTTGGCGAGACCACTACGACACCAAGCGTGCCGTAGTGGCTCGCCTTGTCGTTTTCCGGCCTTCACTCCACTCCGCATGATCGCCACGAATATCTGGTTCTGGGTCGGGTTCATCGCCTTCGTGCTGGCGATGCTGTCGATCGATCTCGGCGTCTTCAACCGCACGCCGCACGTGGTGAAGGCGCGCGAGGCGCTCGTATGGACGAGCGTCTGGGTTGGACTTGCCCTGTTGTTCGCCGCGGGTCTCGCCGTGTTCGCGAGCCACCAGGCCGCGCTGACGTTCCTCACGGGCTACGTGATCGAGGAGTCGCTCAGCGTCGACAACATCTTCGTCATCGTCCTCATCTTCCAGTACTTCGCCGTGCCGGCGCAGTACCAGCACCGCGTGCTGTTCTGGGGCATCCTCGGCGCGCTGATCATGCGCGGCATCTTCATCGGCCTCGGCGCGGCGCTGCTCGCGAGGTTCGAGTGGATCATCTATGTCTTCGGGGCACTGCTGGTGATCACGGGTGTCCGCATGGCGCTCAAGCAGGACGAGGAGTTCGACGGCGAGCAGAATCCCGTCGTGAAGTTCATGCGGCGGTTCCTTCCGGTCACGGATGGATACCGCGGCAAGCACTTCTTCGCGATGGAGAACGGGAAGCGCTACGCGACGCCCCTGCTGGTGGTGCTGGTGCTCGTGGAGGCGACGGACCTGATCTTCGCCGTGGACTCGATCCCGGCGATCTTCG
>JBDSTA010000370.1:0-3376 GCA_039928475.1 Gemmatimonadaceae bacterium | reverse complement strand
CGACGGCGACCTCGCACGCATCGCGGCGTGCGCCGGGTCTCCCGTGCGCGTGGAGGTCGTCGAAGGACGCCTGTCGCGTGACGACGAAATAACCCGCATCGCGCGTTCGCTCGGCCCCGGTATTCCGCTGTACGCCGAGATTCCCGTCGCGCGCACCGACGAGTTGCTGCCGTCGCTCGCCGGTGCCGGCGCGCGCGCGAAGATCCGCACCGGCGGCGTGATCGCCGACGTCTTCCCGGCCGCGGCGGAGGTGGCGCGCTTCATCCTGTCGTGTTCGCGCGCGAGCGTGCCCTTCAAGGCGACGGCCGGCCTGCATCATCCCGTGCGCGGCTCGTACCCACTCTCGTACGACGCGGGCGCGCAGTGCACGACCATGTACGGCTTCCTCAACGTCTTCATGGCTGCGGCCGTCGCACGCAGTGGTGCTGGCGTCTCGACGCTCGAGCGCATCCTCATGGACAGCGACCCGGCGCACTTCTCCTTCAGCGACGTGGACGCGTCCTGGTGTGACTCGCACGTCGACCTCGCGACGCTCGTTGACACGCGCGCCAGCACTGCCATCGCATTCGGGTCGTGCTCGTTCCGCGAGCCACTCGACGACCTCGTGAGCCTCGGACTCCTGACCTCCTGACCATCGACGAGACGCATCGCACGGACCTCGTGTCGTGGGTACCCGGCGCCGACGTGCCGGGCACCGACTTCCCGATACAGAACCTCCCGCTCGGCATCTTCCGCAAGCGTGGCGGCTCGCCGCGCCCCGGCATCGCGATCGGTGAGCACATCCTCGATCTCGTCGCCGCCGCGGAGCACGGATTCCTCGGCGGGACATTGCCGCCCTTCGTGCAGCAGTGCGCGAGCGAGGCGTCGCTCAACCCCTTGCTCGCACAGGCGCGCGGGACGCTTCGCCTGGTGCGAGAGGCGGCGAGCACGTTGCTGCGCGGGGACACACCGGAAGGGCGCGCCGCGAACGAGCAACGAGAGTCGCTCATCGTCGCGATGCGCGACGCCGAGCTGCACATGCCTGCGCAGGTTGGCGACTACACCGACTTTTACGCGTCCATCCATCACGCGACGAACGTCGGCAGCATGTTCCGCCCTGACAATGCGCTTCTGCCCAACTACAAGTGGGTGCCCATCGGGTATCACGGCCGCGCGTCGTCGATCGTCGCGAGCGGTACCGCCGTGCCCCGTCCCTCCGGCCAGACGAAGGACGATGCCGCTCCCGCGCCGGTCTTCGGGCCGACGCGACGTCTCGACTACGAGCTCGAGGTGGGCGCCGTCATGTGCCGCGGCAACGACATCGGCGATCCGATCGCGATCGGCGAGGCCGAATCGTATGTCGCGGGCCTGTGCCTCGTGAACGACTGGTCCGCGCGCGACATCCAGGCGTGGGAATACCAGCCGCTCGGGCCATTCCTCGCGAAGAACTTCATGACGTCGGTGTCGCCGTGGATCGTGTCGCTCGATGCGCTCGCGCCTTTTCGCGCGCCCGCCTTCGCGCGCGCCGACGGCGATCCCGCACCGCTGCCATACCTCAGCGACGACGACAACCAGCGCGCCGGCGGCTTCGACATCACGCTCGAGGTGCTGCTGTCGTCGGAGCGCATGCGACAGTCCGGCACGGCGCCGATGCGCGTGAGCATCGGCAACTTCACGTCCATGTACTGGACGCTAGCGCAGCTCGTCACGCACCACGCGAGCAACGGGTGCAACCTGCGCGCCGGTGACCTGATCGCGAGCGGCACCGTGAGCGGCGCGACGAAGGATTCGCGCGGCTGCCTGCTCGAGCGCACGTGGCGCGGCACCGAGCCGCTCGAGCTCCCCGATGGCCAGCAGCGCCGCTTCCTCGAGGACGGCGACGAAGTCATCATCCGCGGCTGGTGCGAGCGCGAGGGCTTCCGCCGCATCGGCTTCGGCGAGTGCCGCGGTATCGTCGTCCCTTCGTCGCACTGAGCGCACCTCCCCAGCTTGTCACACCTCCCCAGTTGTCACACTGAGCGCGGCGAAGTGCATGTACCTCGCGCTTCACTGGTCGTCGTTGCACTGATTACCCTCACCGCCTGCGGCGGTCACCTCGAGGTGCCTCCGCCCAACCTCGATCCACGCCCAGTCGCCGTCCTGCCACCCGCCGAAGCCGCGGTGATCACGCTGCCCGTGAGCATCTCGCTCGGCAAGATCCGCGCGGAACTCTCGGCGCAGTTCCCCGCGAGCGACTCACTCACGCGCGCGCAGTGCGTCGCGCTCGGCGGCACGGTGTGTCATCAGTACGTCTATCGCCGCGACTCGCTCGAGCTGCGCATGAACGGCGATCGCGTGGACCTCCTCGCGCGGATGCGCTATCGCGGACGCGTCGCGCTCGGCGGCGTTGCCGGCGTGGCGAGCTGTGGGTACGCGCCCGAGGCCATGAAGCGCGCGGAGCTCAAGGCCGCCACGTCGCTCTACTGGCGCAACGACTGGCGCCTCGGCTCTCGCAACACGAGCATCGCCGCGTCGCTGCTGGATCCCTGCGAGGTCACGCTGCTCAAGGTGGACGCCACGCCGCTCATGCGGAGCGTCGTGGACGGGCAGGCAGAGAAGCTGAAGGCGCAGCTCGACAGTGCATTGCCCGCACTCGCGGACATTCGTCCCGCGGCCGATTCGCTCTGGAAGACGCTGCTCCAGCCCATCGCGCTCGATTCCTCGAGCACCGTGTGGCTCTCGATGGCGCCGGAGAACGTTGCACTCGCGCGCCCGCTCGGCCGCGGCGACGCGCTGACGACCGCCGTCGTCATCACCGCGCATCCGAGGGCGTCGATCGGGTCACGCCCTGCGGCAGAGCGGCGCGCACTACCCGTGCTCGGGCTCGCGCCGGCGGGCGCTTCCGGCATTCACGTGCCTGTCGACATCGAGCTGCCCTTCGCCGACCTCAGCGCGAAGGTGACACAACTGATGAAGGGCGAAGTGGCAGGTGCGGACCTCACCGTGGACGACGTGAGGATCTGGGGCGTGGGCGACACGATGGTCGTCCGCATCGGCGTCCACGGCACCGTGTCGGGCAATCTCTACGCACTGGGTCGCGTGCAGTACGACCCCGCCACGCGGCAGCTCACGACGTCGGAGCTGCGCTACACGCTCGCGAGCGACAACGCGATGAGTCGCTTCAAGGCGACCCTCGGCTCCTATCGCATCAAGCGCGCGCTCGACCAGGCAACCGGCCACGGGCGTCTCGACATCGGCACGCAGCTCGATTCACTTCGCCAGCAGCTCAACGCGAAATTGAACCGTCCCCTGGCGCCCGGTGTCGCCGTCGCGGGAAGCCTCACCGACATTCGCATCGCGGCGCTCGCGACCTCGAACACCGCGTTCGTCCTTCGCGTGGTGCTGGACGGCCAGGCGA
>JBDSTA010000369.1:0-5118 GCA_039928475.1 Gemmatimonadaceae bacterium | reverse complement strand
GAGGCGATCGTTCTCTCCATGACTCCCGCCGAGCGGAAGAAGCCGGACCTCATGAACGGGCCGCGGCGGGCGCGGGTGGCCAAGGGCAGCGGCCGGCCGATCAGCGAGGTCAACCGCCTCCTGGAGCAGTTCCGGGAGATGCAGAAGATGATGAAGAAGGTGGCTGGCGGGGGCGGTGGAGGGGGCGGCGGACGCCCGAAGCTTCCCCCGGGTATGTTCGGCGGCCTCAGGTAGTTATACTTGAAGGCTGCAGTGCCCCGGGTGCGGTCCGGAGATGCCGGATACGCGATGAGCCCGCGTGGTGTGTTTCATGTTTCAGGAGATCGGAAGCAATGGCCGTCAAGATTCGCCTTCGTCGCGTTGGTCGCAAGAAGGCCCCCATGTACCGCATCGTCGTCGCCGACTCGAAGAGCCCGCGCGATGGCAAGTTCCTCGAGATCGTTGGCCAGTACCAGCCCCGCACGGGCGACAAGGCCATCAACCTCGACGCGGAGCGCGTGAACTACTGGCTGAACGTCGGCGCACAGCCCACCGACACGGTGCGCTCGCTGCTCCGGAAGTCCGGCATCCTGAAGCAGCGTCACGAAACGCGCCTCGCGGACAAGCTCCAGGGCCGCGCCGTTCCGCTCGCAGACAAGAAAGACGACGCCTGAAAGCTGTCGTCCTGAGCACCGGCGAAGGACCTGCTTTTCACCGAAGAGCAGGTCCTTCGCTGCATTCAGCACCAAATAATCCATGACGACTTCCGAATTCATCATCGTCGGACGGGTCCGCAAGGCGCACGGCATTCGCGGCGAGGTCGTGGTGGAGACCATCACCGATACGCCGGACGCCGTGTTCGCGACCGGCCGCCGCGTCTTCGCCGGCACCGCGACCGGTGAGCTCTCCGCCTCGCGGCAGGAGCTGCACATCAAGGGCGCCCGCGACTTCAACGAAGGCCTGCTCGTGCGCTTCGACGAGGTTCCCGACCGGAACGAGGCGGAGCTCTGGCGCGGACGCTACCTCCTCGCGCCCCTCTCCGAGATTCCCGCGCCGGCGGACAATGAGGTCTACATGCACGATCTCGTCGGCATGCGGGTCGTCCTCGCCGGCGGCGACGTGGTCGGCACGGTGGACGAGATCTACGAGCTGCCACAGGGCCTCGCGCTCGACGTGCGGCGCGCGTCGCCGCGCCAGGGCGAGACGGTGATGGTCCTCTACGACGACCGCACGATCGCGTCGGTGGACAAGGAAGCGCGCATCATCGTCATCACGCCGCCGGAGGGATTGCTGGAGTGAAGATCAACGTCGTCACGATCTTCCCAGAGTTCTTCACGGCCACGCTCGCGCTGAGCATTCCCGCGCGCGCCGCCCTGGCGGGCGCTGTGGAGTACAACGTCGTGGACCTGCGCGACTTCACGCACGACCGCCATCGCACCGTCGACGACGCGCCATATGGTGGCGGGCCGGGCATGGTCATGAAGCCCGAGCCGTTCTTCGAGGCGGTGGAGTCGCTCGGTGCGACGACGCCGATCGTCCTCATGAGCGCGCGCGGGCGTCGCTTCGCGCAAGCCGATGCGATTCGCTTCGCGGCCGGCCCTGAGCTCACCATCCTCTGTGGCCATTACAAGGACGTGGACCAGCGCGTCGCGGAGCACCTCGCGACCGAGGAGCTCTCGCTCGGCGACTTCGTGCTCACGGGCGGCGAGCCCGCGGCGCTCGCGATGATCGATGCGACCGTGCGCCTGCTGCCGGGCGCCATGAGCGATCACGAGAGCGCCTTTGGCGACTCCTTCTGGGAGCGTGGCCTGTCGGCGCCGAGCTACACGCGGCCGGCGGATTTTCGTGGGCATGCGGTGCCCGAGATCCTGCTGAGCGGTGACCACGCGAAGATCGCCGATTGGCGAAAGCGCGAAGGCGAGCGGCTCACGCGCGAGCGGGCAGAGACGGACCGGTGATCGGCAGCGAGCCGGTTGCCACGGCGATGCTGCTCGCGGCATTCGGTGCCCTGCTCGCCATCAGCATCGGGTTGAGTCGTGCGTCGGCGCGGCTCGGACTCCCCATCGCGCTGCTGTTCCTGCTCGTTGGCGTGCTCGCCGGTGCGGAGGGGATCGGCCGCATTCCCTTCGACGATTACCACTTCGCCTTCCGGCTCGGCACCACGGCGCTGGTGCTGATCCTGTTCGATGGCGGGTTGAACACGTCCATTACGCACGCGCGGTCGGTGTTCGCACCATCGGCCATGCTCGCCACACTCGGCGTGGTCGCGACGGCGTCGCTCGTCGCGGTGGCGGCGCACGCGTTCGACATCGCGTGGCCGGTGGCGCTCCTGCTCGGCGCGATCGTGTCGTCGACCGATGCGGCGGCCGTGTTCTCCGTGCTGACCGCGACGGGCACGCGGCTGCGCCAGCGCGTCGGGCTCACGCTCGAGGTGGAGTCGGGCCTCAACGATCCGGTGGCCGTCATCCTCACGACGGCACTCACGGCGACGCTCGTGAGCGGTCATGCCGTGTCGTGGGTTGCGCTGGCCGGCGAAGTGGTGATGGAGCTGGTCGTGGGCGCGGTGGTGGGCGTCGCGATCGCGTATGCGGGGCGGTGGTCGATCATTCGCCTGCGATTGCCGGCGGCGGGGCTCTATCCCGCGTTCACGCTCGCGCTCGCGTGCCTGTCGTTCGGCGTGGCGACGCTGCTCCACGGCAGTGGCTTCCTCGCGGTCTACCTCACGGGCATCGTGCTGGGCAGCGGCGCGCTCCCACATGCCGTGGGGGTCCGGCGTGTGCACGATGCGCTCGGGTGGCTGAGCCAGGTGCTGATGTTCCTGCTGCTCGGGCTCCTGGTACTTCCGTCACGCGTGTGGCAGATGGCGCCGATGGGGCTCGCGCTCGCGCTCTTCCTGGCGTTCATCGCGCGGCCCGTCGTGGCGATGCTGTGCCTCGTGCCGTTTCGCTATTCGTTGCGCGAGTCGGCATACGTAGGTTGGGTCGGGCTCCGTGGCGCGGTGCCCATCGTGCTGGCGACGATTCCCGTGATGGCCGACGTGCCGGGGGCGCGGCAGCTGTTCGACCTCGTGTTCTTCATCGTCGTGGTGGGTGCGATCATCCCGGGCGCGACGGTGCCGTGGGTGACGCGGCTGCTGCGGATGGCGTCCGCGGCGCCGCCGCCGCCGAAGGCCTCGATCGAGGTGGACGTGCGGGCGCCTCGCGGCGACGAGCTCCACACGTACTTCATCTCGCCGGAGATCGCGGTGGCGGGCGCGACGCTGGCGGACGTTCCATTTCCGGCGGGCGCGGCGGTGAGCATGATCGAGCGGGCGGGGGCCCTGATCGCACCGTCGGGCGCGACGCTGATCCAGCCGGGCGACTACGTCTACGTCATCGGGCCAGCGGAGAGCCGCGGGGAGATCGCGCTGCTCTTCGGCACCCCGGAGGAGCACTGACCGCGCGCTCCCATCCCCTTGCTGAGGAACGGGTTGCGACCCCGGGGACTAGCATTGACGCCCGGGCACAACTATCTTCCGAGACTCTACCTCCGTACCTGTAACCGGGCCTGCGCCCCGAGTGTCATATGCATGTCTTCATCGAGACCCAGAAAGAGTGGATGCGTGAGCTTCCCCCGTTCCGCGCGGGCGACACCGTCCGTGTGAACGTGCGAGTGAAGGAAGGGGAAAAGGAGCGCATCCAGGCGTTCGAGGGAGTCTGCATCGCCCGTCGTGGTGTCGGCGTCAGTGCGTCGTTCACGGTCCGCAAGATCTCGAACGGTATCGGCGTCGAGCGCATCTTCCCGCTGCACAGCCCCATGCTCGCCGACATCATCGTCGTGCGTCGTGGCCGCGTGCGCCGCGCGAAGCTGTACTACCTCCGCCACCTCACCGGCAAGGCGACGCGCATCAAGGAAATGAAGGCGAAGTCGCCCCAGGCGACCGCAGCCCAGTAACGCCGGCATCCGCGCAGCGCGTTCATGGGACGCGACGGCGGACGCTGGAGCACCATCGAGCGCGACCTCCGCAGCACGCGCGGACCGCTGCTCGCCGGTGTGGATGAAGTCGGACGGGGCCCCCTCGCGGGCCCCGTCGTCGCATGCGCCGTCGTGATGCCCTCCGATGCACGCGCCATTCGCGGCGTGGACGACTCCAAGGCGCTGAACGAGGCCGACCGAGACAAGCTCGCCCAGCGCATCCACGAGCGCGCGGTGTCGGTGTCCATCGCCGCTGCGAGTGTCCGCGAGATCGACCGCTACAACATCTATCACGCGTCCGTGCTCGCCATCAGGCGCGCCATCACGCGCCTCGCGGTGAGCCCGGACCACGTCGTCATCGACGGCCTGAAGATCCGCACGCTCGGCATCGAGCACACTGCCGTGGTCCATGGGGATGCCCGCTGCCATTCCATCGCCTGTGCGTCGATCATCGCGAAGGTCACGCGCGACCGCCTCATGAAGGCGCTCGCGCGACGCCACCCGCACTACCGCTGGGAGACGAACGTCGGGTACGCGACCGCGGATCACCAGGCGGGCATGGCGTCGCATGGCGTCACGCCGCATCATCGTCGCTCGTTCGGGCCCGTGAGCCAACTCTCCCTCGAGTTGTCCGTTGCCGCGCCCGCGGACGCGCCGGCCATCGCCGATGCGTTGCTGGATGCCCTCCAACAGGAGCAGGTCTCGTGAGCGACTCCATCGCGCAGGCATCCGTCTTCCGCAGCGACCTCTATGCCGGCAAGGTCGCGCTCATCACCGGCGGTGGAAGCGGCATCGGGCGCGGCATTGCCGACGTGCTCGCCGGCCTGGGCTGTCACGTCGTGCTCGCGAGTCGCAAGCTCGAGCGCGTGGAGGCAGCGGCGGCAGAGATCCAGGGCGCGGGCGGCCTGGCGAGCGCCGTGGCGGTTGACGTCCGCGACGTGGAACGGGTGAAGGCGATGGTGGCGGAGGTGGCCGCGTCGCGCGGGCGGATCGACCTGCTCGTGAACAACGCCGCGGGGAATTTCTACGCGCCCTCGGAGTCGCTCTCCGAGAACGCATGGAAGAGCGTGATCGAGATCGACCTGTATGGCACCTTCTTCTGCTCGCAGGCGGTGTTGCCCGTGATGCGTGCGCAGGGCGGGGGGAGCATCGTCAACATCTCGATGACGCTGCACTACCGCGGGT
>JBDSTA010000368.1:0-5757 GCA_039928475.1 Gemmatimonadaceae bacterium | reverse complement strand
CATCGCCTCTCTGACAGGGAGCTGCTCGCGAAGCGCAGGTACAGGGCATACGTGCACCGGCAGCCGCTCGCAGTCGCGTTCGCCGTCATTGCGATCATCGTCATCGCGTTCGCCATGATCAGGTCTTCTGCGAACACCAGCGCACCGCGCCAGCCGACACGCCAGCCCACGTCGCCGATCGAGAGCCAGTGAGCACGAGCACGGCACGACCCCACCCGCACACCCACCAATCGTGAGCCTCGCCAATCATGCTCCGCGCGGCGTCGGTGAACTACTCGACGCGACATTCACGCTCTACCGCAGCAACTTCGCGACGATACTCACGGTCGCGATGCTCGTCATCGTGCCGCCCACCGTCATCAAGGCGATCGTGCCCGCCGAGTTCGAGCGTATCGTCGAGGTGTGCGGGAACCTCCTGGTTCCGATGGGACAGGGTGCCATTACCGTGATCGTCGCGGCGGCTGTCGAGCGAAGCGAGAGGATCGGTGTCGGTGAGGCATTCCAGGGCATCGCGGGCCTCGGCAAGTCGTTGCTGGCTGTGCAGATCGTGTCGGGGCTGATGGTGTTCATCGGAATCATCCTGCTCGTGGTGCCCGGCGTGATCGCGCTGGCATGGACCGCCGTGGGCGTCCCCGTCGTCGTCGTCGAGCAGCTCGGCTACAGCAAGGCGATCGAGCGCTCGCGAGCCCTGGCGCGCAGTCATCGCGGTCATGTGCTGGGCACGCTGATCCTGGCGTGGCTCATCGCGCTGCTCATCGTCGTCGGACTGAGTATCGTCTTCGGCATGATGGGCCTCGCGGAGGGCATCGTCGACTTCGCGTCTGAAGTCATGTTCGCGATCGTCTTCCCCGTACCCGTCATTGCGATGGCATTCCTCTATTACGACCTTCGCATCAGGACCGAGAGCGCCGACATCGACGCGATGATCTCGGCGCTTCCCTCGGTTTGATGCGACGACTCACCGACGAAGCTTGAAGATCGGCAACAGGCTGTTGTAGTCGTCCGTCCACAGCCGCAGCTTCGCCGGTACCGTGATCGTATCGCTCGCTGCGATCACGTCCTTCCGCGCAAGGAACGTCGCGTTGGACGTCACCAGCACCCAGTCCGACGACCACACGTTCCGCCCCTGGTCCTCCGCGTTCATGATGTACGCGGTCCGCATTCCCGCTCGCGCCGCGAGCTGCGCCACGACGGGCTTCAGGTCGAGATGACGGTTCGACACGTGAAACGCGACGATGCCGCCCGGCGCCAGGTGACGCTTGTACACCTCCAGCGCCTCGAGCGTGATGAGGTGCACTGGAATCGCGTCCCCCGAAAACGCATCCACGGCGATCACGTCATAGCGCTGCGGCGACTCCTCGGCGAGCGAGACCCGCGCGTCCCCGATCACGATGTCGATCGTCGCCGCACTTCCCCGCAGGTACGTGAAACGGTCGCGCGCAATGGGCTCGACGGCGGGATTGATGTCATAGAAGCGAATGACGTCGCCCGGCGCACCATACGCCGCGATCGTCCCGGTTCCCAGGCCGATCACGCCGATGCGCTTCGGCCGCCCTTCACAACAGAGGTCGATCGCGTAACCGACGCCGCTCTTCCGCCCATAGTACGACGTCGGCGCGTGCGCGATGTCCTCGCGGAAGATCTGGCGCCCATGCGAGATGGCGCCGTTGTACAGCGTGCGCGCCTGCGCCCCGAAATAGTTGTCCTTGATCTGCGTCACGTGCAGCGTGCCGTAGAAGTTTCGCGCGCGCGTGAGCGTGTTGGTGTGGGCGCTCCGCACCTCGGTCACGATGAGAGACGACATTCCCAGCGTCGCACCAATGGCGACGATGCGCGCCAGGGCGCCCCACTCCCAGGTCGCGATCACGCCCAGCGCCGCGGCGAGCGTGAGCCCGAAGGCGAGCTCGTAGTTGCCGTCCAGTACCGCCGGCGCAACCACGCCAACCAGCACCGCGCCCAGTGCGCCACCGACGGCGATGCAGATGTAGAAGCTCGTGAGTCGCGCGGCGACCGGACGTCGCCGGTACAGCTCCGCGTGCAGGAAGAGACAGATGGCGAGCAGTGCGAGGCAGAACCCCGACACGACGACGACGAGCGACGTGCCCAGGATGCCCTTCGACAACAGGTAGTACGAGCCCGCCAGTCCGGCGGCGCCGAGCCCGACGCCGGCGATCTGTGGAATGAATCGCTCGTCGCTGAAGGCTCCGACGAAGCTGAACAGGTACGCGACGAGCGGCACGATCCACATGAGCGGGATCGTCGCGACGTTCTGGCTGATGTAGGTCGTCACCGCGGCGAGCAGCAGTGACCCGCACGTCGCGAGCACGATCCACATGACCACCTGCGACGCACGCACGCTCGTCGCCATCGCCACACCCGCATCAACTGCAACAGCAGCGTACGACACCGTTCGTCGTCGCACGGCGATCACGACACACGCAACACCGAAGAGCACGAAGCAAAGGGCGAGCGCCAGCGACTGCGCGTGCAGGCTCATCGCCGGCTCGACCAGCCACGGATACACCACCAGCGCGAGCAGCGATCCCGCATTGGACACGGCGTACAGCCGATACGCGCTGCTCCCGCCCGTCTCGCTCGCGAACCACGCCTGAAGCAATGGACTCGTCGCCGAGAGCGTGACGAATGGCAGTCCGATCAGGCGCGTGAGGAGCCAGAGCACACTCGCCACCGGATGCGCGGACGACGCGGCAAGCACCGGATCCAGCGCGAAGCCGAGTTGCACGAGCGACCCCACGAGCAGCGCGACGTAGATCGCCGCCTGACGCCGCGGTGCGACATGCGTCGCAATCCAGTGCGCCAAGAGGTAGCCGAGCAGCAGCGCGCACTGGAAGAACACGAGGCACGCCGTCCACACCGCCGCGCCGCCGCCGAGCAGCGGAAGGAGGCGCTTCGCGGCGATGGGCTCGATGAGAAACAGCAGGCCGCTGCCGAGGAAGATCGCGATGGGGTAGATCACGCCCCAATTTCCGCCCGCGTTCTGTCGCAATCAATCCGCAGCCGGCCATTCCAACGGGAAATCCTGAAACGTTCTCCAACCAAGCGCGTACGTCGGTGGTCAAACAGGTGATGTAGCCTGCCGGCCCACCCACCCCACCGTACCGCAATGCCGTCTGCCTCGCTGAGCCGCCTCGCCCGCCGGTCCCTCGCCGCGCTCGTCGTCGGGTTTCCCCTTGCCGCGCAGACCCCGGCGGCGCCACCGGCCGACTTGCCATCCGTCGCAGGCGTACGCCGCACGGCGCCCATCACGGTGGACGGCCGGCTCGACGAAGCCGCGTGGGCGGCCGCGTCGCCCATCACGCAGCTGCGGCAGCGAAACCCGAACGAGGGCGCGGCGGCCACGCTCGCGACCGAGATCCGCATCCTCTACGACGACAACGCCCTCTACATCGGCGCTCGCATGACCGAGCCGATGGGCGCGGCCGGCATTCGCGCACCGCTCGCCCGCCGCGACCAGCTCCTGGCCGCCGACGGCAACAACGGCTCGTTCAACTCGCTCACCACCGACAAGATCGCCATCGCGATCGACCCGTATCACAACCACCTCGACGAGGTGTGGTTCGAGATCAACCCGGCCGGCGTGCGCGGCGACCAGTTCAACGGCGACCCCTCATGGGATCCCGTGTGGGAAGTCGCCACCAAGGTGACGGCCGATGGTTGGACGGCGGAGATGCGCATCCCGTATTCGCAGCTGCGCTTCTCCAACCTGCCCGTGCAGACGTGGGGACTCCAGATCTGGCGCTACGTGGACCGCCTCAACGAGCAGGACAGCTGGTCCTTCCGCCGCCGCAACGAGAGCAGCGGACCCGCGTACTTCGGTCACCTCGAGGGCCTCGCGATCCCGCGCGTCCCCAGGCAGGCGGAGTTGCTTCCGTATGTCGTGTCACGCGGCCAGTTCAAGTACGCCGACCCGAATGACCCGTACCACAGCACAGCGCGGACGAAGATCAATGCGGGCGCGGACATCAAGTACAACCTGACGTCGAGCCTCACGCTCGATGCCACGATCAACCCCGACTTCGGCCAGGTCGAAGTGGACCCTGCCCTCCTCAACCTCTCGGCGTACGAAGTCGCGTTCGACGAGAAGCGCCCCTTCTTCATCGCGAATCGCGGAGCGTTCAGCTTCGGGGGGCTGAGCTGCATCAACTGCAACAACACGTCGAGCCTGAGCGCGTTCTACTCGCGGCGCATCGGGCGTCCGCCGCAGCTCAACAGCCTCGTGGGCTCGACCGCCGCATTCGCCGACACGCCCGACGAAGCCACCATCCTCGGCGCCGCGAAGGTCACGGGCCGCACATCGGGCGGCTACACCATCGGCCTCATGGACGCCATCACGAGCCAGGAGACGGCGCGCTACGTCACCGCGCTCGGCGCCCCTGAGCGCACGCAGATCGTGGAGCCCCTGTCGAACTATTTCGTGGGGCGCGTGAAGAAGGAGTTCCGCTCCGGTGCCACCACCGTCGGTGGCATCGTCACGTCGGCCGTGCGCAGCCTCGAGGGCGACAGCATCCTCACGACCTCGCTGCGCAGCAATGCGACCGCGGCGGGAATCGACTGGAGTCATGCGTGGAGCAATCGCGTCTACCGCTGGCGCGGGACCTTGATGGCGTCCGACGTGCGCGGCTCGCAGCAGGCCATCGCGAGGACGCAGCGGTCGCCGACGCACTACTACCAGCGCCCCGATCGCGAGGTCGGGTCGGACGGGCTCTTCTCCACGAAGTACGACACGACCGCGACGTCGATGAACGGGTACGGGTTGTACACGCGACTCGCCAAGGAGAACGGCAACTGGATCTGGGAGCTCCAGCAGAACTGGCGCAGCCCCGGCTTCGAGACGAACGACCTCTCCATCATCAACGCCGTGGACTATCGCTGGATGAACGGCAACATCGCGCGTCAGTGGCTCAAGCCCGCGCACTTCTATCGCTCGGCATTCCTGAGCTACGGCGGCCAGATGCAGTACAACTACGATGGCGAGCGCACCGATCTCGAGCAGTATGCGTTCAACAGCATCGAGTTCAACAACTACTGGGTGATGCGCACCTACTACCAGCACAGCCACGACGTGAACGACGACCGCCTCGCCCGCGGCGGTCCCGTGCTCGGCACCGTCGGCTACAACTACTACCAGCTCGGCCTCTCCACCGACCCGCGCAACAAGTCCGTGTGGAACGTGCAGAGCGGCTACTCGCGTGCGTTCGATGGCACGAGGAGCTGGAACATCCGCCCGGGCGTCGCCATCAAGCCACTCGGCAACGTGTTCGTGCAGCTGTCGCCGAGCTGGAACTGGTCGCAGGATGGTGCGCAGTACGTCGCGACGGTGAAGGATCCGACGGCCACGGCCTTCGCCGGCTCGCGGTATGTGTTCGGCTACATCACGACGCGGACACTTTCCATGGATACGCGCGTGAACTGGACCATCCGTCCGGACATGACGATGCAGCTGTTCGTGCAGCCCTTCGCCGCGAGCGGCGACTACGAGCGCTTCCGCGAGTTCGCGGCGCCGAAGACGAACAGGAAGGTGGAGTACGGTCACGACATCGGGACCATCGCGCAGAATTCCACGACCGGCCGCTACACTGTGGATCCGGATGGCGCGGGCCCGGCCGCCGCGTTCACCTTCGGTGATCCCAACTTCACGAGCCGCTCGCTGCGCGGCACGGCGGTGCTTCGCTGGGAGTATCGCCCGGGCTCGACGATGTTCTTCGTGTGGACGCAGCAGCGCTCGGGCTTCGACAC
>JBDSTA010000367.1:0-57428 GCA_039928475.1 Gemmatimonadaceae bacterium | reverse complement strand
CGCTCAAGGTTGCGGCGCGCTCGGCGTCCCTGCCCTACCGGAATCGCACCGTTGCGCCGGCGGACCTGGGGCGCGAGCTCAACGTGGGCAGCGTGCTCGAAGGCACGGTGCAGCGCATGGGCGACCGGCTGCGCATCTCCGCATTCCTCAGCGACACGAGCGACGGGCGCGAGCTATGGTCCGAGCGGTACGACCGTGACGCGAGCGACATCTTCGCGTTGCAGGACGACATCGCCGCGTCGGTGGTGAACTCGCTGCGCGTCACGCTGTCCGGCCTCGATCACCGCGCGATGGTGAAGCGGCCCACGGCGAGCGTGGAGGCCTACCAGCTCTACCTGCGCGGGCGGCACCTGTGGAATCACCGGCAGGCCGGCAGCACGCAGAAGGCGATCCAGTGCTTCCGCGAGGCGCTGGAGATCGATCCGCTGTACGCGCTGCCCTACGCCGGCCTCGCCGACGCCTTCGCGTCGCTCGGCGCGTACGAGTACATGCGGCCGATCGACGCATTTCCCAAGGCGACGGCGTCCGCCGAGCGCGCGCTGAGCCTCGATGCGACGCTCGCCGAGGCGCATACGACGCTCGGCGTGGCGCAGGCGCACTATGCATGGGATTGGCGCGCGGGCGAGCAGTCGTACCTCGAGGCCATCGCGCTCAACCCGCGGTATGCCCTCGCGCACACGTACTATGCCCTTCTGCTCTCGGCCACCGGCCGGCACGAGCGCGCGGCGGACGCCATCGCGCGCGCGGCGGAGATCGACCCCATCTCCGTGCCGATCATCACCATCAAGGGCTACGTCGCCTACTACGCGCGCCGGTACGACGATGCGATTCACGACTACCGCATCGCGCTCGACATGGATCCCTCGTTCGGGCTGGCCATGGTGCTCCTCGGCTACGCGAACCTCAGCCGCGGGCAGTACGACGAATCCATTCGCGTGTTCCGCGCCATTCCCTCACCGAGGCTGACCTCCATTGGGGGACTCGGCATAGCGCTCAGCCTCACCGGGCGCACGGATGAGGCGCGCGCACTGCTGGCGCAGATGGAAGGCGCCCGCACTACGGAATACATCTCCGCCTTCACGCTTTCGCAGGTGCACCTGGGCCTTGGCGATCGCGAGACCGCGCTGTCGCTGCTCGAGTCGGCGGTCGCGGAGCGTTCGTACAACCTGAGCTTCGTCGCATCGGCGCAGCCCTTCGATTCGCTGCGCGGCGAGCCGCGCTTCGCCGCCGTGCTGAAGAGCATCGGCCTCGAGCACGTTCCCGGTGCCCTCGTGAGGCCCTGAGTGGAGATCATCCCCATCCAGACCGGAACGGTGCGCATCCATCCGAACCAGGTGCGCGGGAAGGGGCATGGCAGCAAGCGGCGCCTGAACGTGTTCCGCGACAAGGAGTGGACGCGGCCGCTGCCGATCCTCGCGTGGCTCATCCGTCACCCGGAAGGTGACATCCTCGTCGACACGGGGGAGACGCCGCAGGCGATGATGCGTGGCTACTACCCGAACCTCAATCCGTACTACCGGTCGCACATTCGCGTCGAGATCGGACCGGAAGAGGAGCTGGGCGCGCAGTTGCGGCGGCTTGGCGTGGATCCGGCCGCGCTGCGTACGGTGCTCACCACGCACCTGCACACGGATCACGCGGGCGGTCTCTCCGCGCTGGCGAACGCGGAGGTCTGGACGCACGAGCGCGAGCTCGCGCTGTCGCGCGGCCTGGGCGGCTGGATTCGCGGGTACGTGGCGAAGTCCTTCCCGCGCGGCTTCGCACCGCGCACCTACACGTTCACCGGCGGGCCGGTCGGTCCGTTCGCGCGGTCGCACGTGGTCACGCGAGCGGGCGACGTCCACGTCGTGGAGACGGCGGGCCACACCGACGGGCATTGCTCGGTGATCGTCACCGCGAACGACACGACGTACTTCATCGCCGGCGACGCAACCTACGACGAGGCCAGCCTGCTCGACCTCGCCGTGGACGGACTCTCACCGCACGAGGATCGCGCGCTCGCGACGCTGAAGCGTATCGCCGACCTCGCCGGCTCCACGCGCGTGGTCTACCTCCCCACGCACGACGAGCATGCGATCCGCCGCCTGCGCGACGGCGTGCCCACGCGCGTCAGGGCGTGAAGGTGAGGAATCCCGTGACGGGCTCCGACACACGCCGGGCGCTCGACCGCGCGACCTTCGTCCCGTCGCCGAGATTGCCGTAGAGGTTCGCGCCCCAACAGTACATCGCGCCGGTGCGTGAGGTGATGCCGCACACGTGCGTGTCGCCCGAGGCGATCTTCACGAAGGTGCGATTGCTGTCGAGCGGTACCACGGCGGGCGTGACGTTGCTCGAGTCGGCGATGCCGCGCCCGAGCTGCCCGTAGGAATTGCTGCCCCAGCAGTACGCCGCACCGGCCGCCGTGAGCCCGCAGGTGTGTGCGTAGCCCGCGACGATCGACGCAAAGTCCCTCGACAGCCGGCGCGGCAGCGGCGCATCGCACCCGAGATCGGTCACCACCGGGCAGCCCGCAACGCCCGTTTCGCCGTCGGCGTTTCGTCCCCAGCACCACGTCGCCTTGTCGGCGCGGCGCGGTCCCACCGCCGCGCAGCTGTGTGAGCCACCGACGGCGACGGACGCAGTGTCACCGGCCACCGGAACGAGGCCCGGCACCTGCGCCACCGGCGACGAGCCGCCAATGAGGCCGTTGCCGATCTGTCCCTCGAGGTTCGAGCCCCAGCAGAACACGCCGGTCGACCCCGCAGCGCACGCATGAAAGCTCGCGACGGACACGGCGAACACCTGCCGCGCCGCCGCCTCGAGCCCCGCCGAGTACACGCACTGCTCTGTGGGCGAATCGCGGCAGCTCTCCGAGCTCTCGACGGGCTGGTGTCCCATGGAGAACCCGCCATTCAAGCCCCAGCACGACGCACTTCCCCCGCCGGTGATGCCGCACGAGAAGAAGTAGCCCGGCGCCACGCTGGTGAAGGAATTGTTGAGTGGAAGCGTGGGCACCGGGGCGAATGCCACCGATCGTCCGAGTCCGGCAATGCCGTAGTCGTTGAGGCCCCAGCAATACGACACGGAGCTGTCCTGCACGTTGGCGCACGCGGTGGTGCCGCCCGCGAACACACGGTCGAAGGGAAGTCCGATGGTGTTGAGCAGTGGCCGCGGCACGAGCGCGTCGATGGGCTTTCCGGTACCGGTCAACTCCCACGCGCCCCAGCAGAACACGCGGTACTTCACGTTCACGGCGCAGGTCGATGCGGTGGACGCCGCGACGTCGAGCCAGCGCTGGTTCACGCGCACGGTGAAGGTCGTTTCCGCCGCGCTCAGGCCCGGCTGCTCCAGCCGCACCTTGATGTTGGCGATGCCCGGCGCGCGCGCGTACAGGCACGCGTGCACCTCGGGAATCGGCGTCGTCTCGCGCGCGAGCCCGCAGTTCGCGCCGTCATCGATGCGGATCACCGAATCGGGCGTGGAGGTCCAGACGACGCGCGTGGTGTAGAGCGCCTGCGCATCGGAGGTGGCCTGCACCTTCATGACGACGTGCTTCAACTCGCCGTCGTACAGCTCCTTCGGCATCGCGCTCACGCCCGTATCCGGATGGAAGGAGACGTCGAGCGCCTTCGTCGCCGTGAGCTCCTGGCAGCCTGCCAGCGCAACGACGCACGCCGCCCACCCGGCGCGGCGCAGAGCGCGCATCACGGTGACGACGGGCCCTCGCCCCACATCGCCGCATGCGCGTGCTGCCGCGCGAACATCTCGGCGGGCACCGTGCGCTCGTAGTACTCGAGCTCCGGATGCGACACCTGCAGCCACGTGCCCGGCACGTAGAACGCATCCACGTGCGCCGGAAAACGGCCGTACGTGTCGTAGATGTAGTTGCAGACGTCCTTCACGTACGCGACGGCGCGGTCGTCGTAGCGCTGGCCCTCGCGCACGAACTGCGAGGCCATGCTGGGAGACGCATATCCCTTCTGCAACAGCGACGGATCGTACGCACCGCCCGGGCCGAACTTCGCCTCGAGCACGGCGTCCACGGCGGCGTCCATCGACGACACGAACGGCGGTGTGTTCCCTTCGAGGATGCCGGGGATGCCGATGGGATTCGGCATCCACGACGGCGGTGGCGGCGGGCTCATGCCCCACGTCTTCCCCGGCGCCTGCATCGTGAACCCCAGCCCCGGATGCTCCTTCGTGCCGTCACCCTCGAAGATGAATGGCGACGCGGGGCAGAAGTGCACCCACGCGCCAAGCCCCATGGCCTGCGTGAGCAGCATGAGGTTCTGGAGGTGGAAGTGCGACTCGTGATCGGCGATGAACGTGCGAAAGAGGCCGAGCGGCGCCGCGACCTTCGGGTTCACGTACCCCGAGTGGATGTACTTCGTACCGCCGATCGGCTGGTAGGGGATCTGCACCTTGCCGATGTGCTGGAGGAAGCTCGCCGCGAGGTCCGTAGCCGACTCCGGCTTGAAGTGCTGGAAGTCGTCGATGAACAGGGGCCGCTCGCCATCCGGCTCCATCGCGAGGTTCAGCAGCGCGTTGATGTACCCGCGCGTGCAGTCCACGATGGGCAGGAACATCGTGGTGCCCGGCATGTTCGACAGCTGCTTGTTCCAGCCGAGATAGAAGGGGAAGCGTCGCGGAAACGTGAGCCGGTCGCCGATGCGCTTCTTCATCGCTTCGGCGGTGCTGGTCCAGTCGCTCGCGCTCCAGTCCTCCCATTTCGGTGGCAGGTCGCGCAGCAGCTCCATCGCGCGCGCGGGGGTGAGGTTCTCGATCAACCACGTGCCCGCATCGTTGATCATGATGAAGTGCACGGCCTGGATGTTGTCCGGGCTGCTCGCCGAGCGCGCCATCACGTGCAGGAACGGCGTGCCGAGCTCGCGGCCGCCGCCGGGAATGTCGAGCGGCCCATCATGCGTGACCACGCCCGTGAGTCCCGTGGCGACGATCAGCATCGCCTCCTCGACCGGCTCGAGCGGCGCGGGTGCATTCGTGCTCGTGTGCGACAGCGTGCCCGCCGCCACGGACACGCCGCGCGCGACGCGGCGCGTGCGGCGTCCCGCGATCGCCGAGAGCAGCGGATAGCGAAGGACCTCGAGTGGAACGCCCCTCATGTCACCCGCCACGCCGCGCGCGACGTCAGGCGTGCGCGCCGGCGAGTCCGGCGTCGTGGGGCTCGGGCTGCTGGTGCTGCTCGAGCTCGGAGAGGATGAGGGGGAAGACATCGGTTGACGCGTCCTTGCCGAAGAAGCAATCGAGGTGGCCGTAGTTCGGCACGACGATGCGCTTGTAGTGCGCGTCGCCGTTGTGCTCGCGAACCCAGTCGTACGTCATGCGGCTGCCCTCGGGAAGGAACATGTTGTTCAGCTCCCCGTGGATGAACGTGATGGGCATCGCCAGGCGCGCGACATTCGGCAGGTACGTGTCGTCACCCTCGGCGTCCACCACGCTCGCACCCGCTGCCGACGCGGCCAGTTGCGCGAACGGCTTCATGTGCGCGACGCCGAACCACTCGTGCATCGCCACATGCGTCGCCTCGTTCAACTGACTGTGCTTGTACACCTCGCCATACATGAACAGGATCTTGCGGCAGACGTCGAGGTGGCAGCGCTCGTGCGTGGGATAGAGCCGCATCACCTCGTTCAGCGCCTTGTCGAACCACCTCGGCTCCGGACGCTCCGTGGTGAGCGTGTGCAGGCCGATGGCGTTGAGCACGGACGGCAGGTGCAGCTTCGCCTTGATCTCGCTGAGCGTCGGCGCCTTGGGGTGCACGGTGAGCGCCGAGCACACTGCCGAGCGGACGCCGGTGAGCCCCGCGAGTTGCGCCATCAGGAACGACATGGAGCCCACGCAGTGCCCCACCACCTGCACGTCGGGCTTCCCGGTGGACGCCCGCACGGCCGCCACCGCGGCGGGCCAGTCGCGCTTCGCCACGTCGTCGATGGTGTACGGCTGCGACGACGACGGCAAGGCCGTGCTCGAGCGATAGTCGAAGAGCCAGATGTCGTAGCCCTCCGCATACAGGAACTCGACGAAGTTCTTGTCCACGGTGTCGATCAGCCACGATGACGCCGGCATGCCGAAGCCCGGCGCCAGGATCACGGGCCCCTTCGTGCCGCCCTGGTAGCGCGTGAGCACGAGCGGCGTGCCGTCGTCGGCCGCGATCGCATGCACCTCCGGCGCGCCGATGGCGAGTGGCCGACGCTTGCGTGGCGTGGGGTCGGGATGGAAGGTGGTCGTCTGCCCGAAAACGGTGCCGTACGTGTCGTACAGCACCCCGGCGAAAAGCTTGCCGAAGTCGTAGGTGATGGCGAGCCGCTCCGCGCTACTCGCGGCACCCACCACCTTCATGGTGCCCATCTGCTTCTGGAAGTCCAGCGCCCCGATGTGCAGCACGCCACGGCCGACGATCGCACCGCTCGCATCGGTGCCTTCGTGGATGGTGATGTAGAGCGTCGACGTGTCCGGCCATATGTGCAGCAGGCTGCCCTGCCGCACGCGCTTGTAGCCGTCCATGTACCAGCTCATGCCCGCTGGCGAGCGCATGACCATGCCGTAGCGCATGCGCTTCTCTTCCGCCGCGCCCGTGAAGTCACTGAAGAGGCTGAACTGTCCCTGCGTGACGCTGAGCGGATCGGGCGAGAGGTCCGGCGCGGTGACGGTGCCGAACATCGACGCGTTGTGCGGCGGGGTGGCGATCATCGCGCGCGCGTCGCGCGCATCCACGGTGAGCGTGAACTCGAACTTCGAGCCCGTGGACTTCCCCGCCACAGCCGCCGCGTCGAAATCGGCATCGCTGCCCGGCGACCAGAAGCCGCGCATCGTCTCCGTGAACTGGAGCGAGGGAACGACTTGCACGTCGTCGGCCAGCGAGCCGTTCGGCGAATAGTCGATGGTCCAGCCCCGGTCCTTCGCCAGCAGAGCGGAGTTCCGCTCCGCCACCGACGAGATGGTGATGAGGGGATTCACGCCGAGCGAGCGCGGCATCACCGAGCCGTCCATCACGTAGAGATCGTCGTACACGTCGGTACCCGTATCGCCGCGGAACACCTGCCCCTTGTGATTCACCGCGCCCGATTCGCCGCTCTCACCCATTGGCACGCCGCCGAGCGGATGCACGGTGATGAGGCGTTCGCCAAGGAGCGACGTCCAGAGCGGATTGCGGAAGTACTCCGCGTTCATGGCCGCCGACGCCTCCTCGAGCTTGCGATCCATGCGCGCGAAGTGCGGCTGCTCGCCGACGCCGCCCCAGTGCACGCGCAGCCGTCCGTCCTCGAGCCTGATGTGCCCGCCCGAGTCGTCGTGGGACATCACGAGGAAGGTCTGCGCCGAGTCGGTCGCGCCGGTGTACGGGCCGCGCGTGAGGCTCGACAGGGTCTTCAGCGCCTGCCGTGCCTTGTGCTCGTGATCCGTCTTCTCACCGATGAACGGGCCGGCCGTTACGTACATCAATGGGTTGAGCGTCCCGACCGGGCCGGGCACGTCGCCCTCCTCGATGATGAAGCCCTCGTTCACGTCGGTCGTCGCGCGCCCGTCGATCACGCCCGTGATGCACGGACCTACTTCGCGCCCCTGCACCGGCGCACGAGAGCCGAGCCCGATGCCGTGGATGGGCTGGTCGGCATTGTAGGCGAAGCCGATGACGTCGCCGTTGCCGGAGAAGCGCGTGCCCACCTTCGACGACATCGGCACGCCCGCGGCGTGCGAGCGCAGGAGGATCCCGGTGCTGCCGAGCGCGCCCGCGCTCACCACGACGACATCAGCGGCCACGAACATCGGCGCTGCGTTGAACGTCTCGCGCCCGACCGCGAGCGGCTCGAAGTGCACGAGCCAGCCGCCGGACGGCGCGCGCTCGAGGCGCTGTACCGCGGTGCACGTGAAGATTTCCGCGCCGTGATGATCGGCGTCCGGGAGGTAGTTCATCAGCGTGGTGTTCTTCGCGCCGTGGTTGCAGCCCGTGACGCAGTCACCGCAGAGCGTGCACGCCTGCTGCTCCACGCCCGCGTGATTCCGGCCATCCTCGAACGTGACGTTGATGGCGGTCTTGTAGACCGGCAGGCCGAGTCGCGCTGCAGACCGCTCGAGCCCCTGATACTTGGCAAGGGGCGGCAGCGCGTCAGGGTACGGATTCGCACCGAGCATCTGCTCGGCGCGCGCATACCCTTCGTCGAGCACGGCGCGGTCGGCCCGTAGCGCGGCCGGCCACGCAGGATCGTCGAACACGCGTGGATCCGCGCGGAGCGACACGTTGGCATTGATCAGTGACGTTCCGCCGAGGCCGCAACCAGAGAGGACGACGATGCCGTCCTCGACGTGAAAGTCGAACAGCCCTGTGCGCGGTCCCGTATCCGCCAGCGGCGAGTGCGTCTGCATCTCTTCCGCCGCCTCGAGGGGCGTGTCGGGAAATTCCCCCGCATGCCGCTCGGGACCGCGCTCCAGCAGGCAGACGGACCTTCCCGCCCTCGCGAGCCGAGAGGCGGCAACGGCGCCCCCGTAACCCGAGCCGACCACGACCACGTCATAGTGTGGACGCATGTCTTCCAAACGGCGAGTCAGTCTGCGCATCGATTTCCTCCGGGGGGAGGTGCGAATGTAGTCGATCTGGACAACACGTCAACAAACGTCATCTTGAACTTCTCCTTCTGGAGCATCACGAGTGTCCTGCCCGGGAGCGCGCGCGAAGTCGCGCTCGCCCCACCATCCGCCCAACATGCCACAGGGATCCGCCTCCGCAGCCGCAGCACGCGCGCGCAGTTTCGGCGTCCGCGGCCTGCTTGCCGTGACCGTGCTCGTCGCCGCATCCGCGTGCCGCGATAAGACGCCACCGCCTCCAGCCGCTCCTCCCCTCGCACCGCGCACGCCGACGACCGCGCTTCAGGGGCTAACAGGTCCGCAGCGCGACTCGCTCCATCACCTCGGTGAGGGCGACGAGTTCATGCCCGTCACCTGGATCCGCTCGCTCAGGAGCGTCGCGACGGGCAAGCTCTTCCTCGAGGACATCGAGCGCTTCGGCATGCTGCCCGACCCCGACGACTCGCTCGGATTCCCCATCGGGCTTTCGGCCACGAAGCCCTCGGACGTCGGCGCGAGGTCGAACCTCATGGTGGGCTTCTCGTGCGCCGCGTGCCACACCGCGCAGCTCGTGCTCAACGGCAAGCCCATGATCATCGAGGGCGGCTCGGCGCTCTCGGACCCGCAGAAGTTCGAGCGCGAGCTCGTCGCGTCCATCATGGCGCTCCTCAAGAATCCGAAGGAGGCGGTGGCGTTCGTGAAGCGCGTGAACGCGCAGCCCGAATGGCTGCGGGAGAGGCAGCCGGTGAGCATGGCGGAGCTGCCGAAGCTGATCGCGTCGTACCGCGCGCGGTTCGACAGCTTCCGGCTGATTGAAGATCTCCTGAAGAAGGAGCCGCGCACCGACCCGGGATACGGCCGCATCGACGCGTTCAACACCGCGCGCAACATGTTGTATCCGAAGCAGGGGATCGCACTCACCGCGCCCGTTCGCCACCCCAAGATCTGGCAGTTCGACCGCCACACGTGGCTGCACTGGGACGGCAACACCAACTCGGTGATGGAGCGCAACATCGGCCAGTCCATCGCGGCCGGCGCCATCTACGTCCCGAGCACGGGCGCGACGACGCTGCTGCCGCAGAACCTCAGTGCGCTCCAGGTGCTCGCGTCGCTCATCCAGCCACCGAAGTGGCCCGCGGAGCTCGCGGGCTCGATCGACGAGAAGCTCGCCGCCGCGGGAAAGCCGATCTACGTCGCCAACTGCGAGCGATGCCACGCCACGCCGGACAAGGCCGAGCGCGACACGCTCATCCCGTATCGCGAGATCGGCACGGACCCGCAGCGCGGCATCACGGCCGGCACGAAGCTGTTCAACCAGGGCTACGCGGTCGTCGCCGGCCGCGAGCTCAAGAAGGCGAAGCTCGCCGCGTACAAGGCGCACGGGATCACGGATTCCATGGCGCACGCCATCGAGGGCGCGCGCTACGAGTCGAAGTGGCGCGTCACGGGCGCGTACGCCGCGCGGCCGCTCACGTCCATCTGGGCCACCGCGCCCTACTTCCACAACGGCTCCGTGCCGTCGCTCCACGACGTGTTGCTCCCACCGGCACAGCGCCCCGTCACCTTCGTGCTCGGCGCCCAGGAGTTCGATCCCGTGAAGGTCGGCATCACCGGCACGCCGCCGGCCAACGTTCCGCCGTTCACCTTCGACACGCGGAAGGTTGGCAACAGCAATGCAGGACATCTCTTCGGTACGACGCTGAGCGACGTGCAGCGCCGCCAGCTGCTCGAGTACCTCAAAACCCTGTGACGAGGACGTCCACGTGAGCGCAGTCGTCCGGCAGACGTACATCATCTCCGACCTTCACCTCGGCGGGGTCTATCCCGAGCCCGGCTCGAACGACCGGGGCTTCCGCATCTGCACGCATGCGAGCGCCGTGTCGGACTTCGTCGATGCGCTCACCGCGAAGCCCGTGGACAATCCGGCCATCGAGCTGATCGTGAATGGCGACCTCGTGGACTTCCTCGCCGAGCGCGACGACGAGGGCACGGCGGACGCGTGGTCGGCGTTCACCTTCGAGCAGCCGTCGGCGCGGAAGAAGCTCGACGCCATCATCGAGCGCGACAAGGGCGTGTTCGATTCGCTCGCGAGGTACCTCGCCAAGGGGCACCGCCTCGTCATCCTCCTCGGCAATCACGACATCGAGCTGGCCATGCCCTCGGTCCGCGATGGGCTCGCGAAGGCCCTCGGTGTCACGAAGGGTTCCGACTACGAGCTGATTCGCGACGGCGAGGGCTACCTCGTGGGCGACACGCTCGTCGAGCATGGCAATCGGTACGACTCGTTCAACTTCGTGGACTACGGCAAGCTCCAGGGCCACTGCCAGTGGATCTCGCGCAACCAGGGGCACGAGTCGGCCGCGTTTCCGCCGCCGCCCGGCAGCCAGATGGTCGCGAACATCATCAACCCCATCAAGCTGCACTACAAGTTCATCGACCTCCTCAAGCCGGAGACGGGAGCGGTCGTGCCCCTCCTGCTCACGCTCGAGCCGGGCTATCGCGGGCTGCTCGGCAAGGTGTCGCTCATCGCGATGCAGGCGCGCGGCGCGGTGAAGCTCGCGGTCACCGGCAAGGCGCCGGCACCGGCACCGGCGCAGTCGGCGCCGAAGGCGTCACCCAGTGGCGGCTTCGAGGACGATGCGCCGATGACGAGCGACATCTCATCCGGCGGCGGGCCGATGACCGAGGAGGCGGCGCTCAAGGCGATGCTCGAGGAGCACATCGACGCCGACGCGCACGAGCTCCGCGCGCTGGCCGTGGGCGAGGAGCACCTGTTGACGAGCGACATCAGCTCCGGGGGCGACCTCGTGAGTCACATCTGGGGCATGGCCAAGCTGCTGCTGTCACCCGCCAGCGACGCCGTGCACACGCGGCTCGACGCGCTCGCGTCGGCGTTCAAGTCACTCCAGGACGACCGCACCTTCGACCAGTCCATCGAGACCGCGCCCGAGTATCTCGACGCGGCGACGGCGCTCGCGTCGAACGGGATCAAGCACGTGGTGTTCGGCCACACGCACATGGCGAAGAAGATCCCGTTGCCCTCGGGTGGATTCTACCTCAACAGCGGCACGTGGGCGGACGTGATGAAGTTTCCCTCGGACCTGTTGTCGGGCACGAAGGACGAGTCGCGCGCGCGCCTGAGCGCCTTCGTGGACCAGATCTCCAAGGGCGACTTCAGCACCTTCACGCTCTTTCATCCCACCTATGTCCGGCTCGACCTGGACGCCGGTGGCGTCACGAGCCCTGAGCTGCTGCAGTACGAGAACGCCGCGAGTGTCTAGGAGATGACGGAATCAGCGGGCATAGCGGATGACACCGATCCGCTAACGCCGTTCACGACGTTCGACCGCAGCGCGATCGTCCTCATCGAGGCCTTCGACGCCACGGGGCAGAACGTCAGCCGCGGCACGGGCACGCTCGTCGCGCCGAGTCTCGTGCTCACGGCGCTGCACGTCGTGGCGTTCCGCAAGTCGGAGTCGCTCACGCCCAAGGGCGTGTCCCTCCGGCTGACGTTCCAGGGCGGCACGTCCACCACCGGCGCCATCGTCTCCGACGGATGGGACCCGAAGGACGACTGGGCGCTGATCGAGCTCGCAGAATCGTCGACGGTCGCTCCCATGAAGCTGGCGTCGCTCGCGGAGGACGATCGCGAGTGGAAGAGCTTCGGCTTTCCCGATGCACAGCCGGACGGCATGGTGATCTCGGGCAAGGTCGAGGCGGCGAACGGCACGTTCGAGCAGGTCGATGCGCTGCAGCTCATGTGCACGCAGGTCGGCGCCGGCGCGGGCGGGATGTCGAAGGGGTTGAGCGGTGCTCCGGTCGTGATCGACGGCCATCTCGTGGGCGTGATGCGCGCGGCGCTCATGAAGGACGGTCGCACCGAGATGGCCACGCTCTACGCGTGCCCGGTGCGGGCCATCCTCAAGAAGAAGAAAGTCGGTGCAGGCGGCACCGCGAACGATCTCTGGGCCGGCGACTTCGGCATCGATGCCCTTCCGCGCATCGACCGCAACCCGCTCGGCACACAGATCGCCGAGCTCACGCGCGCCACTGGCCGGCAGTCGCTCGTGTTCGCCGGCGCTGCAGCCGGTGGACTGGGAGTCGTCCTTGCCGGAGCGCTCGCACTCGAGCAGATGCGCATGCCGCGCGTGCACATCGAAGGAACGGTCGACGCAACAGCTGTTCGCTTCACGGTGGCGCCTGCAACGGTGCTTCCGCTGCAAACCTCCAACGTGGGCCGCGTGGACGCTCGCAGCGTCGTGGCGTCGGGCCTCACCGGGCTGACGTACCCTTCCACCAGCGGTGGACGGATCGCGAGCATCACCGACGAGGTCTTCCTCGGGGCCGCGGACTCGACCGGACCGTCGATGGTTGCGGTAGACCTGACCAAGCCTTCCGGCGCTGACACGCTCTTCTCGCTGCGCGCGGAGTCCGTCGGCACTTACCTGCTCGTGTTCGCGGGTGCCGCCGTGCCGGGATCGCTCCCGATGCCGGTACGGAGCGGCGCACTCATGGAGACGCATGACGGAACTACCACGGACATAACCTTCCCACCGCTGCCAGGCACGCGGGTGGCGTCGGATTCCGTGGAGGTCCGCCGCGCAGCGGCGCCGCTCAAGCTGCTGGTCACCCTGATGCCCGAAGCGCCCGCGATGCTGCGGCTCCCGCTCACGGCGAAGGGACTCGACTTCGCCGCCAGCGCGCGCAACGACAAGAACGACAACGTGGACCTGTCGAGTGTGGTGCAGGCGGCAGTGCGCCTGGACGGCAGCACCACGGACATGCGGCTGAACGAGCGTGACAAGCTCGTCATTCCTCGCGGCACGCTGAGCATCGATGGCCTCACGCTCTCCGCGGACCGCAAGAATGTCCAGGTGACGTTCAGCGGTGAGGCGGATTCGCTCTCCCTCTCAGACGGGGGTGCGCTTCGCAATGGGATACCAACGCGGCTCGAGCATCTCATGCGCGTCGCGCTGATCCCTGCGCTCCTCGGCGGCGCGGTGCTCGCGGCGGCCGTCACATTCGGCCTCCTGGCGCTCGCCCGCAACCGGAGACGCGCATGAGCGCTCGCTGGTGGGCCGTCGTCCTGCTCCTCGCCATGGCGCATCCGGCGCAGGCGCAGAACGCGCCGCCGCCAGACGGGGTGCTCTCGCTCGTGGTGAAGATCGTCACGCGCGTGAAGTCCGCCAGCGGCACCTTCCTCCCGCGCGAGTCGGGCGCCGGCGTCGTGGTGGGGCTCGACGAACGCAACGTTTACATCGCTACCGCCCGTCACGTCGTGGCCGAAGGCGAGGAAGGCGAGTATGTGATTGCGGACTCGGTCTACGTCACCTTCTTCGGGCAGGATTCCGCAGCGAAGTCCGTCGCGCACGTGGTGCTCCTGGATTCCGCGTATGTCGCCGGCTCCCGGGCTGCGCTCACTGCCGCGCTCGCGCGCCGTGACACTGCTGCGGCGAGAATCGCGCTCCTGGGCGTGACCGCGGACAGCGCGCGCATCGAGGGTGCCGATCTCGCGCTGCTCGTCGTGCCGCGCCCACGCGATGGCATCGCCGTGACGCTCCTGCCGCGAGAGCTGAACCGCCTCGGCGACGCGCGCGCGCTCGGCTTCGGCGATCCGGTCATCCCGCTTGGCTGCCCGTCCGGCGAATGCTGGCGCGTTCCGGCCAGTACCGATCGCGTCATCGGGCTTCGTCCACAACTGCTCTTCCAGACGGCATTCGTACGCCCCGGCAGCTCCGGCGGCGCGCTCTTCAATCAGTGGTGGGAAGTGGTGGGCCTCGTCATCACGCGTGATACGCCGATCGCCGAGGCGCTGCCAATGCGCGACGCCGTGGATATGCTCGTGCGCGCATGCGTCCCCGTTGGCATCACCTTGCCGACGTATCCGCGTGCGGGTTATCACCGCGTGCTGTCCATGACGTTCCTCGCGAGCTCGGACCATGTGGCCGTCCCGGACTCGGTGGCCGCCGGCTGGCGCTCGCCGAGCTCGCGCATCACGCTCTCTCGGCGGGGTGCGTCGCCCTTCGCGCTGCAGGGTTCACTCGTTCGGCTCTCGCCGTACAACATGACCGTGAATGCCGCGCTGGCGGGCGCAAGCTTCCAGGTGCGCGTGGACCGCCTGACGATCGAGCCGTTCGCCGACTTCGGGCTCGGGCGCGTGGAGACGCGGTACGACGCGGGGGGCTACTACGAAACGGGGAGCGATGCGTCGAGCCCCCGCTACGTGCCGCTGTGGGTGCGGGAGCATCAGGACGGCATCGGCGTGGGCGGCGGTGTCGAGGCGGGCTACCTCATACGTCCGCACTATCGCCTCACGGCAACCATGGCGCACTGGAGCTTCTCGCTGACACCGCACGCGCCCGTGCTTCCTACTTTTTTCTTCGGCGGAGGACTCAGATGGGAACGTTGATGCGCACGGCATCGCTCACGGCACTGTCGTCGCTGCTCGCGCTGCAGGTGCAGGCCCAGCAGCTGCCCGCGGGGTGCGACAACCAGCTCAACCCGCGAGCCGGCGGCGACGACGACAGCTACAAGGTGCGCGGCGGCGCGTCGGGCTGGTGCGAAGGCAAGTACAAGCGCTCCGTGGGCAACCGTATCCTGACCGTCGACGCCCTGACGCTCGCCGCTGATCCCATCGTGGCGAAGGTGCTCAAGAAGACCGACTCACTCAGCGTACAGTGGATGGCGCCTCCGGGTGCGGTGGTTCACCTCACCGGACGACAGGTCACGGACGATTCCCGGCCCGACTACAAGCTCGACGCGGAGGTGAAGACCGGTGCGAACGGGGTAGGCAAGTGGAGCTGGCCCACCGCCCTGCTGCGCAAGTTCGGCATGTGGCCGGTGGCCACCCTCGGTCCCGATGACGACCTGAAGCCCATCTATGTATCGGTGCAGGGAGCGGCACACCTGCCGGGGGCGCAGGAGGGCGACAGCATGTTCATCCCCATCCGCGTGTCGCACCCATCGGACACAAGCGCCAACCGCTCGCGCATCGAGATCGTCATGCATACCGCGCAGCAGGTGAAGCTGGACGGCTTGAAGCTCCAACGCCGGTTCAGCGCGGACTCCGTGGCGGAGGTCAAGATGGCGCCTGGCTGTCCTGCACCGAGGAATTCACGGATTCCCGGCAATCCCGTCAGGGTCATGGTCTGCATGCCTCCGGGAGCGGAGCGGGGGGTATATGTGCTCACGGTTGGAGCGGGCACGACCGCCACGTCATTGAGCTTGTACCACGCCACGACACCAGTGACGAGGGGGGGCGCCAGCGGCCCATGACACGGCCCGGCGCGGCCTGTAAGCTTCGCGCATGTCCTCCACCGTCCGTGACGAGCTCCGCTCGCTCCGCTTTCTCGATGGCCTGACCGACACGGCCGTCCACCAGCTCTCGAAGATCGTCACGCTCACCGACTTCGAGTGCGACGCGCTCCTGTTCGAGGAAGGCGACGCGCGGCGCATCATGGCCTTCATCGAGTCCGGCGCCGTGGCCATCGAGAAAGGCAAGAACACGCGCCCCGTTCGGCTCGCCACGTTCGGCGCCGGCGAGGCCGTGGGCGAAGGCCTGCTGCTCGACGACTCGATCCACGGCACCAGCGCGCGCGCCCTCGCGAAGACGCGCGCGTACATCCTCACGAAGGACCAGGTGGCCGACATGCTGCGCGAGGCGCCGCAGCTGTACGCGGCACTCGTCGCACGGGCCGCGCGCGCCATCAAGCAGCGCCTCTCCGCCGTGGACGCCACGCTCGTGGGCCGCGGACGCAGCCTCGGCTTCGGCAGCGCGAAGACGCGCAAGGAGCACGACCTGCTCGGCGAGCGCGACGTCCCTGACGATGCGCTCTACGGCGTGCAGACGCTGCGCGCGCTGGAGAACTTCGCGATCACCGGCGTGCCGCTTCGCGAGTTCCCCGACATGATCGAGGCGATTGCCGCGGTGAAGGAAGCCGCCGCGCGCGCGAACGCCGACCTGGGCCTGCTCCCTGCCGACGTCGCCGATGCGATCGGGCGCGCCGCCGCGGAGATTCGCGCGGGCCGCCACCACGAGCACTTCATGGTGGACATGATCCAGGGCGGGGCCGGCACGTCCACCAACATGAATGCGAACGAGGTGATCGCGAATCGCGCGCTCGAGCTCTCCGGCCATTCGCGCGGCGAATACCAGTACGTCCACCCGAACAACCACGTCAACCTCAGCCAGTCCACCAACGACGTCTACCCGACGTCGGTGAAGATCGCGCTGCACATCGCGATTGAGGACCTCCGCGAGTCGATGCGGAAGCTGGTGGAGGCGTTCCTCGCGAAGGGCGTCGAGTTCGGGCCCTTCATCAAGATGGGACGCACGCAGCTCCAGGACGCCGTGCCGATGACCCTCGGCCAGGAGTTCACCGCGTTCGGGCACACGATCCAGGAGGACGTGGACCGCCTCGGCGAGGCGCAGGCGCTCATCCGCGAGATCAACATGGGCGCGACGGCGATCGGCACGGGCATCAACGCGCCGAAGGGCTATCCCGAGGCCGTGCGCGCGCATCTCTCGCGCATCACGGGCCTCGAGCTCATCACCGCGCCCGACCTCGTCGAGGCCACGGCGGACACGGGATCGTTCGTGCAGCTCTCCGGCGTGTTGAAGCGCTGCGCGGTGAAGCTGTCGAAGATCTGCAACGACCTTCGCCTGCTCTCCTCGGGGCCGCGCGCCGGATTCGGCGAGATCAACCTGCCCCCGATGCAGCCTGGCTCGTCGATCATGCCGGGCAAGGTGAACCCGGTCATTCCCGAAGTCGTGAACCAGGTGTGCTTCGACATCATCGGCGGCGACGTCACCGTCACGATGGCGGCAGAAGCGGGCCAGCTCCAGCTCAACGTGTTCGAGCCGGTCATCGCCTATCGCCTGCTCGGCGGCATCGACGCGCTGACGAATGCGTGCATCGTGCTGCGCGAGCGCTGCATCACGGGCATCACCGCGAATCCGGACCGCATGCGTCAGTTCGTCGAGCAGTCCATTGGAATCGTCACTGCATTGGTGCCGGTCATTGGTTACGAGGCGAGCACCGAGATCGCGCGCGACGCGCTCGCGAGCGGCCGCGGCGTGTACGAGCTCGTCATGGAGCGAAAGCTCCTCACGCGCGAGCAGCTCGACCAGGCGCTCAACCCCGAGGCGATGACGGGTCCCGCCAGCGCGCCGAAGTAGCGCGCCATGGCACCGCGACGTCGCAAGCGCATCGACCCCGCGCACTTCGAGCTGCCGGTCGAGCGGATCCAGTCCGGCTTCTATACGGACGTCTACCTCAATCGTGCGCGCGAGGCGCTGCGCGCGAAGAAGGGTCGCGCGGCGCGCGTGACGTGGCAGGTGTCCGCCAAGCGCGACGGATGGCTCGGCGGCATCGACGAAGCCGTCGCGCTGCTGAAGCTCGGCAGCGACGACTTCGCGGCGCTCGAGGTCAACGCACTCTACGAGGGCGACTTCGCCGAGGCGTGGGATACCGTGCTGCTGGTGGAGGGCGAGTATGCGTCGTTCGCGCATCTCGAAACGCTGATCCTCGGCACCCTCGCACGCCGCACGCGCGTGTGCACGAACGTGCGCGAGATGGTGGACGCCGCGCGCCCCAAGCCGCTCTACTATTTCGGTGCGCGCGGCGACCACGCGCTGCTCCAGCCCGGCGACGGCTACAGCGCGAATGCGGGCGGCGCCGCGAGCGTCTCCACCGATGCGCAGGGCGCGTTCACGGGAAAGAAGGGTGCGGGGACGATCCCGCACTCGCTCATCGCGGCCTTCGGCGGCGACACCGTCGCCGCGGCGAAGGCGATGGCGGACATCCTGCCGGACGATGTGCCGCTCGTCGTGCTCGCCGACTACGACAACGACTGCGTGGCGACGAGCGTCGCCGTCGCGCGCGCGCTGGAAGACCGCCTCTGGGGCGTCCGCCTGGACACGAGCGAGAACATGGTGGACACCTCGGTGGTGTCCCTGATGGGGACCTTTCGACCCAATGGCGTGAACGCCGCGCTCGTGTGGAACGTGCGCAATGCGCTGGACGCCGAGGGCTTCGGGGACGTGAAGATCGTGGTGTCCGGCGGATTCGACGCCGAGCGGATCACGCAGTTCGAGGACGACGGGGTGCCGGTGGACGCCTACGGTGTGGGCACCGCGGTGCACGAGGGCCGGTGGGACTTCACGGCCGACGTCGTGCGCGTGGACGGGAAGCCGCAGGCGAAGGCGGGGCGGGAGCTGAGGCCGAACGGTAAGTTGGAGAGGGTGAAGTGAAGGGCAGTCTGGCAGTCGGGACAGTCTGACAGTCTGACAGTCGCTTGGCCTTGACTGTCCTGACTGTCGGACTGTCGGACTGTCAGACCCTGTTTCCGGAGCTGAAATGGCTGGACTGGTAAAACTGGATGCCGCCGGTACGCAGAAGCTGAAGACCATCGACGAGGCCTTCGTCATGCACCAGCGGCTGCATGCCACCGTCGAGCTCTATGCGCTCGCCCTCAAGCAGAACAAGCCCACCGGCATGTTCAGCCAGCAGGTGAAGCGCACCATCACGCCGCTCGTGGGCTTCCTCAAGCCGCAGTTCGGACTCATCTCGGATCAGGCCGCTGCGATGAACCTGATTGCCGGGCGCGGAGGGAGCGAGACCGCGAAGATCCGGAACCTCCGCGAAGGCGTCGCGTCGCTCAGGCAGCAACTCGAGATCGCCATCGTCCGGATCAAGGAAAACCACGCGGTGATCGAGGAGATCAAGGAAGGGGCACGGAAGCCCGGCGAGTAAGCTCGGGCGAGGGCACGTAACCCGGTGTGGGGGAATCTCCTACACCTCCGACAACCCCGTGTTTTCGCGTTGCTTTCGCCTCCGGTGCCCGGTAGTTTTCCCGGCTTGTAGGTCTTCGCAAGGGCGCGTCATTCCACGAGTGATCGCGCATCTCACGACACTGTCGGAACAAGGACATCGCATGCCCTTCCCCACCCGACCGCGCCGGCTGCTCGCCGCTGCGCTGCCGGCCCTCCTCGCGGTTGCCGTACCTGCGCTCAGCTACGCGCAGTATCCGAACTCCATCTTCCATTCGCATACGGAGTTCAACCGCGACGTAGGCCATCTCTTCGACATCCTCATCTGGCTGGGGACATTCGTCTTCATCTTCGTCGAGGCGATCCTCCTGTACACGATCTTCCGCTATCGCCGGAAGAGCGAGAACGATCGGCCCAAGCACGTGCACGGCAACACGACGCTCGAGATCCTGTGGACGGCGATCCCGGCCCTGATCCTCGCGTTCATCGCCGTGCCCACCGTGCGGACGATCTTCAAGACGCAGGCGAAGGCCTCGGCCGACGCGTTGCAGGTCGATGTCTACGGGCACCAGTGGTGGTGGGAGTTACGCTACCCGCAGTACACCACGCAGGGCGCGAACGGCAAGATCGACACGCTCGTCACCGCGAACGAGCTGTACATCCCCGTCGGCCGCAAGGTGAACTTCGCGCTGCGCACCGTGGACGTGATCCATTCCTTCTGGATCCCGCAGATGGGCGGCAAGCGCGACCTCATCGCCAACCGCACGAACTACCTCTGGTTCACGCCGGACTCGGTGGGCGAGGGCGCGTGGAACGGCTTCTGTGTCGAGTACTGCGGCACGTCGCACGCGAACATGCACTTCAAGACGTTCACGGTGACGCCGGCGAACTTCGACGCGTGGACGAAGCACCAGCTGTCGGGCGCCGCGTTCGGCGCCGCTGCTGCGCCGGCGATGCCGGCGCCGGCGACGCAGACCGCCGCCGTGACCGACACGACGAAGAAGCGCCAGGACTCCTCGGCCGCGCACGTGCCGGGCCAGTCCACGCTCGCGCAATCGCCCACGGCTGCGACGGCCGCACCGGGCACCGCGCCGATGGCCGGCCACGACATGGCCGCCATGAACGTCTCGCAGGCGGGCTTCATCTCCTTCCCGCTCGACAAGATTCCGTCGCACGCCGTCCCGAAAACGCCGATCCCCGCAGGCGTCAACTGGAATGAGGCGACGAAGGGCACCCCCGAGGCGGGACGCGCGTTGCTCACGGCTGGTACGGGCGGATGCCTCGCATGCCACAACATCCGCGGCAACCCGATGATGATCGGCAACATCGGCCCGAACCTCACGCACATCGGTTCGCGCACGACGATCGCCGGCGGCATCTACCCGAACGACACGAAGCACCTGTCGCTCTGGATCAAGAACTCCCGCATCATGAAGCCGGGCGTCATCATGCCCACGCTCGGCCTCGGGCAGTACGACCCCGTCCTCAAGGTGACGCAGAAGATGGGACTCACCGACCAGCAGATCGCCGACATCGTGGCGTACCTGCAGGCGCTCAAGTAGCCGACCCGGAGACGCAGACATAATGGCAACCACAGCTACCGCCCCGAGCTACGCGGAGACGGAGAGCTACGTCGGTGAGAGCGGCATCTGGAGCTGGCTCACGACGGTCGATCACAAGCGGATCGGCACGCTCTATCTCTTCACGTCACTCTTCTTCTTCATCGTCGGCGGACTCGAAGCAGGCATGATCCGCTGGCAGCTCGCCACGCCGAACGCCACCGTGCTGACGGCCGAGCAGTACAACCAGATGTTCACGATGCACGGCACGACCATGATCTTCCTCGCGATCATGCCGCTGTCCGCTGCGTTCTTCAACTACCTCATCCCGCTGCAGATCGGCGCGCGCGACGTCGCCTTCCCGCGACTCAACGCGTTCAGCTACTGGGTGTACCTGTTCGGCGCGCTGTTCATGAACTTCTCCTGGCTCATCGGCCAGGCCCCGAACGGCGGATGGTTCGGCTACGCGCCGCTCACCACCATGGCGTACTCACCGCACCTCAACATCGACTTCTGGGTGCTCGGCCTCCAGATCCTCGGTGTGAGCTCGCTCGCCGCGGCGTTCAACTTCATCACCACGATCATCAACATGCGCGCGCCAGGGATGAACCTGATGCGCATGCCGATGTTCACGTGGAATGCCTTCGTCGTGCAGTTCCTGCTCGTGCTCGCGTTCCCCGTCATCACGATCGCGCTCGTGTTCCTCCAGTTCGACCGCTTCTTCGGCACGAACTTCTACACGATCGCCGCGGGCGCCGACCCCCTGCTCTGGCAGCACCTCTTCTGGGTCTTCGGCCACCCCGAGGTGTACATCCTCATCCTGCCGGCGTTCGGCCTCACGTCCGAGATCATCCCCGCGTTCTCGCGGAAGCCGATCTTCGGGTACCCGGTCATGGTCTACGCGACCATGCTCATCGCCTTCCTCGGCTTCGGCGTGTGGGCGCACCACATGTTCGCCGTCGGCATGGGTCCCATCGGCGACACGGTGTTCGGCGTCACCACGCTGCTCATCGCGATCCCGACGGGCGTGAAGATCTTCAACTGGATCTTCACGATGTGGGGCGGCTCCATCAAGTTCACGACGGCGATGAAGTTCGCCATCGGGCTCGTGGGCCTCTTCACCATCGGCGGCATCTCGGGCGTCATGCACGCCTCGCCGCCGGCCGATCTCCAGCAGACGGACACCTACTTCATCGTCGCGCACTTCCACTACGTGCTGTTCGGCGGGTCGATGATGGGCATCTTCGGCGGCATCTACTTCTACTTCCCGAAGATGACCGGCCGTCTCCTCTCGGAGAAGATCGGCAGCTGGCACTTCTGGCTGACGTTCATCGGCATGAACCTCACGTTCTTCCCGATGCACTTCTCGGGACTGCTCGGCATGCCGCGCCGCATCTACACGTACGAAGGCGGCCAGGGTTGGGACACGTTCAACATGATGAGCTCCATCGGCACGGTCATCCTGATGATCGGCACGCTGGCCTTCCTCTACAATTTCTTCTCGAGCTTCAAGAAGGGCGCGATTGCCGGCAACGACCCGTGGGGTGCCGGTACGCTCGAGTGGTCGATCCCGTCGCCGCCGCCCGAGTTCAACTTCGCGAGGATCCCGCGCGTGACGTCGCGCTACCCGATGTGGGACATGAAGTCCCCGGCGCTCACCGCCGAGGTTCCGCATTCGCAGCATGGTGACAAGCGTCTCGACGTGGATGTCGCCGGAAAGCACGCAGCGAACGGACACCCGAATCCCATCGGCAACGAGCCGAAGCAGGCGGCGGAGTCGGGCATGCACATCGAGCACGCCACGGGCAAGACGGCCAAGGAGCTTCACATCCCCATGCCGAACCCCACCATCAAGCCGCTGATCTGCGCCGCGGCCATGGTGATCATGTTCTCCGGCCTGCTCTTCATCCACACGAACAACTTCCCGCTCGCACTCACCATCATGATCGGTGGAGCGGTGGTCATGGTCTCTTCACTCTACGCGTGGCTGCTCACGCCGCTCGAGGACGCCCACTAAATGGCACACGCCGCCGCAGTGCACAGTGCACACGACGACTCGCATGGTGGGCATCCGCCGACCTCCACGGGTCTCGACAACAAGAAGATCGCGATCTGGGCCTTCATCGGCTCCGAGTGCATGCTCTTCGTGTCGCTCATCTCCACGTACCTGATCTACAAGGGACGCAGCATCGTCGGGCCGTACCCGCACGAGGCCTGCCTCCCGCCGAGCTGCTCGACGCCGCTCAAGGCCATCCTGAACATCCCGGTCACGTCCGCGTCCACCTTCGTCCTGCTGATGTCGTCGCTGGCGATGGTGCTCGCGCTCGCGGCCGTGGAGACGAAGGACCAGCCGAAGCACACGACCGGCGAGCGCATCCTCGGCTCCTCGAAGCTGTGGCTGTGGATGACCGCGCTCCTCGGCACCACGTTCCTCGGCTTCCAGGCGTTCGAGTTCACCTCGTTCGTGCACGAGGGCCTCACGATCCGCACGAACCTGTTCGGCTCGTCGTTCTTCACGCTCACGGGCTTCCACGGCGCGCACGTCACCGCCGGCGTGATCTGGCTGCTCACCCTGCTCGCGATCGACTATCGTCGCGGTCTCGGCCCCAAGGATGCGCTCAACGTCGACCTGGCCGCGCTGTACTGGCACTTCGTCGACGTCGTCTGGATCGCGATCTTCACGCTCGTCTACCTGATCAAGTAGGCCTATCGCAATGGCTCACGACCCGACGCACGACACGCATCACGCCAACGTCGACCATGCCGCGATGGGCATCGACAAGGAGCACCCGACCTGGTCCACGTACTGGAAGGTCGCGGTGATCCTCACGCTCATCACCGTGGCCGAGGTCTGGATCTACTACATCCCCGCCTTCGTGGCATCGCGCGCGTTCGTGCCCGTGCTGCTCATCATGTCGGCGGTGAAGTTCGCGATCGTGGTGATGTTCTACATGCACCTGCGCTACGATCACAAGCTGTTCCGCGTCCTGTTCACCGGGCCGCTCATCATCGCGATGACGACGCTGGTCGGCCTGATGTTCCTCTTCGGAAAACTCTCGCTGGTGAAGTGATGCCGTTGCCGCTGCCGTCGATGTTCCTGCTGCACACGGCGGCACGCATCGGTTGGAATGAATTCACCGTGCACCCCAGCACGGTGATCGGGCTGGTCCTCCTGGGCGCGCTGTATCACTGGCGCGCCCGGCAGGCCCCCCGGGAGACAGCGACGCCCACCACGGGCCAGCGCGTGACGTTCTTCGCCGCGCTGCTGCTGATCTTCCTCTCGCTCAACGGGTGGCTGCACGACCTGAGCGACACGTACCTCTTCAGCGCGCACATGGTGCAGCACCTGCTGCTCACCCTCGTCGCGCCGCCGATGCTCATCATGGGCACGCCGGGGTGGATGCTGCGGCCCACGCTCGCGTGGCCGGTGGTGGGCCCCGCCGCGCGCTGGGTCACGGGTGCGGCGCGCTGCTTCATGATCTTCAGCGTGGTGCTCGCGATCTGGCACCTGCCGCCGATGTACGCGATCGCGATGGCGCACCACAACATCCACATCGTGCAGCACCTGTGCTTCATGGTCGCGGCGACGCTGATGTGGTGGCCCGTATTGAGCCCGCTGCCGGAGCTGCCGCGGCTGTCGTACCCGCTGCAGATGCTCTACCTGTTCCGGCTGACGATCCCGATGACGATCATCGCGATCTGCATCGGCTACGCGAGCGACATCCTGTATCCGGCATACGCGAGCGCGCCGCGCATCTGGGGCATCTCGCCGATGCAGGATCAGTTGATTGGTGCGCTGATCATGTGGGTGCCGGGCGGGCTGTTCTTCTTCGTGATCATCTCGGTGGTGTTCTTCCGCTGGCAGGCGCGGGGGGCGGATGACAGCGTGTCCGGAGCGCAGCTGGTTTCGTGAGCCCGCGGGCGCCGAAGGCGCTCGCTCTTTGGCCCGCGCGCTTCGCGCGCTCTTTAGGCCCGCGCACTTCGCGCGCTCTTCCGCCCACGAGCGCCTTCGGCGCTCGCTCTTTGGCCCGCGCGCTTCGCGCGCTCTTGGGCGAGGGACCAGGTCAGCTGCTCAAGAGCGCACCGCGTAGCGGCGCGCGGGCTCAAGAGCGGACGGCGCGCAGCGCCGCCCGCGGGCCAAAGAGCGGACGGCGCGTAGCGCCGCCCGCGGGCCAAAGAGCGACGCGCGGAGCGCGCCGCGGGCCAAAGAGCGGCGCAACGCGCCGCGGGCCTACTCCACCCCGCTGAGCGCGTACGACAACTCCGACCGCAGCTCCGGATGCGTGCGCCACATGTACGTCCCCATCACCAGCGCCGCGATCAGGTTCCCCGTCGCCACCTCACCCCAGCCGAGCGCGCCGAGGAACGGTGACTCGCTCAGCGCGGAGCTCAGCCCGTAGAAGCCGATCTCGAACGCCACGAACAGCATCATCGCCCCCGCCAGCACCGTGGGCTGCGTCTGCGCCCAGTGCACGATCACCGACACCAGCAGCCCCGCCCCGATGAACGCTGCGTAGTGGAAGATCGTATACACGATGACGAACATCATGTCGCCTTCCGTACCCGGCGGCCCGAAGAATCGCAGCACCCCCCTGCCGAGTGCCGCTGGCGTCGCCAGCGCGTGCCCGTACAGGATGTCCACACCGAGGAACCACACCGCGACGGCCGTCGCTCCAAGGATTCCGGCGACGATACCGTCGCGCACGATCGAGTGCCGCATTCGAACCTCCCTCGAGGGATGGTGTCAAACGTCACATGGCTGCAATCTGTGAACGACGGCCCCCGGGCGAAAGTGCGCGCCGCCACGCCTCGACAAACGGCCCGTCCGGGGTTCTAGTTATCAGGTTCCCTCTCCCTCGCGGTGACGTAATGCCGAGTACGCTACGATGACCGCCACGACCCTTCCGTCCATCCCGCGCAACCAGGAGCTCCACGCCGGCGAGGCCACCGTCTCGCACGCGCCGCGGGAGCGCCTCCTGTCGCTCGACGTCTTCCGCGGCATGACCGTCGCCGGCATGCTACTCGTGAACGACCCGGGGAGCTGGGCGCACATCTACGCTCCCCTCGAGCACGCGCCGTGGAACGGCTGGACGCCCACGGACCTGATCTTCCCGTTCTTCCTGTTCATCGCGGGCATCACCACGCACCTCTCGCTCTCCGCCCGCCGCGCGCGTGGCGATGACGAGCGCGCCATCCGCAACCAGATCATCCGTCGCGGCTGCCTCATCTTCCTCTTCGGCTCCCTCGTCAACGGCTTCCCGTACTTCGCCTGGGCCGGCGTGCCCGGCGTCCCCGATCCCACGGTCCTCCAGCGCATCGTCGAGCGGCTGCTCACGTGGCGCATCACCGGCGTGCTCCAGCGCATCGGCATCGCGTACATGGTCGCCGCCCTGCTCACGCAGAAGTCCACCCTGCGCCAGCAGGTCTACACCATCGCGGGGCTGCTCTTCGGCTACTGGTTCGTGATGACGGTGCTGCCCGTGCCTGGCGAAGGCACCATCGGCGCGCTGCTGCTCGACCAGCCGCCGCGCACGATGGCCGCGTGGACGGACCGACTCGTCTTCGACTGGTCCCGCTGGGGGCTCGGCAACCATCTCTGGGTGGGCGGCAAGACATGGGACCCCGAGGGATTCCTCTCCACCGTCCCGGCGATCACCACGGCGATGCTCGGCAACCTGACCGGACGGTGGATCGGCCAGCGCCGTCCGCTCACGGAGCGCCTGACGGGAATGTTCGGCGCGGGCGCGATTGCGATGATGGTCGCGCTCATGTGGCACTGGACCTTCCCCATCAACAAGAGCCTCTGGACCAGCTCGTACGTGCTGTTCACCGCGGGACTCGGCGCCGTGTCCCTCGCGACGGTGATGTGGGTGGTCGATTTCCAGAAGGTGCGCGGCTGGACGAAGTTCTTCGTCGTCTACGGGCTCAACCCCATCGCGGCGTTCTGTGGATCGGGCATTCTCGCGCGGTGCATCTACTCGATCTTCAAGGTGCCCGGTCCGGAGGGCAAGCCCATCGCGCTCCAGTCGTGGATTCACCAGACGTTTTTCGTCCCGTGGCTCTCCCCGGAGAACGCGTCGCTGGCGTTCGCGATTACGTTCGTGATGTTCTGGTACGCGATCCTGTACTGGATGTACAAGAAGAACATCATCCTCAAGGTCTGAGGCATTGCCTCAGGCCGCGCGGTTCGGAACACGAGTTGCCATCAACCACGACATGAACTCACGAAACCCCTTCCCGCGGCTGTTTCGGGCCGCGGGCACTGTCTTTCTTGCCATCCTCATGGTGGCGCCCATCGGCGACGCCGGCGCCCAGTCGCGCACGAAGAAGTCCGCCGCGAAGAAGCCCGTCCGCAAGGCAGCCGTCCCGCGCCGCCCCGCCGGTCCGCCGCCCACGGCGTGGACTTCCCCGCACAGCCTCACGGCACTTCAGAGCGACGTCAGCGGCATGCTCGAGCGCCGCGTGCGCGGGGGCAAGTTCGGCGTCATGATCGTCTACCTCACGCGTGGCGACACGCTCTTCGCGCAGAACGCCGGGGAGATGATGCAGCCCGCGTCCACGATGAAGCTGTTCTCCACGGCCGTCGCGCTCGACCGCTTCGGACCCGAGTACACCTTCTCCACCGACGTCCTGCGCGACGGCGCCGTGGGTCCCGACGGCACGCTCCAGGGTAATCTGTACCTGCGCGCCGACGGCGATCCGTCGATGTCCGCGCGCTTCTACAAGGACGCCAACCTTCCGATGACCACCCTCGCGCGCTCCGTCGCCGCGACGGGACTCAAGAAGGTCACCGGCGACCTCGTGTATGACGCGACGGCCTTCGACGACCGCCGCATCCCCGAAGGCTGGAAGACGACCTACCTCGGCGCCGCGTACGCCGCGCGCGTCTCCGCGCTCTCGCTCAACGAAAACCTCGTGTGGGTCGTCGTGAGCCCGGCGGGCAAGGTCGCACAGGTCACGCTCGAACCCGTCACGACCGCGATTCCCGTCCGCAGCAGCGTGCGCCTCGTGGGCGGAAGCGGCGGGCGCATCTCGGCGCACATGGGCAGCGATGGCGCGATCATCGTGAGCGGCTCGATCGGCTCGTCCAGCGCGCCGCGCAAGTATTCGCTCGTCGTCGACGACCCAGCGCACTTCACCGCGGGCGCGCTCCACGCGGCGCTCCAGAATGCCGGCGTGATCGTCACCGGGAGCGTCCGCGCAGCGAAGACGCCGGCCACCGCGACGAAGGTCGCGGGCTTCTCCTCGCCGCCGCTGTCGCAGATCGTGTCGGAGATGAATCGCGAGAGCATCAACATCGTCGCCGAGCTGCTTTTCCGTGACGCGGCGCGCGCCGGTGCGCCGAATGGGCAGAGCTCCGCCGAAGTCGGCCTCGCGAACCTGCGCGACTTCATGTCGAAGAAGGTGGGCGTGGACCCGCAGACCGTACGCGTGTTCGACGGCTCGGGCCTCTCGACGCTCGACTACCTCACACCGCGCGCGATGATCCACCTGCTCAGCTATGCGCACCAGGGACCGTGGTCGTCGGCATACCACGGCTCGCTGCCCGTTGCCGGCGAGTCGGAGCTGCTGCGGCGCCGCATGCGCGGCACGCCCGCCGAGGGCAACCTGCACGCGAAAACGGGCACCACGAATACGGTCGTCGCGCTTGGTGGTTACGTCACGGCGAAGGACGGCGAGATCGTCGCGTTCTCCTTCATCTACAACGGGAACGATCGCGCGAACGCGAAGGGCACCATGGACGCGATGGGCGCGACGCTCGCGAACTTCGTCCGCGAGTAGCAACCGCGCTGGCCCCACATGCAAAAAGTGCCGGACGACAGCATGCTGTCGTCCGGCACTTTTTGCATGTGGGGCCAGCGCGGTTGCTACTCGCGGACGAAGTTCGCGAGCGTCGCGCCCATCGCGTCCATGGTGCCCTTCGCGTTCGCGCGATCGTTCCCGTTGTAGATGAAGGAGAACGCGACGATCTCGCCGTCCTTCGCCGTGACGTAACCACCAAGCGCGACGACCGTATTCGTGGTGCCCGTTTTCGCGTGCAGGTTGCCCTCGGCGGGCGTGCCGCGCATGCGGCGCCGCAGCAGCTCCGACTCGCCGGCAACGGGCAGCGAGCCGTGGTATGCCGACGACCACGGTCCCTGGTGCGCATAGCTGAGCAGGTGGATCATCGCGCGCGGTGTGAGGTAGTCGAGCGTCGAGAGGCCCGAGCCGTCGAACACGCGTACGGTCTGCGGGTCCACGCCCACCTTCTTCGACATGAAGTCGCGCAGGTTCGCGAGGCCGACTTCGGCGGAGCTCTGCCCATTCGGCGCACCGGCGCGCGCCGCGTCACGGAAAAGCAGCTCGGCGACGATGTTGATGCTCTCGCGATTCATCTCCGACACGATCTGCGACAGCGGCGGCGAGGAGAAGCCCGCGACCTTCGTCGCGGTGGCCGGCGTCTTCGCTGCGCGGACGCTCCCGGTGACGATCACGCCGGCATTCTGGAGCGCCGCGTGGAGCGCGCCCGCGGTGAAGTGCGCTGGGTCGTCGACGACGAGCGAATACTTGCGCGGCGCGCTGGACGAGCCGATCGAGCCGCTCACGATGATCGCGCCATCGCTGCCCATGTGCGCCGAGATGCGCCCGCCGCTTCCGCCCACGAGGCGCACGCTGCTGCGGACGGGAATCGCGGTCGTGACGGGTTCGAGCGTGACCTGTGCGACCTTGCCCGCCGGGCTCACGACGACCCACACGAGGTTTTCGTTGAGCGAGAGCGCGGAGACGCGCGCGGCGTACGCGGCGCCGAGGTAGGTCGTCTTCCAGCCTTCGGGGATGCGGCGGTCGTCGAAGGCCGTCGCGTCATACACGAGGTCGCCGGTGACCTTCTTGAGTCCCGTCGCGGCGACGGAGCGCGCGAGGGTGGTCATCGGAAGGTTGGCGTCCTTGTAGAAGCGCGCGGACATCGACGGATCGCCGTCGGCGCGCAGGTACAGATTACCCTGGAGCGTGCCGTCGGGACCCACGGCGCCGTCGCGCAGGACGTCGGTGGAGAAGGTGTACTCGGGTCCGAAGCGGTCGAGCGCGACGGCCGTGGAGAACAGCTTCATCGTGGACGCGGGCTGCATCATCTCCCCGGCGTTCTGCGCGAAGAGCGTGTCGCCACGCGTGAGGTAGACGATCATGACGCCGAACTTGCCCCCGCGCACGCGGCGCTCGAGCATGCCGCTGACGTCGCTCTGAAGTGCCGTGAGGCTGTGCGGGGAAGTCCACGCCGTGGGCGGCGGACCGGCGGGGCGGCGCGGGACGGCTGCCTTGCGGACGGGCTTCTTCGCGGCGGACTTCTTCGTGCGCGACTGGGCGCCGGCGTCGCCGATGGGCGCCACCATGAGGATGGCAAGAAAGACAGTGCCCGCGGCCCGAAACAGCCGCGGGAAGGGGTTTCGTGAGTTCATGTCGTGGTTGATGGCAACTCGTGTTCCGAACCGCGCGGCCTGAGGCAATGCCTCAGACCTTGAGGATGATGTTCTTCTTGTACATCCAGTACAGGATCGCGTACCAGAACATCACGAACGTAATCGCGAACGCCAGCGACGCGTTCTCCGGGGAGAGCCACGGGACGAAAAACGTCTGGTGAATCCACGACTGGAGCGCGATGGGCTTGCCCTCCGGACCGGGCACCTTGAAGATCGAGTAGATGCACCGCGCGAGAATGCCCGATCCACAGAACGCCGCGATGGGGTTGAGCCCGTAGACGACGAAGAACTTCGTCCAGCCGCGCACCTTCTGGAAATCGACCACCCACATCACCGTCGCGAGGGACACGGCGCCGAGTCCCGCGGTGAACAGCACGTACGAGCTGGTCCAGAGGCTCTTGTTGATGGGGAAGGTCCAGTGCCACATGAGCGCGACCATCATCGCAATCGCGCCCGCGCCGAACATTCCCGTCAGGCGCTCCGTGAGCGGACGGCGCTGGCCGATCCACCGTCCGGTCAGGTTGCCGAGCATCGCCGTGGTGATCGCCGGGACGGTGGAGAGGAATCCCTCGGGGTCCCATGTCTTGCCGCCCACCCAGAGATGGTTGCCGAGCCCCCAGCGGGACCAGTCGAAGACGAGTCGGTCCGTCCACGCGGCCATCGTGCGCGGCGGCTGGTCGAGCAGCAGCGCGCCGATGGTGCCTTCGCCAGGCACGGGCAGCACCGTCATCACGAACCAGTAGCCGAAGAGCAGCCCCGCGATGGTGTAGACCTGCTGGCGCAGGGTGGACTTCTGCGTGAGCAGGGCGGCGACCATGTACGCGATGCCGATGCGCTGGAGCACGCCGGTGATGCGCCACGTGAGCAGCCGCTCGACGATGCGCTGGAGGACCGTGGGATCGGGGACGCCGGGCACGCCGGCCCAGGCGAAGTACGGGAAGCCGTTGACGAGGGAGCCGAAGAGGAAGATGAGGCAGCCGCGACGGATGATCTGGTTGCGGATGGCGCGCTCGTCATCGCCACGCGCGCGGCGGGCGGAGAGCGAGAGGTGCGTGGTGATGCCCGCGATGAACAGGAAGAACGGGAAGATCAGGTCCGTGGGCGTCCAGCCGTTCCACGGCGCGTGCTCGAGGGGAGCGTAGATGTGCGCCCAGCTCCCCGGGTCGTTCACGAGTAGCATGCCGGCGACGGTCATGCCGCGGAAGACGTCGAGCGACAGGAGGCGCTCCCGCGGCGCGTGCGAGACGGTGGCCTCGCCGGCGTGGAGCTCCTGGTTGCGCGGGATGGACGGAAGGGTCGTGGCGGTCATCGTAGCGTACTCGGCATTACGTCACCGCGAGGGAGAGGGAACCTGATAACTAGAACCCCGGACGGGCCGTTTGTCGAGGCGTGGCGGCGCGCACTTTCGCCCGGGGGCCGTCGTTCACAGATTGCAGCCATGTGACGTTTGACACCATCCCTCGAGGGAGGTTCGAATGCGGCACTCGATCGTGCGCGACGGTATCGTCGCCGGAATCCTTGGAGCGACGGCCGTCGCGGTGTGGTTCCTCGGTGTGGACATCCTGTACGGGCACGCGCTGGCGACGCCAGCGGCACTCGGCAGGGGGGTGCTGCGATTCTTCGGGCCGCCGGGTACGGAAGGCGACATGATGTTCGTCATCGTGTATACGATCTTCCACTACGCAGCGTTCATCGGGGCGGGGCTGCTGGTGTCGGTGATCGTGCACTGGGCGCAGACGCAGCCCACGGTGCTGGCGGGGGCGATGATGCTGTTCGTGGCGTTCGAGATCGGCTTCTACGGGCTGAGCTCCGCGCTGAGCGAGTCACCGTTCCTCGGCGCGCTCGGCTGGGGTGAGGTGGCGACGGGGAACCTGATCGCGGCGCTGGTGATGGGGACGTACATGTGGCGCACGCATCCGGAGCTGCGGTCGGAGTTGTCGTACGCGCTCAGCGGGGTGGAGTAGGCCCGCGGCGCGTTGCGCCGCTCTTTGGCCCGCGGCGCGCTCCGCGCGTCGCTCTTTGGCCCGCGGGCGGCGCTACGCGCCGTCCGCTCTTTGGCCCGCGGGCGGCGCTGCGCGCCGTCCGCTCTTGAGCCCGCGCGCCGCTACGCGGTGCGCTCTTGAGCAGCTGACCTGGTCCCTCGCCCAAGAGCGCGCGAAGCGCGCGGGCCAAAGAGCGAGCGCCGAAGGCGCTCGTGGGCGGAAGAGCGCGCGAAGTGCGCGGGCCTAAAGAGCGCGCGAAGCGCGCGGGCCAAAGAGCGAGCGCCTTCGGCGCCCGCGGGCTCACGAAACCAGCTGCGCTCCGGACACGCTGTCATCCGCCCCCCGCGCCTGCCAGCGGAAGAACACCACCGAGATGATCACGAAGAAGAACAGCCCGCCCGGCACCCACATGATCAGCGCACCAATCAACTGATCCTGCATCGGCGAGATGCCCCAGATGCGCGGCGCGCTCGCGTATGCCGGATACAGGATGTCGCTCGCGTAGCCGATGCAGATCGCGATGATCGTCATCGGGATCGTCAGCCGGAACAGGTAGAGCATCTGCAGCGGGTACGACAGCCGCGGCAGCTCCGGCAGCGGGCTCAATACGGGCCACCACATCAGCGTCGCCGCGACCATGAAGCACAGGTGCTGCACGATGTGGATGTTGTGGTGCGCCATCGCGATCGCGTACATCGGCGGCAGGTGCCAGATCGCGAGCACCACGCTGAAGATCATGAAGCAGCGCGCCGCACCCGTGACCCAGCGCGCGGCGGGGCCCACCACCGGCCACGCGAGCGTGGGCCGCAGCATCCACCCCGGCGTGCCCATGATGAGCATCGGCGGCGCGACGAGGGTGAGCAGCAGGTGCTGCACCATGTGCGCGCTGAAGAGGTACGTGTCGCTCAGGTCGTGCAGCCACCCGTTGAGCGAGAGGAAGATCAGCAGCAGCGCGGCGAAGAACGTCACGCGCTGGCCCGTGGTGGGCGTCGCTGTCTCCCGGGGGGCCTGCCGGGCGCGCCAGTGATACAGCGCGCCCAGGAGGACCAGCCCGATCACCGTGCTGGGGTGCACGGTGAATTCATTCCAACCGATGCGTGCCGCCGTGTGCAGCAGGAACATCGACGGCAGCGGCAACGGCATCACTTCACCAGCGAGAGTTTTCCGAAGAGGAACATCAGGCCGACCAGCGTCGTCATCGCGATGATGAGCGGCCCGGTGAACAGGACGCGGAACAGCTTGTGATCGTAGCGCAGGTGCATGTAGAACATCACCACGATCGCGAACTTCACCGCCGACATGATGAGCAGCACGGGCACGAACGCGCGCGATGCCACGAAGGCGGGGATGTAGTAGATCCAGACCTCGGCCACGGTGATGAGCGTGAGGATCACCGCGACCTTCCAGTACGTGGACCAGGTCGGGTGCTCCTTGTCGATGCCCATCGCGGCATGGTCGACGTTGGCGTGATGCGTGTCGTGCGTCGGGTCGTGAGCCATTGCGATAGGCCTACTTGATCAGGTAGACGAGCGTGAAGATCGCGATCCAGACGACGTCGACGAAGTGCCAGTACAGCGCGGCCAGGTCGACGTTGAGCGCATCCTTGGGGCCGAGACCGCGACGATAGTCGATCGCGAGCAGGGTGAGCAGCCAGATCACGCCGGCGGTGACGTGCGCGCCGTGGAAGCCCGTGAGCGTGAAGAACGACGAGCCGAACAGGTTCGTGCGGATCGTGAGGCCCTCGTGCACGAACGAGGTGAACTCGAACGCCTGGAAGCCGAGGAACGTGGTGCCGAGGAGCGCGGTCATCCACAGCCACAGCTTCGAGGAGCCGAGGATGCGCTCGCCGGTCGTGTGCTTCGGCTGGTCCTTCGTCTCCACGGCCGCGAGCGCGAGCACCATCGCCAGCGACGACATCAGCAGGACGAAGGTGGACGCGGACGTGACCGGGATGTTCAGGATGGCCTTGAGCGGCGTCGAGCAGCTCGGCGGGAGGCAGGCCTCGTGCGGGTACGGCCCGACGATGCTGCGTCCCTTGTAGATCAGGTACGTGGAGATGAGCGACACGAAGAGCATGCACTCGGAGCCGATGAAGGCCCAGATCGCGATCTTCTTGTTGTCGAGACCCGTGGAGGTCGGCGGATGCCCACCATGCGAGTCGTCGTGTGCACTGTGCACTGCGGCGGCGTGTGCCATTTAGTGGGCGTCCTCGAGCGGCGTGAGCAGCCACGCGTAGAGTGAAGAGACCATGACCACCGCTCCACCGATCATGATGGTGAGTGCGAGCGGGAAGTTGTTCGTGTGGATGAAGAGCAGGCCGGAGAACATGATCACCATGGCCGCGGCGCAGATCAGCGGCTTGATGGTGGGGTTCGGCATGGGGATGTGAAGCTCCTTGGCCGTCTTGCCCGTGGCGTGCTCGATGTGCATGCCCGACTCCGCCGCCTGCTTCGGCTCGTTGCCGATGGGATTCGGGTGTCCGTTCGCTGCGTGCTTTCCGGCGACATCCACGTCGAGACGCTTGTCACCATGCTGCGAATGCGGAACCTCGGCGGTGAGCGCCGGGGACTTCATGTCCCACATCGGGTAGCGCGACGTCACGCGCGGGATCCTCGCGAAGTTGAACTCGGGCGGCGGCGACGGGATCGACCACTCGAGCGTACCGGCACCCCACGGGTCGTTGCCGGCAATCGCGCCCTTCTTGAAGCTCGAGAAGAAATTGTAGAGGAAGGCCAGCGTGCCGATCATCAGGATGACCGTGCCGATGGAGCTCATCATGTTGAACGTGTCCCAACCCTGGCCGCCTTCGTACGTGTAGATGCGGCGCGGCATGCCGAGCAGTCCCGAGAAGTGCATCGGGAAGAACGTGAGGTTCATGCCGATGAACGTCAGCCAGAAGTGCCAGCTGCCGATCTTCTCCGAGAGGAGACGGCCGGTCATCTTCGGGAAGTAGAAGTAGATGCCGCCGAAGATGCCCATCATCGACCCGCCGAACAGCACGTAGTGGAAGTGCGCGACGATGAAGTAGGTGTCCGTCTGCTGGAGATCGGCCGGCGGCGAGGCGTGCATGACGCCCGAGATGCCGCCGATGGTGAAGAGGCCCACGAGCCCGATGGCGAACTTCATCGCCGTCGTGAACTTGATGGAGCCGCCCCACATCGTGAAGATCCAGTTGAAGATCTTCACGCCCGTCGGGATCGCGATGAGCAGCGTGGTGACGCCGAACACCGTGTCGCCGATGGGACCCATGCCGACGGCGAACATGTGGTGCGCCCACACGCCGAAGCCGAGGAAGGCGATGAGCATGGTCGCGTAGACCATGACCGGGTACCCGAAGATCGGCTTCCGCGAGAACGCGGGGATGATCTCGGACGTGAGGCCGAACGCCGGCAGGATGAGGATGTACACCTCGGGGTGGCCGAAGACCCAGAAGAGGTGCTGCCAGAGCAGGGGGTCGGCGCCCGCGGCGATCGTGTAGAAGTTCGTGCCGAAGAAGCGGTCGAACTGGAGGAACACGAGCGCGATCGTGATGACGGGGAACGCGAGCACGAGCAGGAACTGCACGACGAAGGCATTCCACGTGAACATCGGCATGCGCATCAGGTTCATCCCTGGCGCGCGCATGTTGATGATCGTGGTGATGAAGTTGAACGCCGCGGCGAGCGAGCTCACACCGAGGATCTGGAGGCCGAGCACCCAGAAGTCGATGTTGAGGTGCGGTGAGTACGCCATGGTGGTGAGCGGCGCGTAGCCGAACCATCCGCCGTTCGGGGCCTGGCCGATGAGCCAGGAGAAGTTCATGAACAGCGCGCCGAACAGGTACACCCAGTAGCTGAACGCGTTGAGTCGCGGGAAGGCGACGTCGCGCGCGCCGATCTGCAGCGGGATGAGGTAGTTGAAGAACGCAGCGGACAGCGGCATGATCGCGAGGAAGATCATGGTCGTGCCGTGCATCGTGAACATCTGGTTGTACTGCTCGGCCGTCAGCACGGTGGCGTTCGGCGTGGCGAGCTGCCAGCGGATCATGCCTGCTTCGAGTCCGCCGACGATGAAGAAGAAGAGTGACGTGAAGAGATAGAGCGTGCCGATCCGCTTGTGATCGACCGTCGTGAGCCAGCTCCAGATGCCGCTCTCACCGACGTAGCTCTCCGTCTCCGCGTAGCTCGGGGCGGTAGCTGTGGTTGCCATTATGTCTGCGTCTCCGGGTCGGCTACTTGAGCGCCTGCAGGTACGCCACGATGTCGGCGATCTGCTGGTCGGTGAGTCCCATCTTCTGCGTCACCTTGAGGACGGGGTCGTACTGCCCGAGGCCGAGCGTGGGCATGATGACGCCCGGCTTCATGATGCGGGAGTTCTTGATCCAGAGCGACAGGTGCTTCGTGTCGTTCGGGTAGATGCCGCCGGCGATCGTCGTGCGCGAACCGATGTGCGTGAGGTTCGGGCCGATGTTGCCGATCATCATCGGGTTGCCGCGGATGTTGTGGCATGCGAGGCATCCGCCCGTACCAGCCGTGAGCAACGCGCGTCCCGCCTCGGGGGTGCCCTTCGTCGCCTCATTCCAGTTGACGCCTGCGGGGATCGGCGTTTTCGGGACGGCGTGCGACGGAATCTTGTCGAGCGGGAAGGAGATGAAGCCCGCCTGCGAGACGTTCATGGCGGCCATGTCGTGGCCGGCCATCGGCGCGGTGCCCGGTGCGGCCGTCGCAGCCGTGGGCGATTGCGCGAGCGTGGACTGGCCCGGCACGTGCGCGGCCGAGGAGTCCTGGCGCTTCTTCGTCGTGTCGGTCACGGCGGCGGTCTGCGTCGCCGGCGCCGGCATCGCCGGCGCAGCAGCGGCGCCGAACGCGGCGCCCGACAGCTGGTGCTTCGTCCACGCGTCGAAGTTCGCCGGCGTCACCGTGAACGTCTTGAAGTGCATGTTCGCGTGCGACGTGCCGCAGTACTCGACACAGAAGCCGTTCCACGCGCCCTCGCCCACCGAGTCCGGCGTGAACCAGAGGTAGTTCGTGCGGTTGGCGATGAGGTCGCGCTTGCCGCCCATCTGCGGGATCCAGAAGGAATGGATCACGTCCACGGTGCGCAGCGCGAAGTTCACCTTGCGGCCGACGGGGATGTACAGCTCGTTCGCGGTGACGAGCGTGTCGATCTTGCCGTTCGCGCCCTGCGTGGTGTACTGCGGGTAGCGTAACTCCCACCACCACTGGTGCCCGTAGACATCGACCTGCAACGCGTCGGCCGAGGCCTTCGCCTGCGTCTTGAAGATCGTCCGCACGGTGGGCACGGCGATGAACGCGAGGATCAGGGCCGGGATCGCCGTCCACAGGATCTCGAGCGTCGTGTTGCCGTGCACGTGCTTGGGCCGATCGTTCTCGCTCTTCCGGCGATAGCGGAAGATCGTGTACAGGAGGATCGCCTCGACGAAGATGAAGACGAATGTCCCCAGCCAGATGAGGATGTCGAAGAGATGGCCTACGTCGCGGTTGAACTCCGTATGCGAATGGAAGATGGAGTTCGGATACTGCGCGTAGCTGAGCGCAGGTACGGCAACCGCGAGGAGGGCCGGCAGCGCAGCGGCGAGCAGCCGGCGCGGTCGGGTGGGGAAGGGCATGCGATGTCCTTGTTCCGACAGTGTCGTGAGATGCGCGATCACTCGTGGAATGACGCGCCCTTGCGAAGACCTACAAGCCGGGAAAACTACCGGGCACCGGAGGCGAAAGCAACGCGAAAACACGGGGTTGTCGGAGGTGTAGGAGATTCCCCCACACCGGGTTACGTGCCCTCGCCCGAGCTTACTCGCCGGGCTTCCGTGCCCCTTCCTTGATCTCCTCGATCACCGCGTGGTTTTCCTTGATCCGGACGATGGCGATCTCGAGTTGCTGCCTGAGCGACGCGACGCCTTCGCGGAGGTTCCGGATCTTCGCGGTCTCGCTCCCTCCGCGCCCGGCAATCAGGTTCATCGCAGCGGCCTGATCCGAGATGAGTCCGAACTGCGGCTTGAGGAAGCCCACGAGCGGCGTGATGGTGCGCTTCACCTGCTGGCTGAACATGCCGGTGGGCTTGTTCTGCTTGAGGGCGAGCGCATAGAGCTCGACGGTGGCATGCAGCCGCTGGTGCATGACGAAGGCCTCGTCGATGGTCTTCAGCTTCTGCGTACCGGCGGCATCCAGTTTTACCAGTCCAGCCATTTCAGCTCCGGAAACAGGGTCTGACAGTCCGACAGTCCGACAGTCAGGACAGTCAAGGCCAAGCGACTGTCAGACTGTCAGACTGTCCCGACTGCCAGACTGCCCTTCACTTCACCCTCTCCAACTTACCGTTCGGCCTCAGCTCCCGCCCCGCCTTCGCCTGCGGCTTCCCGTCCACGCGCACGACGTCGGCCGTGAAGTCCCACCGGCCCTCGTGCACCGCGGTGCCCACACCGTAGGCGTCCACCGGCACCCCGTCGTCCTCGAACTGCGTGATCCGCTCGGCGTCGAATCCGCCGGACACCACGATCTTCACGTCCCCGAAGCCCTCGGCGTCCAGCGCATTGCGCACGTTCCACACGAGCGCGGCGTTCACGCCATTGGGTCGAAAGGTCCCCATCAGGGACACCACCGAGGTGTCCACCATGTTCTCGCTCGTGTCCAGGCGGACGCCCCAGAGGCGGTCTTCCAGCGCGCGCGCGACGGCGACGCTCGTCGCCACGCAGTCGTTGTCGTAGTCGGCGAGCACGACGAGCGGCACATCGTCCGGCAGGATGTCCGCCATCGCCTTCGCCGCGGCGACGGTGTCGCCGCCGAAGGCCGCGATGAGCGAGTGCGGGATCGTCCCCGCACCCTTCTTTCCCGTGAACGCGCCCTGCGCATCGGTGGAGACGCTCGCGGCGCCGCCCGCATTCGCGCTGTAGCCGTCGCCGGGCTGGAGCAGCGCGTGGTCGCCGCGCGCACCGAAATAGTAGAGCGGCTTGGGGCGCGCGGCGTCCACCATCTCGCGCACGTTCGTGCACACGCGCGTGCGGCGTGCGAGGGTGCCGAGGATCAGCGTTTCGAGATGCGCGAACGACGCATACTCGCCCTCCACCAGCAGCACGGTATCCCACGCCTCGGCGAAGTCGCCCTCGTAGAGTGCGTTGACCTCGAGCGCCGCGAAGTCGTCGCTGCCGAGCTTCAGCAGCGCGACGGCTTCGTCGATGCCGCCGAGCCATCCGTCGCGCTTGGCGGACACCTGCCACGTCACGCGCGCCGCGCGACCCTTCTTCGCGCGCAGCGCCTCGCGCGCACGATTGAGGTAGACGTCCGTATAGAAGCCGGACTGGATCCGCTCGACCGGCAGCTCGAAGTGCGCGGGGTCGATGCGCTTGCGACGTCGCGGTGCCATGGCGCGCTACTTCGGCGCGCTGGCGGGACCCGTCATCGCCTCGGGGTTGAGCGCCTGGTCGAGCTGCTCGCGCGTGAGGAGCTTTCGCTCCATGACGAGCTCGTACACGCCGCGGCCGCTCGCGAGCGCGTCGCGCGCGATCTCGGTGCTCGCCTCGTAACCAATGACCGGCACCAATGCAGTGACGATTCCAATGGACTGCTCGACGAACTGACGCATGCGGTCCGGATTCGCGGTGATGCCCGTGATGCAGCGCTCGCGCAGCACGATGCACGCATTCGTCAGCGCGTCGATGCCGCCGAGCAGGCGATAGGCGATGACCGGCTCGAACACGTTGAGCTGGAGCTGGCCCGCTTCTGCCGCCATCGTGACGGTGACGTCGCCGCCGATGATGTCGAAGCACACCTGGTTCACGACTTCGGGAATGACCGGGTTCACCTTGCCCGGCATGATCGACGAGCCAGGCTGCATCGGGGGCAGGTTGATCTCGCCGAATCCGGCGCGCGGCCCCGAGGAGAGCAGGCGAAGGTCGTTGCAGATCTTCGACAGCTTCACCGCGCAGCGCTTCAACACGCCGGAGAGCTGCACGAACGATCCCGTGTCCGCCGTGGCCTCGACGAGGTCGGGCGCGGTGATGAGCTCGAGGCCCGTGATGCGCGAGAGATGCGCGCGCACGGCCTCGGGATAGCCCTTCGGCGCGTTGATGCCCGTGCCGATCGCCGTCGCGCCCATGTTGATCTCGCGGATGAGCGCCTGCGCCTCGCCGAGGCGGTCCACGTCCTCCTGGATCGTGTGCCCGAACGCGGTGAACTCCTGGCCGAGGGTCATCGGCACGGCGTCCTGGAGCTGCGTGCGTCCCATCTTGATGAAGGGCCCGAACTCGACGCCCTTCGCGAGGAACGCCTCCACCAGCTTCCGCATCGACTCGCGGAGGTCCTCAATCGCGATGTGCAGCGCGATCTTCACCGACGTCGGGTAGACGTCGTTGGTGGACTGGCTGAGGTTGACGTGGTTGTTCGGGTGGACGTACTGGTATTCGCCGCGCGAATGGCCGGAGAGCTCGAGCGCGCGATTCGCGATCACCTCGTTCGCATTCATGTTGGTGGACGTGCCGGCCCCGCCCTGGATCATGTCCACCATGAAGTGCTCGTGGTGGCGGCCCGCGCGAATCTCCGCGGCGGCGCGCCCGATCGCATCGGCGACGTCGGCAGGGAGCAGGCCCAGGTCGGCGTTCGCGCGCGCGGCGGCTTCCTTCACCGCGGCAATCGCCTCGATCATGTCGGGGAACTCGCGAAGCGGCACGCCGGTGATCGCGAAGTTCTCCAGCGCGCGCAGCGTCTGCACGCCGTAGAGCGCATCGTCAGGGACGTCGCGCTCGCCGAGCAGGTCGTGCTCCTTGCGCGTCTTCGCGCTGCCGAAGCCGAGGCTGCGTCCGCGGCCCACGAGCGTGGCGTCCACGGCGGAGAGGCGCTGCTTGATGGCGCGCGCGGCCCGTGCGACGAGTGCCGCGTACAGCTGCGGCGCCTCGCGCAGCATGTCGGCCACCTGGTCCTTCGTGAGGATGTACGCGCGCGTCTTCGCGAGGGCGCGCGCGCTGGTGCCGTGGATCGAGTCGTCGAGCAGCAGGCCTTCGCCCACGGCCTCGCCGGCGCCGAACGTGGCGAGCCGAACGGGGCGCGTGTTCTTGCCTTTCTCGATGGCCACGGCGCCGGACTCGATGAAGGCCATGATGCGCCGCGCGTCGCCTTCCTCGAACAGGAGCGCGTCGCACTCGAAGTCGGTGAGCGTGACGATCTTCGAGAGCTGGTGGACGGCCGTGTCGGTCAGGCCATCGAGAAAGCGGAGCGAGCGGAGCTCGTCACGGACGGTGGAGGACATGCGCGAAGCTTACAGGCCGCGCCGGGCCGTGTCATGGGCCGCTGGCGCCCCCCCTCGTCACTGGTGTCGTGGCGTGGTACAAGCTCAATGACGTGGCGGTCGTGCCCGCTCCAACCGTGAGCACATATACCCCCCGCTCCGCTCCCGGAGGCATGCAGACCATGACCCTGACGGGATTGCCGGGAATCCGTGAATTCCTCGGTGCAGGACAGCCAGGCGCCATCTTGACCTCCGCCACGGAGTCCGCGCTGAACCGGCGTTGGAGCTTCAAGCCGTCCAGCTTCACCTGCTGCGCGGTATGCATGACGATCTCGATGCGCGAGCGGTTGGCGCTTGTGTCCGATGGGTGCGACACGCGGATGGGGATGAACATGCTGTCGCCCTCCTGCGCCCCCGGCAGGTGTGCCGCTCCCTGCACCGATACATAGATGGGCTTCAGGTCGTCATCGGGACCGAGGGTGGCCACCGGCCACATGCCGAACTTGCGCAGCAGGGCGGTGGGCCAGCTCCACTTGCCTACCCCGTTCGCACCGGTCTTCACCTCCGCGTCGAGCTTGTAGTCGGGCCGGGAATCGTCCGTGACCTGTCGTCCGGTGAGGTGAACCACCGCACCCGGAGGCGCCATCCACTGTACGCTGAGTGAGTCGGTCTTCTTGAGCACCTTCGCCACGATGGGATCAGCGGCGAGCGTCAGGGCGTCGACGGTCAGGATACGGTTGCCCACGGAGCGCTTGTACTTGCCTTCGCACCAGCCCGACGCGCCGCCGCGCACCTTGTAGCTGTCGTCGTCGCCGCCGGCTCGCGGGTTGAGCTGGTTGTCGCACCCCGCGGGCAGCTGCTGGGCCTGCACCTGCAGCGCGAGCAGCGACGACAGTGCCGTGAGCGATGCCGTGCGCATCAACGTTCCCATCTGAGTCCTCCGCCGAAGAAAAAAGTAGGAAGCACGGGCGCGTGCGGTGTCAGCGAGAAGCTCCAGTGCGCCATGGTTGCCGTGAGGCGATAGTGCGGACGTATGAGGTAGCCCGCCTCGACACCGCCGCCCACGCCGATGCCGTCCTGATGCTCCCGCACCCACAGCGGCACGTAGCGGGGGCTCGACGCATCGCTCCCCGTTTCGTAGTAGCCCCCCGCGTCGTACCGCGTCTCCACGCGCCCGAGCCCGAAGTCGGCGAACGGCTCGATCGTCAGGCGGTCCACGCGCACCTGGAAGCTTGCGCCCGCCAGCGCGGCATTCACGGTCATGTTGTACGGCGAGAGCCGAACGAGTGAACCCTGCAGCGCGAAGGGCGACGCACCCCGCCGAGAGAGCGTGATGCGCGAGCTCGGCGAGCGCCAGCCGGCGGCCACCGAGTCCGGGACGGCCACATGGTCCGAGCTCGCGAGGAACGTCATGGACAGCACGCGGTGATAACCCGCACGCGGATACGTCGGCAAGGTGATGCCAACGGGGACGCATGCGCGCACGAGCATATCCACGGCGTCGCGCATTGGCAGCGCCTCGGCGATCGGCGTATCACGCGTGATGACGAGGCCCACCACTTCCCACCACTGATTGAAGAGCGCGCCGCCGGAGCTGCCGGGGCGTACGAATGCCGTCTGGAAGAGCAGTTGTGGACGAAGCCCGATGACGCGATCGGTACTGGCCGGAACGCGCCAGCATTCGCCGGACGGGCAGCCAAGCGGGATGACCGGATCGCCGAAGCCGAGCGCGCGCGCGTCGCCGAGGCGGTTCAGCTCTCGCGGCAGGAGCGTCACGGCGATGCCATCGCGTGGGCGCGGCACGACGAGCAGCGCGAGATCGGCACCCTCGATGCGCGCGCTGTCCGCGGTCACGCCCAGGAGCGCGATTCTCGCCGCAGCAGTGTCACGGCGCGCGAGCGCGGCAGTGAGCGCAGCCCGGGAGCCGGCGACATACGCGGAATCCAGGAGCACCACGTGCGCGACGGACTTCGCTGCGGAATCCTGCCCGAAGAAGGTGACGTAGACCGAGTCCGCAATCACATACTCGCCTTCCTCGCCTTCGGCCACGACGTGACGGGCGGTAGCGATGTAAACGTTGCGTTCGTCGAGCCCCACCACGACGCCGGCGCCCGACTCGCGCGGGAGGAAGGTGCCGCTGGCGGACTTCACGCGCGTGACGATCTTCACCACGAGCGAGAGCACCCCGTCTGGCGGCGGCGCGTTCTGCGCCTGCGCCGGATGCGCCATGGCGAGGAGCAGGACGACGGCCCACCAGCGAGCGCTCATGCGCGTCTCCGGTTGCGGGCGAGCGCCAGGAGGCCGAATGTGACGGCCGCCGCGAGCACCGCGCCGCCGAGGAGCGCAGGGATCAGCGCGACGCGCATGAGATGCTCGAGCCGCGTTGGTATCCCATTGCGAAGCGCACCCCCGTCTGAGAGGGAGAGCGAATCCGCCTCACCGCTGAACGTCACCTGGACATTCTTGCGGTCCGCGGAGAGCGTGAGGCCATCGATGCTCAGCGTGCCGCGAGGAATGACGAGCTTGTCACGCTCGTTCAGCCGCATGTCCGTGGTGCTGCCGTCCAGGCGCACTGCCGCCTGCACCACACTCGACAGGTCCACGTTGTCGTTCTTGTCGTTGCGCGCGCTGGCGGCGAAGTCGAGTCCCTTCGCCGTGAGCGGGAGCCGCAGCATCGCGGGCGCTTCGGGCATCAGGGTGACCAGCAGCTTGAGCGGCGCCGCTGCGCGGCGGACCTCCACGGAATCCGACGCCACCCGCGTGCCTGGCAGCGGTGGGAAGGTTATGTCCGTGGTAGTTCCGTCATGCGTCTCCATGAGTGCGCCGCTCCGTACCGGCATCGGGAGCGATCCCGGCACGGCGGCACCCGCGAACACGAGCAGGTAAGTGCCGACGGACTCCGCGCGCAGCGAGAAGAGCGTGTCAGCGCCGGAAGGCTTGGTCAGGTCTACCGCAACCATCGACGGTCCGGTCGAGTCCGCGGCCCCGAGGAAGACCTCGTCGGTGATGCTCGCGATCCGTCCACCGCTGGTGGAAGGGTACGTCAGCCCGGTGAGGCCCGACGCCACGACGCTGCGAGCGTCCACGCGGCCCACGTTGGAGGTTTGCAGCGGAAGCACCGTTGCAGGCGCCACCGTGAAGCGAACAGCTGTTGCGTCGACCGTTCCTTCGATGTGCACGCGCGGCATGCGCATCTGCTCGAGTGCGAGCGCTCCGGCAAGGACGACTCCCAGTCCACCGGCTGCAGCGCCGGCGAACACGAGCGACTGCCGGCCAGTGGCGCGCGTGAGCTCGGCGATCTGTGTGCCGAGCGGGTTGCGGTCGATGCGCGGAAGGGCATCGATGCCGAAGTCGCCGGCCCAGAGATCGTTCGCGGTGCCGCCTGCACCGACTTTCTTCTTCTTGAGGATGGCCCGCACCGGGCACGCGTAGAGCGTGGCCATCTCGGTGCGACCGTCCTTCATGAGCGCCGCGCGCATCACGCCCACGAGATGGCCGTCGATCACGACCGGAGCACCGCTCAACCCCTTCGACATCCCGCCCGCGCCGGCGCCGACCTGCGTGCACATGAGCTGCAGCGCATCGACCTGCTCGAACGTGCCGTTCGCCGCCTCGACCTTGCCCGAGATCACCATGCCGTCCGGCTGTGCATCGGGAAAGCCGAAGCTCTTCCACTCGCGATCGTCCTCCGCGAGCGACGCCAGCTTCATGGGAGCGACCGTCGACGATTCTGCGAGCTCGATCAGCGCCCAGTCGTCCTTCGGGTCCCATCCGTCGGAGACGATGGCGCCGGTGGTGGACGTGCCGCCCTGGAACGTCAGCCGGAGGGACACGCCCTTGGGCGTGAGCGACTCCGACTTGCGGAACGCCACGACGTGCAGCGCCGTGAGCACGAGACTCGGCGCGACGAGCGTGCCCGTGCCGCGGCTGACGTTCTGCCCCGTGGCGTCGAAGGCCTCGATGAGGACGATCGCGCTGCGGTCGAACGTCGTGAACGGCGTTAGCGGATCGGTGTCATCCGCTATGCCCGCTGATTCCGTCATCTCCTAGACACTCGCGGCGTTCTCGTACTGCAGCAGCTCAGGGCTCGTGACGCCACCGGCGTCCAGGTCGAGCCGGACATAGGTGGGATGAAAGAGCGTGAAGGTGCTGAAGTCGCCCTTGGAGATCTGGTCCACGAAGGCGCTCAGGCGCGCGCGCGACTCGTCCTTCGTGCCCGACAACAGGTCCGAGGGAAACTTCATCACGTCCGCCCACGTGCCGCTGTTGAGGTAGAATCCACCCGAGGGCAACGGGATCTTCTTCGCCATGTGCGTGTGGCCGAACACCACGTGCTTGATCCCGTTCGACGCGAGCGCCGTCGCCGCGTCGAGATACTCGGGCGCGGTCTCGATGGACTGGTCGAAGGTGCGGTCGTCCTGGAGTGACTTGAACGCCGACGCGAGCGCGTCGAGCCGCGTGTGCACGGCGTCGCTGGCGGGTGACAGCAGCAGCTTGGCCATGCCCCAGATGTGACTCACGAGGTCGCCCCCGGAGCTGATGTCGCTCGTCAACAGGTGCTCCTCGCCCACGGCCAGCGCGCGGAGCTCGTGCGCGTCGGCGTCGATGTGCTCCTCGAGCATCGCCTTGAGCGCCGCCTCCTCGGTCATCGGCCCGCCGCCGGATGAGATGTCGCTCGTCATCGGCGCATCGTCCTCGAAGCCGCCACTGGGTGACGCCTTCGGCGCCGACTGCGCCGGTGCCGGTGCCGGCGCCTTGCCGGTGACCGCGAGCTTCACCGCGCCGCGCGCCTGCATCGCGATGAGCGACACCTTGCCGAGCAGCCCGCGATAGCCCGGCTCGAGCGTGAGCAGGAGGGGCACGACCGCTCCCGTCTCCGGCTTGAGGAGGTCGATGAACTTGTAGTGCAGCTTGATGGGGTTGATGATGTTCGCGACCATCTGGCTGCCGGGCGGCGGCGGAAACGCGGCCGACTCGTGCCCCTGGTTGCGCGAGATCCACTGGCAGTGGCCCTGGAGCTTGCCGTAGTCCACGAAGTTGAACGAGTCGTACCGATTGCCATGCTCGACGAGCGTGTCGCCCACGAGGTAGCCCTCGCCGTCGCGAATCAGCTCGTAGTCGGAACCCTTCGTGACACCGAGGGCCTTCGCGAGCCCATCGCGGACCGAGGGCATGGCCAGCTCGATGTCGTGATTGCCGAGGAGGATGACGAGGCGGTGCCCCTTGGCGAGGTACCTCGCGAGCGAATCGAACACGCCCTTGTCGCGCTCGATGATGGCGTCGAGCTTCTTCCGCGCCGACGGCTGCTCGAAGGTGAACGCCGACCACGCGTCCGCCGTGCCCTCGTCGTCGCGCTCGGCGAGGAAGTCCACGAGGTCGCCATTCACGATCAGCTCGATGGCCGGATTGTCCACGGGCTTCGCGGTGAGCGCATCGACGAAGTCCGACACGGCGCTCGCATGCGTGCAGATGCGGAAGCCCCGGTCGTTCGAGCCGGGCTCGGGATAGACCCCGCCGAGGTGAAGGTCGGAGATGATGTACGTCTGCCGGACGACTGCGCTCACGTGGACGTCCTCGTCACAGGGTTTTGAGGTACTCGAGCAGCTGGCGGCGCTGCACGTCGCTCAGCGTCGTACCGAAGAGATGTCCTGCATTGCTGTTGCCAACCTTCCGCGTGTCGAAGGTGAACGGCGGAACGTTGGCCGGCGGCGTGCCGGTGATGCCGACCTTCACGGGATCGAACTCCTGGGCGCCGAGCACGAAGGTGACGGGGCGCTGTGCCGGTGGGAGCAACACGTCGTGGAGCGACGGCACGGAGCCGTTGTGGAAGTAGGGCGCGGTGGCCCAGATGGACGTGAGCGGCCGCGCGGCGTACGCGCCCGTGACGCGCCACTTCGACTCGTAGCGCGCGCCCTCGATGGCGTGCGCCATGGAATCCGTGATCCCGTGCGCCTTGTACGCGGCGAGCTTCGCCTTCTTGAGCTCGCGGCCGGCGACGACCGCGTAGCCCTGGTTGAACAGCTTCGTGCCGGCCGTGATGCCGCGCTGCGGGTCCGTGCCGATCTCGCGATACGGGATGAGCGTGTCGCGCTCGGCCTTGTCCGGCGTGGCGTGGCATCGCTCGCAGTTGGCGACGTAGATCGGCTTTCCCGCGGCGGCGAGCTTCTCGTCGATCGAGCCCGCGAGCTCCGCGGGCCACTTCGGTGGCTGGATGAGCGACGCGAGCACCTGGAGCGCACTGAGGTTCTGCGGCAGCAGCGTCGTCGCGCCCGTGCTCGGGACGTAGATGGCGCCGGCCGCGATGGACTGGCCGATGTTGCGCTCCATCACCGAGTTGGTGTTGCCGTCCCAGTGCAGCCACGTGTGGCGGTCGAACTGCCAGATCTTGGGGTGGCGAACGGGCGCGGTGAGTGCGATCCCCTGCTTCGGATACAACATGTTGCGCGCGGTGTTGAACGCGTCGATGCGGCCGTATCCCGGGTCGGTGCGCGGCTCCTTCTTCAGGAGATCTTCAATCAGCCGGAAGCTGTCGAACCGCGCGCGGTACGACGCGATCAGCTTCGGCAGCTCCGCCATGCTCACCGGCTGCCTCTCCCGCAGCCATTCGGGCTGCGCGTTCACGCGCTTCACGAACGCCACCGCCTCCTTCGGATTCTTGAGGAGCGCCATGATGGACGCGACGAGCTCGCGCTCGAACTTCTGCGGGTCCGAGAGCGCCGAGCCGCCCTCGATGATCATGGGCTTGCCGTTGAGCACGAGCTGCGCGGTGTGGCACGCGGCGCACGAGAAGCCCACCATGAGGTTCGACCTCGCGCCGACGTCCGAGGGCTTCGTGGCCGAAAGCCCGATGGGGAATCCGAGCGAGTCGTCGGGGTCGGGCAGCATGCCGAAGCGCTCGATGTCCTCGAGGAAGAGCTTGCCCGTCGCGACGCTCCTGAGCGAGCGGATCCAGGTGACGGGCATGAACTCGTCGCCCTCACCGAGGTGATGGAGCGAGTCGCGCTGCGGACCTGTTAGCCCCTGAAGCGCGGTCGTCGGCGTGCGCGGTGCGAGGGGAGGAGCGGCTGGAGGCGGTGGCGTCTTATCGCGGCACGCGGATGCGGCGACGAGCACGGTCACGGCAAGCAGGCCGCGGACGCCGAAACTGCGCGCGCGTGCTGCGGCTGCGGAGGCGGATCCCTGTGGCATGTTGGGCGGATGGTGGGGCGAGCGCGACTTCGCGCGCGCTCCCGGGCAGGACACTCGTGATGCTCCAGAAGGAGAAGTTCAAGATGACGTTTGTTGACGTGTTGTCCAGATCGACTACATTCGCACCTCCCCCCGGAGGAAATCGATGCGCAGACTGACTCGCCGTTTGGAAGACATGCGTCCACACTATGACGTGGTCGTGGTCGGCTCGGGTTACGGGGGCGCCGTTGCCGCCTCTCGGCTCGCGAGGGCGGGAAGGTCCGTCTGCCTGCTGGAGCGCGGTCCCGAGCGGCATGCGGGGGAATTTCCCGACACGCCCCTCGAGGCGGCGGAAGAGATGCAGACGCACTCGCCGCTGGCGGATACGGGACCGCGCACAGGGCTGTTCGACTTTCACGTCGAGGACGGCATCGTCGTCCTCTCTGGTTGCGGCCTCGGCGGAACGTCACTGATCAATGCCAACGTGTCGCTCCGCGCGGATCCACGCGTGTTCGACGATCCTGCGTGGCCGGCCGCGCTACGGGCCGACCGCGCCGTGCTCGACGAAGGGTATGCGCGCGCCGAGCAGATGCTCGGTGCGAATCCGTACCCTGACGCGCTGCCGCCCCTTGCCAAGTATCAGGGGCTCGAGCGGTCTGCAGCGCGACTCGGCCTGCCGGTCTACAAGACCGCCATCAACGTCACGTTCGAGGATGGCCGGAATCACGCGGGCGTGGAGCAGCAGGCGTGCACGCTCTGCGGTGACTGCGTCACGGGCTGCAACCACGGCGCGAAGAACACCACGCTGATGAACTACCTCCCGGACGCCGATCATCACGGCGCGGAAATCTTCACGTGCACCGCGGTACAGCGCCTCGAGCGCGCGCCGTCCGGCGGCTGGCTCGTGCACTTCGAGCCGCTCGCGGTCGGGCGCGAGACGTTCAACGCAGCGCCGATGTTCGTGGCCGCTGATGTCGTCGTGGTGAGCGCGGGCGCGCTCGGCAGCACCGGGATCCTCCTGCGCTCGCACGCCGCGGGCGTGCCGATGTCGTCGAAGGTGGGCACGCGCTTCTCCGGCAACGGCGACGTCATCGGCTTCGCCTACAATGCCGACCAGCCCATCCACGGCATCGGGCTCGGCTCTCGTGCGCCGGTGCAGGGGCGCGAAGTAGGTCCGTGCATCACGGGCGTGATCGACGGGCGCGCGACGACCGACGTGAACGAGGGCTTCATCATCGAGGAGGGCGACGTGCCCGGCCCGGTCGGGACGCTCAACCCATTGATGTACGTAACGGCCGGCCCGTTCATCGGTGAGAAGACGGATCACGAGCACAAGGCACGGCAGGCGCTGAAGACCCTGTCGAGCCTCACGCGCGGCCCGTACACCGGCGCGACCGACTCGGCGCAGACCTTCCTCGTGATGTCCCACGACGACTCGGGCGGGCACATCAGGCTCGAGGACGGACGGCTGCGCGTGCACTGGGGCGGCGTCGGCGAGCAGCCGCACTTCGCGCGCATGGATCGCAAGCTCGAGGAGGCGTCGGCGGCCATGAACGCGGAGTACTTCCGCAATCCGCTCTGGACGTCGCTCCTTGGCGAACGCCTCATCACCGTGCATCCGCTCGGCGGCGTGCCAATGGGTGAGAGCGGCGAATCGGGCGCGGTGAATCACAAGGGGCAGGTGTTCCGCGGCGATACGGGTACCGACGTGTACGACGATCTCTACGTGATGGACGGCTCGGTGATGCCGCGCTCGCTCGGCGTGAATCCCCTCATCACCATCTCGTCGGTGGCGGAGCGGAACTCCGCTCTGCTGGCGAAGGACCGGGGCTGGACCATCGACTATTCGCCGAACGGCTCGCTGGCCGACGACGTGCAAGTCGTTCCCTCGCTCCAGTTCACGGAGACGATGCGCGGCTTCTGGTCGCCGGGCAGCGATGCCGATTTCGACGCGGCGGCTGTGGCGGGGAAGTCCACGGGCTCGAAGTTCGAGTTCACGCTCACCGTGGATGCGCGCGACGCGCGCGCGATGATCGCCACCCCGCCGCACAACGCGTCGATGTTCGGCACCGTCACCGCGCCGGACCTCTCGCCCGATCCGCTCAGCGTCACGCAGGGACAGTTCAGCCTCTTCAGTGACTTCACGGGCGCGGCGGAAGAGAAGCGCATGCGCTACGGCATGGTCATGCGCTCGCCAGCGGGCATGAGCTGGTACATGGACGGCTACAAGCGCGTGCGGCAGGGCAGCCTGCTGCACATATGGCCGGACACGTCGACGCTCTACATCACCATCCACGAAGGCACCGATGCGAGCGGTGCGATCGTCGGCCGTGGCGTGCTGCACATCGGGGCGCTGGACTTCCAGAAGCAGATGGGCACCATGAAGGTGGTGGGTGCCGCGAGTAGCGCGGAGCGGCTCGCCATCACCTACGACTTCGGCAAGCTTTTCGCCGGGGTGCTGTACGACACGTACGGCACCGTTTTCGGGCAGACGACCACCTTCCATCCCGACCCCACGCCACGCAAGCGTCGGCCACTCGCCATCGGCGCGCCGGAGGTGCATGCGATCGCGGCCGACGACGGCACGCCGCTCGTGCTCACGCGCTACCAGGGCGGCACGAAGGGGCCCGTGATCCTGGCGCCGGGCTTCGGCATGCCGGCGTCATCGTGGCTGATCGACACCGTGGACAAGAACTTCGTCGAGTTCCTGTATGCGGAGGGCTACGACATCTGGCTCTTCGACTATCGCTCGAGCACGGCCTTGCCGTCGTCGTCGCAGCCGTACACCATCGACGACGTGGCGAAGCGCGACTGGCCCGCCGCGGTGGCGGCCGTGCGGGCGTCCACCGGGAAGCCCGACGTGCAGGTGGTGGGGCACTGCGTGGGCTCCATGTCGTTCCTGATGGCGCAACTCGCGGGGCTCACCGGCGTCCGCTCGGCAGTGTGCTCGGCGCTCACCGTGCACCCCAAGGCGCCGACGCTCAGCGAGATCAAGGCGAAGCTGCACCTGCCGTCCGTGCTCAACGCCATCGGCCTGCACACGCTCACCACGGAGCGTCCGGAGCCGAGGTGGTTCGACAAGGCGCTGAACGAGGTGATGCGGCTCTATCCCACGCACGAGCGCTGCCACCTCGACGTCTGCCGCAAGATCCTGTTCATGTATGGCGAGGTGTACAAGCACAGTCAGTTGAACGAGGCGACGCATGTGGCGATGCACGAGTGGTTCGGCGTCGCGCACATGAAGCCGTTCGCGCAACTGGCCGCGTCGGCAGCGGGTGCGAGCGTGGTGGACGCCGAGGGTGACGACACGTACCTGCCGAATGTCGCGCGCCTGGCGATGCCCATCACGTTCATCCACGGGGAGCTGAACAACATGTTCCTTCCCGAGGGCAGCCGCATGACGTACGACTGGGTTCGCGAGCACAACGGCGACGCGCACTACAAGCGCATCGTCGTGCCGAACTACGGCCACCTCGATTGCTTCTTCGGCAAGGACGCGTCAACCGATGTCTTCCCCCTCATCCTCTCCGAGCTCGAGCAGCACCAGCAGCCCGAGCCCCACGACGCCGGACTCGCCGGCGCGCACGCCTGACGTCGCGCGCGGCGTGGCGGGTGACATGAGGGGCGTTCCACTCGAGGTCCTTCGCTATCCGCTGCTCTCGGCGATCGCGGGACGCCGCACGCGCCGCGTCGCGCGCGGCGTGTCCGTGGCGGCGGGCACGCTGTCGCACACGAGCACGAATGCACCCGCGCCGCTCGAGCCGGTCGAGGAGGCGATGCTGATCGTCGCCACGGGACTCACGGGCGTGGTCACGCATGATGGGCCGCTCGACATTCCCGGCGGCGGCCGCGAGCTCGGCACGCCGTTCCTGCACGTGATGGCGCGCTCGGCGAGCAGCCCGGACAACATCCAGGCCGTGCACTTCATCATGATCAACGATGCGGGCACGTGGTTGATCGAGAACCTCACCCCCGCGCGCGCGATGGAGCTGCTGCGCGACCTGCCACCGAAATGGGAGGACTGGAGCGCGAGCGACTGGACCAGCACCGCCGAAGCGATGAAGAAGCGCATCGGCGACCGGCTCACGTTTCCGCGACGCTTCCCCTTCTATCTCGGCTGGAACAAGCAGCTGTCGAACATGCCGGGCACCACGATGTTCCTGCCCATCGTGGACTGCACGCGCGGGTACATCAACGCGCTGCTGAACCTCGCGATGGAGCCGGATGGCGAGCGGCCCCTGTTCATCGACGACTTCCAGCACTTCAAGCCGGAGTCGGCTACGGACCTCGCGGCGAGCTTCCTCCAGCACATCGGCAAGGTGCAGATCCCCTACCAGCCGATCGGCGGTACGAAGTACATCCACTCGGGGTACGTGAACCCGAAGGTCGCGGCGCCGCTCGGCCTCTTTCGCACGTTCATCGCCGATCACGAGTCGCACTTCCACCTCCAGAACCTCATGCTGCTCACGCAGGCCATGGGGCTTGGCGCGTGGGTGCACTTCTGCCCCGCGTCGCCATTCATCTTCGAGGGTGACGGCACGAAGGAGCATCCGGGGCTGGGGTTCACGATGCAGGCGCCGGGGAAGACGTGGGGCATGAGCCCGCCGCCACCGCCGTCGTGGATGCCGAATCCCATCGGCATCCCCGGCATCCTCGAAGGGAACACACCGCCGTTCGTGTCGTCGATGGACGCCGCCGTGGACGCCGTGCTCGAGGCGAAGTTCGGCCCGGGCGGTGCGTACGATCCGTCGCTGTTGCAGAAGGGATATGCGTCTCCCAGCATGGCCTCGCAGTTCGTGCGCGAGGGCCAGCGCTACGACGACCGCGCCGTCGCGTACGTGAAGGACGTCTGCAACTACATCTACGACACGTACGGCCGTTTTCCGGCGCACGTGGATGCGTTCTACGTGCCGGGCACGTGGCTGCAGGTGTCGCATCCGGAGCTCGAGTACTACGAGCGCACGGTGCCCGCCGAGATGTTCGCGCGGCAGCACGCGCATGCGGCGATGTGGGGCGAGGGCCCGTCGTCACCGTGATGCGCGCTCTGCGCCGCGCCGGGTGGGCGGCGTGCGTCGTTGCGCTGGCAGGCTGCCAGGAGCTCACGGCGACGAAGGCGCTCGACGTCTCCTTCCATCCGGATACGGGCGTGAGCGCGATGCCGAAGGAGCTGTACGACGGCGAGTTGAAGCACGTCGTCATGAAGGTGCAGGCCACCTCCGATGCGCAGGCGCTCTACACCACGCGCGTCGTCTGGACCTCCACGCCCGATTCGGTGATCCGCATCGATGACGGCGCGAACTGCGGGCTCGCGCGCGAGACGACGCCGATTCCCGAGGTGCACGCGTGCCTGTACGCGCGCGCGCCGGGCATCGCCAACATCAAGGTGCGGCTGGAGCAGCCGGGCCTGAGCGCGGCGGAAACGACCTTCACCGTGCGCGTGAACCAGCGCTGGCTCGACGTCGCGGCGTCCACCGCATCGACCTGCGCCGTGAACGTGAAGTACCGCGTGTTCTGCTGGGGCGCGTGGGAGTTGACCGGTACCGGAAAGCCCATCGACGCGCTCGTGCCGCGGCCACTGCTCAACACCATCGGACTTCCCTTCGACCGTGTGTTCGCGGGCGGCACCACCGCGTGCGCCAACGTGCAGGACAGCTCCGTGTCGTATTGCTGGGGCCTCAACGACTACGGCATTGCCGGACTCGGACGATCGGTGGCATTCGCCCCGGTGCCCACGCTTCCACTCAACAATTCCTTCACCAGCGTGGCGCCGGGCTACTTCTTCTCGTGCGGCATCACCGGCGGGGGAAGTGCGTCGTGCTGGGGCTTGAATGGCGGGTTCTCCATGGGACACCAGCCCGTCGAGAGCTCGGAGAGCTGCCGCGATTCGCCCACAGAGCAGTGCGTGTACTCGGCGGGGCTCGAGGCGGCGGCGCGGCAGGTGTTCGCCGTGTCCGTCGCGAGCTTTCATGCGTGCGCTGCGGGGTCGACCGGCGTGTTCTGCTGGGGCTCGAACCTCGAGGGACAGATCGGCAACGGCCTCATTGGCGGCTCGTCGCCGGTGGCGCAGGTGCCGGGCCTCGTTCCGGTGGCCGGTGACACTGCGTCCGTCGCCGTCGGTGGCTCACACAGCTGCGCGGCGGTGGGACCGCGCCGCGCCGACAAGGCGACGTGGTGCTGGGGACGAAACGCCGACGGCGAAACGGGCGTTGCGGGCTGCCCGGTGGTGACCGATCTCGGGTGCGATGCGCCGCTGCCGCGCCGGCTGTCGAGGGACTTTGCGTCGATCGTCGCGGGCTACGCACACACCTGCGGGCTCACGGCGGCCGGTGCGGCGTACTGCTGGGGCAGCAATTCCTACGGGCAGCTCGGGCGCGGCATCGCCGACTCGAGCAACGTCACGCCCGCCGTGGTACCGCTCGACAGCAATCGCACCTTCGTGAAGATCGCCTCGGGCGACACGCACGTGTGCGGCATCACCTCACGCACCGGCGCGATGTACTGTTGGGGCGCGAACCTCTACGGCAATCTCGGCGACGGGACGAAGGTCGCGCGGTCGAGCGCCCGGCGTGTGTCGGAGCCCGTCACGGGATTCCTCACCTTCACGCCCTGACGCGCGTGGGCACGCCGTCGCGCAGGCGGCGGATCGCATGCTCGTCGTGCGTGGGGAGGTAGACCACGCGCGTGGAGCCGGCGAGGTCGGCGATACGCTTCAGCGTCGCGAGCGCGCGATCCTCGTGCGGTGAGAGTCCGTCCACGGCGAGGTCGAGCAGGCTGGCCTCGTCGTAGGTTGCGTCGCCGGCGATGAAGTACGTCGTGTCGTTCGCGGTGACGATCACCGAGCAATGCCCGTCGGTGTGGCCCGCCGTCTCCACGACGTGGACGTCGCCCGCTCGCGTGACCACGTGCGACCGCGCGAACGGACCGACCGGCCCGCCGGTGAACGTGTAGGTGCGCGGTGCGAAGCCGCGCGGGAAGGACTTCGCCACGTACCCGCGAATCCAGCCGCCCAGGCCGCGCGACAGCGCGAGCTCGCGCTCGTGCGTCCAGACCTCCGCGTTCGCCAGCGCGGAGAGACCGCCCGCGTGATCCGTGTGCAGGTGCGTGGTGAGCACCGTACGCAGCGCGGCCGGATCCACGCCAAGCCGCCGCAACTGCGCGCCCAGCTCCTCTTCCGGTCCGATCTCGACGCGAATGTGCGACCGGTAGTACGGATTGAGGTTCGGGTAGTAGCCACGCATCATCGCCTGCGGCGTCTCCCCCGTGTCGACGAGGATGTCACCTTCCGGGTGACGGATGAGCCACGCGAGGATCGGCAGCGGCCGCGTCCACTCCTTGTCGCGGAACACGTTCAGGCGCCGCTTGCTGCCATGCCCCTTCCCGCGCACCTGGTTCGGATGGATGCGCACCGTTCCGGTCTGGATGGGGATGATCTCCACTCAGGGCCTCACGAGGGCACCGGGAACGTGCTCGAGGCCGATGCTCTTCAGCACGGCGGCGAAGCGCGGCTCGCCGCGCAGCGAATCGAAGGGCTGCGCCGATGCGACGAAGCTCAGGTTGTACGAACGCTCCGCGACCGCCGACTCGAGCAGCGACAGCGCGGTCTCGCGATCGCCAAGGCCCAGGTGCACCTGCGAAAGCGTGAAGGCGGAGATGTATTCCGTAGTGCGGGCGCCTTCCATCTGCGCCAGCAGTGCGCGCGCCTCATCCGTGCGCCCGGTGAGGCTGAGCGCTATGCCGAGTCCCCCAATGGAGGTCAGCCTCGGTGAGGGAATGGCGCGGAACACGCGAATGGATTCGTCGTACTGCCCGCGGCTGAGGTTCGCGTAGCCGAGGAGCACCATGGCCAGCCCGAACGAGGGATCCATGTCGAGCGCGATGCGGTAGTCGTGAATCGCATCGTCGTACCGGCGCGCGTAGTAGGCGACGTAGCCCTTGATGGTGATGATCGGCACGGAGATGGGGTCGATCTCCGCCGCGCGCGCGATGGCGTCCGCCGCGCGCTCGTGCCGGCCGGTGGCCGAGAGCAGAAGGGCATAGTACGTGTGCGCGAGGGCATACCGCGGGTTGAGCGCGATGGCCTCGAGGTACGACTGCTCGCCCGCGCGCCAATCCCATGCATAGTGCGCCTGCGCCACGCCGAGCGTCGTATGCGCCTCGGCGAGCGTCGCATCGAGGCTCAGCGCGCGCTCGGCGGACGCCGTCGCCTTGGGAAATGCGTCGATCGGCCGCATGTACTCGTACGCGCCGAGCGACGCGAAGGCGTCGGCGAGGCCGGCGTAGGGCAGCGCGTACAGCGGATCGATCTCCAGCGCCTCGCGGAAGCACTGGATCGCCTTCTGCGTGCTGCCGGCCTGCCGGTGATTCCACAGGTGCCGCCCGCGCAGGTAGAGCTGGTAGGCCTCCACGCTCGCCGTGGGCCGCTTCACCATCGCGCGGTGATCGAGGCCGGACAGCGTGACGCGCAGCGAGTTCACCACCGACGCGGCGATGTCGTCCTGCAACGCGAAGATGTCGCTCGCGTCACGGTCGTACCGCTCGGACCATAGCTCGCGCCCGTCGCTCGTGTCGCTGAGGAATGCGGAGATGCGCAGCCGGTCGCCCATGCGCTGCACCGTGCCTTCGAGCACGCTGCCCACGTTGAGCTCGCGCCCCAGGTCCGCCGGCGCAACGGTGCGATTCCGGTAGGGCAGGGACGCCGAGCGCGCCGCAACCTTGAGCG
>JBDSTA010000366.1:0-5351 GCA_039928475.1 Gemmatimonadaceae bacterium | reverse complement strand
GTGCTCCAGGGGACGGCGATCTTCGTCGTGATGCTCGGCCTCATGGTCGGGTGCGGCGACTCGCCCACGTCTCCCAATGGCGATGCGCGCAGTGACGTCGTGAGTGCCGCCGCGACGGTCGCGCAGGTCGCCGCCGCCATCACCGGCCAGGACGCGCCCCTCGCCGACGAAGCCAAGTCCGGCAAGAACCTCGGCTTCGACACGCATACCTATCCCGGCGACAAGACCATGCGCGCGTGGAAGCAAGCGCCGGGTGCTCCGTACAGCTGGGTCGGTTACTACCTCCCCTCGCCCTGCCACAAGGACCCGTCGTGGGTCGGCAAGCGGAAGCTCCTCACGGACATGGGGTGGGGGCTCGCGGTAGTCTACGTCGGCCAGCAGACGTGGGGGCGCCAACCACGCTCGCTCAACTCGGCGCGCATTGCCCAGCTCATCAAGTCGGGGACGACCTGTAACGCCGACCTCCTCGCTTCCGAGCGCGGAGCCGCAGATGCGGCTGACGCGATCGCCGCCACGGAGCGCGAGGGATTCCCCGCGCGGTCGATCGTGTTCCTCGACATCGAACGCATGGAGAAGATGCCGCAGGCCATGCGCGACTACTATCGCGCGTGGGCCAAGGCGCTCCTCGCCGACGGCCGGTATCGCCCTGGCGTCTACGTCCACAAGTTCAACGCGCAGGCGGTCTACGACGACCTCAAGGCGGAGTTCGCTGCGGCGGGCGTGAACGAGGAGCCGCGCATCTGGGTCGCCAGCGGACGCAACTTCGACGAAGGCAAGGCGCCTCAGGACGTGGGCTTCGCCTTCGCGGGCGTGTGGCAGGGCATGATCGACGTCGCCAAGGCCGTCGCAGACATCAAGCTGCCAGTGGACGTCAACGTCTCGACGTGGACGTCTCCCTCCGAGCCGGCGAACTGACCGCCGGAGAGAACTGTTTGGGGCCGCCGGGAGTATAGGTAGTACTGATCCCTTCAGGAGACCCGTCCATGTCCCGATTCAAACCTGCGCTGATCCTCGCGCTGGCCGTTGGCGCCACGAGCGCATGCAAGGATAGCGCGGTCGCCCAGTCGCCCGCCGCATCGACCAAAGGAGAGAGAAAGGTGACCGATACGTTCAGCAAGCCCAGCGACGCCGAGCTCAAGCAGAAGCTCTCGCCGATGCAGTACAAGGTCACGCAGCACGAAGGCACCGAGCCGCCGTTCCAGAACGAGTTCTGGAACAATCACGAGGAAGGCATCTACGTGGATGTCGTCTCCGGCGAGGCACTCTTCAGCTCGCGCGACAAGTTCGAGTCGGGCACCGGCTGGCCGAGCTTCACGAAGCCGCTCGTTCCCGAGAACGTGAAGACGAAGACGGATCGCACCCTGCTCATGTCGCGCACCGAAGTCCGTTCGGCGCACGCCGACTCGCACCTGGGTCACGTGTTCGACGACGGCCCTGCGCCCACCGGGCTGCGCTACTGCATGAACTCCGCTTCCATGCGTTTCGTCCCGGTGAGCAAGCTGGCCGCCGAGGGTTACGGCGACTACGTCAAGCTGTTCGCGAAGAAATAGCGATCAGGGCTTCGCCGCCTTCTTCTCCTTCTTCTCGGCAGCCGCTTCCTTCTTTTCCATCGCCGGCGTCTCGTGAACCTTGTTCACGAAGGCGCCGGTGATCGCATCGACCTGCACCTCGTCGATGCCGCTCTTCCCCTTCGACGAGATGTCGAAGCTGTAGACGAGCTTCCCGTTCTCACGCTCCAGCTCCGACGACTTGACCTTGCCGCCCGGCACCTGGGCGAGCGCGGTCTTCGTGGCTGCGGGCTTCGTGATCTTCGCTTCGGCCGCGAGCTGTTTCTCGGTCTCGTGCTTGCCCGCTGCCTGGGCGCCCGCGATCGACGCCGCCGAGAAGACGACGGCCGTCGTCAGGAGTGTCGTGCGCAACATGTTGGTCATGATCCTTGCTCCGCTGGTGTGGATGTGGTGAGGGAATAGTCTCGTCCACGGACGGCGATGAGGAATGCCGGGACGAGGTAGAGCGTGATCGGCGTAGACAGCGCCAGGCCACCGATGACCGCGAGTGCGAGCGGGCGCTGCATCGCGCTGCCAGCACCGAGCCCAAGGGCCAGGGGCAGGAGGCCGAAGAGCGTGCACAACGTCGTCATGAGGATGGGACGCAGGCGCACGCGCCCGGCCTCGAGCAGCGCCGGCTCGAGCGTCACGCCCTCCGTCAGCATGTAGTGATGCGTGAAGTCGAGCAGGATGATGCCGTTCTTCACGATGAGCCCGACGAGCAGGATCAATCCCATGAACGACGACACGTTCAGCGGCGTGCCCGTGACGAGCAGCAGCACCATCGCGCCAACGAAAGAGATCGGCGCCGCGACGAGGATCACCAGCGGTTCCACGAACGAGCGGAACTGGAGCACCATCACGCCGATCACTGCCGCCGCAGCAAGGAACAACACGGCGAGCATCGACTAGAACGCGCCCTGCTGCCCCGCGTACTGCCCGCCGAGCTCCACGCGAATACCGTTCGGCGGCGGGTTCGCCGCGAGGATGCCCTTCACCTCACCCATGATCGCGCCGAGCGATGCACCGCTCACGTCGGACGTCATGGTGATCATCTGCTGCTGGTTCTCGCGCGTGAACTGCGAGCGGCTCTCGGACGTCTCGAAGCTCGCCATCGCCGAGAGTGGCGCCGTCGTGCGCGAGGCGGGGATCGCGACCGGCAGTGCGCCGAGCCGCAACGCATCGTTGCGCACACCATCCGGCGCGCGCACCCGCACGTTGAGCGAGCGATCCTGGAGACGCACCTCTCCCGCGTTCACGCCAAGCATGGCGCCGCTCACCGCGCTGCTCACCTGCGTCGGCGTGAGCCCGACACGATTCGCCTCGGCGCTGTTGATCGTCATCAGCAGTTCCGGCGACCGCTCGCTCACACCGTTGAAGAAGTCCTCGAGCCCGTCCACCTTCGAGAGCCTCGGCTCCAGCCGCTGCGCATAGGCTTCGAGTGCATCCAGGTCGGGGCCGAACAGCTTGACCTCCACCGGGTTCGCGGCGCCGGCGAGATCGTTGATGACGTCGCTGAGGATCTCGACGAACTCGACGCGCAGCCGCGGCGCCTCGCTCTCGATCTTCTTGCGCGCGTCGTCGATCACCTCCGCGGTCGAGCGATCGCGCTCGCCCTCGGGCTTGAGTCGCGCGACGATATCTCCGGTGTTCTGCTCGGTGGCGAAGAGGCCGAGCTCCGCACCCGTGCGGCGTGAGATGCCCTCGACCTCCGGTTCCGACAGCAGGATCTTCTCGGCGATGTGTACGAGCCTGTCCGTCTCCGCGAGCGCGGTGCCGCCGGGAGTGACATAGTCGAGCACGAACGCGCCTTCGTCGATCTCGGGAAGGAACCCGGTGCCGACGAAGCGATGCGCGAGCAGGCCCCCCGCGATGAGTATCACCGCGCCGGCGATCATGAGGCGGGTGTGGTGCAGCGTGCCGGCGAGTGAGCGCTGGTACTTGTCGGAGAGCGTATCGATGGCGCGCCCGATTCCCGCGAGCATGCCGGACGCTTTTCCCTTCCCGCCGGCATGCGCCGGTACCGGTTCGCCTGGCGCGTGCGCCGCGTCGACTTCCGTTTCCGGCTTCAGGAACGCCTCGGCCATCAGCGGGATGATCGTCACGGCCAGGATCAGCGAGACGAGCACGGCGATGGTGAGCGTGATGGACAGCGCCGCGAAGAACTGGCCCACGACGCCCTCGAGCAGCCGCAGCGGGAGGAAGACGACGACCGTGGTGATGGTGGACGTCGTGACCGGAATGATCAGCTCCTGCACCGCCTCGCGAATCGCGCGATCGCGGTCGGGGGTGAAGCCCATGTGCCGGACGATGTTCTCCGTGATGACGACGGCGTCGTCGATGACGAGGCCGATCGCGATCGCCATGGCGCCGAGCGTCATCAGGTTGAACGTCTGCCCGATGAGCCACATGACGAACACGGTGATCGCGAGCGTGAGCGGGATGGACGCGGCGCTGATCGCCGTGATGCGCCCGCGGCGCAGGAACAGGAAGAGGATGATGACGGCGAGCACGGCGCCGATGATCATCGCGTCGCGCACGGACTTCGTGGCGTCGCGCACGAGCGTCGCCTGGTCGTACACCGCCTTGAGCGTCACGCCCTTGGGCAGCGTCTTCGCGAGCTCGGCGGCGGCCTTCTCCACGCTGTCCGCGATGGCGACGGTGTTGCCGCCCACCTGCCGCGTGATGTTGAGCAGCGCGGCGGGTCGCCCGTCGCCGGCGACGATGCGGACGTGGTCCTCCGTGCCCGTCTCGACCGTTGCGATGTCGCGCACGCGTAGGCCACGCCCGACGATCACGTTGCCGATGTCCTCGGCCTTCGTGGCCTCCTGCGTGGTGACGACGAGGTACTGCTTGTAGTCCTGCGCCACGCGACCCACGGCGGCGACGCTCGTCGAGGTGCGGATCGCCTCCGCGACATCGTCGTACGAGAGTCCCTGCTCGGCGAGGCGAACCGGGTCGGCGATGACCTCGATTTCGCGTACGTCGGACGCCTGCACGTCCACCCGTCCCACGCCGGGCACGCGCGCGAGCACGGGGCCGATCTGGTAGCGCGCGATCTCGTACATCTTCGCGGGCTCACCACCCTCGAGATTGTACGAGACGATCGGGAAGAGCGCGGGGGTCAGTCGCTCGACCTCGAGCTCGATATCCTGGGGCAGTTCGCCGCGGAGCTGGTTCACGCGCGCCTGCGTCTGCTGGAGCGCGTACGCCATGTCCGTCGCGGGTGCGAACGTCACCGCGATCTCGCTCGCGCCGCGAATCGACTTCGACTGCACCTTCACCACGCCCGGCACGATGCTCACCGCCTCTTCGATCGGGCGCGAGACCGCGAAGACGATCTGTCGCGCACCGAGTGAAGAACCCGTCGCCACGATGGTGATGCGCGGGAAGAGCAGCTCGGGATAGATCGCGGAGGGCAGTCGCAATGCCGCCCACATGCCGCCCGCGCAGAGCAGCGCGACGACCAGGTAGACGAACCGTCTCTGGCTCGCGACGGCGCCCGCGAGCGTCCAGCGGGATGCACTCATGGTTTCACGGGCACCGGCTTGGAGACCTTCACGCTGTCTTCCACGCCGTACGCGCCCTGCGACACCACCGTCTCGCCGCCCTTCAGCCCCTCGAGGATCTCGGCCCTGGTCTCGGTGCGACCTCCGACCTTCACCTCGCGCGCGAGGGCCATCCCCTTCCCGTCCACGACGAACACCTTGTAGCCGTCCTCCTCCGGGACGAGCGCCGCCACCGGGACCACCACCGTGTTCGGGCGCGTCTCCACGGCGATCTCGCCGAACACGCTTTCACCGA
>JBDSTA010000365.1:0-13082 GCA_039928475.1 Gemmatimonadaceae bacterium | reverse complement strand
CGCCGCAGCGCGTGGCCATCGAGCTCGCGTTCTTCGACGGCCTCACGCACATGGAGATCGCCGAGCGCCTGCACGAGCCGCTCGGCACCATCAAGTCCCGCATTCGTCTCGCGATGGCGCGCCTGCGTACGGTGCTGCATCCGAACGGTAGGGAGCTCACATGACCGACTACTCACACGACGACCTGCTCGGCCTCGCCGGCGCATATGCGCTCGGCGCAACGTCCCCGGATGAGACGCGCGCCATCGAGGATGCGATGGAGTCGTCGCCGGCGCTCGCGGCAGAGGTGAATGCGCACAGGAGTGTGGTGGCCGACATGATCGCTGCACAGCTCACGGTTCCACCTTCCGCGGATGTCCGGGCGCGGTTGCTCGAGAGTGTCGCACCGCGGCGCCTGCCAGGAACCGGCCGTAACGTGGCGCTCCTCGTGGCCGCCGCATCCGTGCTCGTCGCCGCGGGGCTCGCGTTCCAGCTGACACGTACGCAGCGCGAGATGCGCGCGATGTCGCAGCAGCTCGCGCGACGAGACGCGACGATCAGCTCGTTCCTCGGCGCGGAGAAGGACCTGCGCGTGCTGCACCTGAGGGCAGCCGACACGCTCGTCGGCCCTGGTATCCAGCTCTTCTGGGATTCACGGCACCGGGTGGGATTGATGCACGCGTTCCGCCTTCCACCCGCGCCGGCTGGTGAGGTGTACCAGCTCTGGGCGGTGATCGATGATGCGCCCGTCTCGGTGCGCGTGTTCGACTCGAGCCCCAGCGGCCACGCAATCCTTGAGGGCATTCCGCTCCCGGCCAATGCGAAGGGACTCACGCGGATGCTCCTCACCGTGGAGCCGAAGGGCGGCTCGCGTGCCCCGACGTCGGCGCCGCTGCTCGGCGGGGTGCCCTCGACGAACTAGGGCGTCGCGCGTGGAGCCGTCGGCTGGAGCCGCACGCGGCCGCCGTCCACCAGCTCCGCATTGGGGTTGGTGACGACCATCATCCCGTCGATCACGCCACCCGCGACCTCCACCGTTGCGCCGTAGTCGCGCGCGACCTGCACGCTGCGAAAGTGCACGACGGCCATGTTGCCCGTGCGCTCCGGAACCACCTCGGCGACCTGCACGCCGCTCGAGCGGATGAGCAGCGTGTTCGCCGGCAGGAGGAGCGGCGGCGTCGCGCGCGGAAAGGTGAGCTCCGCCTTGGCGAACATGCCCGGCAGCAGCGCGAAGTCGCGGTTCGGGACGTCGATCTCGGTGAGCATCGTGCGCGATGCGACGTCGAGCGAGCCGGACGTGCGCGCGACGATACCGGTGAAGGTGCGGCCGGGAATGCCCTGCACCACGATGGTCGCGGCCAGGCCCGGACGAATGGACGTCGCATAGGCCTCGGGCACGGTGAGGTACGTGCGAACGGTGTCCGTCTGCGCGATGCGGTAGAGACTCCCCGGCGATGCACCGGCCGAGCCACCGCCAGCGACGACGGGCGAGCTCGTGGCGCCTGCGGCCGAGATCAATGAGCCGATGTCCACGTTGCGTGCAGTCACGACGCCGGTGAATGGCGCGACGACGCGCGTGTACTGCCGCGTCTGCACGAGTCTCCGCAGGCTCGCCTCGGCGGCGGCGGTGTTCGCCGTCGCGACCTCGAAGGCCGCGCTCTTCTGGTCGAGCTCCTGGCCGGTGACAGCGCTGTCGCGCGCGAGCTGGCGCCACCGCTCGAGGTCCGCGCGCGCGAGCGCGAGCGACGCCTTCGTCTGCGTGACCTGCAAGCGCGCGTGCTGGACGTCCTCTTCGAGCTCCGGCGCGTCGATCTCCAACAGCGTCTCGCCGGCGCGCACGACGCGGCCGATGTCTGCGTGCCAGCTCTTCACGTAACCACCGACGCGTGCGTACACCGCGGACTCGTGCAGCGCCTGGATGGTGCTCGGCAGCGACAGCGTGCTTCCCGCTGCCGCGCGATGCACCGTGGTGACCTGGACGACGGGAGCACTGTCGGTGCGCGCTACCTCCGCGAGCAGCTCATGCTCCACTGAGCGGCGCGGGACGAGCGTGATGAGCAGCAGCAGGATCAGCACCGCGGCGATGCTCACACCGATGATGCCGAGCGTCCTGCTGCTCGCCGGGCGTACGGGAGGGGCGGAGCCGACGTCGATGTCGAGCTCTTCCGGCTCCGGAATTTCTGGTTCAGTCATGACCGTGTCACTATGCGGCAGGAGCCAGCGAGGCGACGGGCACCGGCGTTTCCGCCTCCTGGTGCCCATGGCGAAGGATACTATAGATGAGCGGAACCACGATGAGCGTGAAGAAGGTGGCCACGAGCAGGCCACCGATCACGGCGCGGCCGAGCGGTGCGTTCTGCTCCCCGCCTTCGCCCATGCCGAGGGCCATGGGCATCATGCCGATGATCATGGCGAGCGCCGTCATGCACACCGGCCGCAAGCGCGCGAAGCCCGCATCCACCGCAGCCTCCGCAGCACTTCGTCCCGCGCGCCGCTGGCCGTCCGCGAAGGTGACGAGGAGGACGCTGTTCGCCGTCGCGACGCCCATGGACATGATCGCGCCCATCAATGACGGCACGGTGAACGTGGTGTGCGTGACGAAGAGCATCCAGACGATGCCGGCGAGTGCGCCCGGCAGCGCCATGATGATGATGAGCGGATCGAGCCAGCTCTGGAAGTTGATGACGAGCACGAGGTAGACGAGCAGGATCGCGAACAGGATGCCGAGGCCGAGGCCCATGAACGACGTGCGCATGCTTTCCACCTGGCCGCGCATCACGATCTGCGATCCCTTGGGCAGGTTTGGACGTGCGCGGTCGATGATACGGTCGATCTCGCGCGCCACGCTGCCGAGGTCGCGGCGATCGGTGCTCGCGTACACGTCGAACACCGGCTGCACGTTGTAGTGGTTGACGACGGCCGGCGTCTCGCCGCGTGACATTGTGGTCAGGTTGCCGAAGAGCTGTGGCGTGGCCTGGCCGGCGACGGTCACTGGCGTGGACTGCAGTGCGTCGAGCGTTCCCATCTTGTACTGCGGCGTCATCACGCTCACCGCGTACTGCACGCCGTTCGCGGGATTGAGCCAGAAGTTGGGCGCGGTCTGTCCGCTCGAGCTGAGCGAGACGAGCAGGTCGCCCGACACGTCTCGCTGCGTGAGGCCGGCTTGGCCAGCGCGGGTGCGATTGACGGCGAAGCGCAGCTCCGGCGCATCCATCACCTGCTGCACCCGCACGTCGGCCGCGCCGGCGACACGCGAGATCTCGGCGGCGATCTTCCGCGCCGCAGTGAAGTTGCCCGCGCGATTCTGGCCGGAGATCTGGACGTCGATGGGCGCCGGACGTCCCAGGTTGAGCACCTGGTTCACCATGTCCGCTGGCTGGAAGAAGAACAGGACGCCCGGAAACTTCTTCGGCAGCTCGCGGCGCAGCGCGCGGACGTACTCCCACGACGAGCCCTTGTGCTTCGGGTCGAGCTGCACCAGCAGGTCGCCATCGGCAGGCCCGACGGTGGCATTGGAGCCGACCGCGAGCGAGATACCGCTCGTCGTCAGGCCGATGTTGTCGAGGATCATCGTGAGATCCTGCGCCGGGATGATGCGACGGATGGTCTGCTCGATCTGCGAGAACAGCACCTCCGTCTCCTCGAGCCGCGTGCCGGTTGGCGCGCGCACGTGAAGCGCGAACTGCCCGCCATCCACCTGCGGGAAGAAGTCCTCACCGATGAGCGGGACGAGGAGCATCGAGAGCGCCGCGAATGCCGCGGCGGACGAGAGCACGATGCGACGCCGCGCCAGCGCGCCGGCGAGCAGTGCATGATATCCCGCGCGGAATTGCTCGAAGCGCGCGTCGAACGCGTTGACGATGCGGCGAAACTGCGTCGGCCCGGCCTTGCGCAGCAGCTCGGCTTCATGCGCCCGCGCTTCGCCCGGCAGCATGTAGTCCGCCATCGTCGGCAGGAGCGTGCGCGACAGGAGGTACGACGCGGTCATGGCGAAGATCACCGCGAGCGCGAGCGGCCGAAACAACGCCGCGGCCGGACCCTGCAGCGCGAAGATCGGCAGGAACACGATGCAGATGGACAGCGTCGAGATGAACGCCGGGATCGCGATCTGCTGCGCGCCGTCGAGAATCGCGATGCGCATCGGCTTGCCGTGCTCGAGGTTGCGATGGATGTTCTCGATGGACACCGTCGCGTCGTCAACGAGGATGCCGACGGCAAGCGCGAGGCCGCCGAGGGTCATCACGTTGAGTGTCTGACCCGTGGCCCACAGCACGACGATGGAGCTGAGGATGCTGAGCGGAATGGACAGCGCGACGATCACGGTCGAGCGCCAGCTCCCGAGGAAGATGAGGATCATCGTCGCCGTGAGCAGTGCGGCGATGAGTCCCTCGAAGAGCACACCCTTGATGGTCGCGCGCACGTAGCCGGACTGGTCGCCCAGGATCTGGAGCTTCACGTCGGGCGGCAGCCCCGCCGTGATGCGCGGGAGCATCTCCTTCACGGCGTCGACGACCGCGAGCGTCGAAGCCTTGCCGTTCTTGAGGATGGAGAGGTAGGTGCCGCGATGACCGTTCTCGCGAACGATGTTCGTCTGAACGCCACCGCCCTGGCGAACCTGCGCAACTTCGCCGACGGTGATCGTCGCGCCGTTCAACTGCTTGATCGGCAGGTCCGCGATCTGCTGCGCCGAGTCGGGGCTTCCGCTCACGCGTACGTTGTACTCGCGCCCGCCCATCTTCGCCGTGCCCGCCGGGAGGATCACGTTCTGCGCGTTGATCGCGCGGCTCACGTCACCGGCGGAGAGTCCCTTCGCGTAAAGCGCCTGCGGATCGATGTCGACATTGATCAGCCGCGGCACGCCGCCGTACGCCGGCAATACACTCGCGCCGCGAACGGTGCCGAGCGGAATGCGGATGAAGTTCGTGCCGAGGTCGTTGAGCTCGGACTCCGTACGCTGCGGGCTGCCGACGCCGATCTGCATGATCGGCACGTCCGTCGCGTTGAAGCGCACCATGAACGGCGGCGTGATGCCAGGCGGCATGTTGCGCGTGATGCCCTGCGACGCTGCGGTGAGCTGCGCCATGCCTGCCTGGACGTCGGCGTCTGGCTGGAAGTACACCTTGATGACGCTGAGTCCATTGAGCGACTGCGACTCGATGTGCTCGATGTCGTTCACGTAGCTCGAGTAGACGCGCTCCGCGAGCCCCACCACACGTTGCTCCATGTCCGTGGGCGACAGTCCGCCGTAGCTCCACAGCATGGAGACGACGGGCACATTGATCGCGGGGAAGATGTCCACCGGCATCCGCACGATGGCGACGACGCCGAACACGAACATGAGGATCGCCACGCACACGAACGTGTACGGCCGGCGCAGCGCGACACTGACCAACCACATCGGCTAGGCTCCCATCACAGTGGCCGCCCCACGAGCGCCTCGAGCTGCGCACGGACGACCTGATAGTTGTACCGCGCCGCGACAAATCCAAGCTCCGCCTGCGTGAGCGCGAGCTCCGACGTGAGCTGGTCGAGTGACGTGGAGATTCCCGCGCGATAGCGCTCGGTCTGCACCCGAAGGTCCTCGCGCGCCACACTCTGCGCCTCGGCCGCGAGACGAATGGCTTCCGTCGCGAGCGCGAGCGCGCCAATCAGCCGCTTGCTCTCCGTGCGCACCTGTCGCGTGACGTCAAGCGCGGTGACGCGCGAAATCTCTGCCTGCGCCTGGCTCCGCGTCACCGCGTCCTCGCGCAGGTAGCCATTGAACAGCGGGAAGCTCGTGCCGAGCGCGAGCTGCCAGCCGGGGCGCGTCGCCGAGAGCACGGGCGACTGGTTCGCCCATGCGTAGCCGCCGGTGAGTCGCACGCCGGGCAGGTAGAGCGCCTTCGCGGATCGCGTCGCCGCTTCCGTCGCACGCACCGACGCTGCGGCCGCCGTCACGGATGGCGCGGCGTCGGTGGCAAGGCGGACGATGGCGCTGTCGTCGAGCGCGAGCGGCTGCGGTTCCAGCGACGCCGGCGCGCGCGCACCGATGGGACCATCCACACCCACGATGCGTCCGAGCACGAGCGTCGCCGTTCGCATCGTGTCCACGGCGGCAAGGCGCTGCTGGCGTCCACTCGTGAGCTCCAGGCGCGCGCGCAACTCGTCCGACTTCGTTGCCGTCCCCGCCCGCACGCGGTCCTGCGCGTAACGCAATCCACGCTCGGCGCGCGTGACGCGTGCGTTCGCGACGGCAACCAGCTCCGCACCGCGCAGCGTCTCATAGAACGCCCGCGTGGCGCCGAGCGTGACCGCATAGCGCTGCGACACGTTCGTCGCCTCGGCAGCCGTGAGGTCGGCGCGGGCGCGGGCGCGATCGGCACTGCGCCGGCCACCCGTGAAGAGGTCGATCGAGGAAGCCAGGCCGGCCGAGTAGGCGCTGCCACTCGTCGCGCCGATGGTGGCGGGGCTGATGATGTCCGACCGCAGCGACGACGCATTCGCCGTGAGGCTCGGCAGGTACGCTCCAGCCGCCACTCGACCGGCACTTCGCGCCGTCTCGATGTTCTCCTCCCCCAGCGTTGCCGCGGGGCTCACCATCAGCGCACGCGCGATGACCGTGGGGAGGTCGAGCGTCGAGTCGACGGGAACGGCGAGGGAGTCAGCCGCGGGGATTGCCTGCGCGCGTGCGGCGCTGGGCGCGCCAATGACGATCGCGAGCGCGACGATGACAGCGACCCGGCCAAGGGGCGTGCGAAAATACAGCCGGCGGATACCTTGGCGTTCCCGAGGCTCGGCCGCACATAGTGAGACTACCAAATCCGGATCCCTGCTCAGTCGTGGTACGGTACGTATTTCATACGCGTGGTCGCCGGTTCCCGTTGCTCACGTTTTCCCCATCGTGGAATTCCTTCAAGTCGGGCGCCGGCCAGCGGCCAGAACCTGGGCGGCGCCGTGCCCGTACGAGCTGGCAAGCTGGCGTGTGAGACCAAATCTCGTAGAATTTCGTATCTATAGATATGGACTCCGCACGCCTCACAACTGCTTCCCCCCGGTAGAACCATGCTGACATCCATCCGTAACGCCGTTCTCGCCGGCGCGTTCGCGTTCGCGATCGTGGCCCCTGCTCGCGCCGAGGCGCAGTTCGGCGGCCTTATGAAGAAGGCCAAGGAAGCCGTCGTGCAGAAGGGCGCCGAGAAGGGCGCCGAGCAGGCCGGTGAAAAGATGGGCCCCGTCACGCCCGGTGAGCAGCTCACCGAGGAGCTCCTCGGCCAGGTCCTGCGCGGCGCCCAGGCGGCCGACCGGGTGATGGGCGAGCGTGATCGGGTGCAGGCACTCCGCGAGTCGAAGAACAAGCAGTACTCCGAGCTGGCGGACAAGAACCAGCCCATCCACCGCGCCTATGACGAGGCGAACTCCAAGATCCTCGACTGCCGCTCGACGTCGTTCAACAACCTGCGCGAGGCGCGTGACGAGAGGATCAAGAAGCGCACGGATGCACTCGAGGCCGACCCGGCGTTCATGGGCAAGATGCAGCTCGTCGCGCTCAAGTACGGCAAGGCGATGGCGGACGCGCAGCAGAAGAACGATCCCGTCGCACTCCAGAAGGTGCAGGCGGACTACTTCAAGGAGCTCCTCGGCACGGACGTCTTCGCGGACGTGAAGGCCGACAGCATCGCGACCGACGGCAAGTGCGGCAAGGTCCCGGCAAAGCCCGCGGCGCTCGCGCAGGAGGAGAAGCTCCAGAAGGACGTCTCCGTTGCCGACGACAGCATCCGCACGCTCGAGGCGAAAGCCGTCAACGTCGGCGCACAGTCGAGTGGCCTCGAGCAGGTCCGCTACCTCGCGCTCAAGGAGCGCGCGCTCGGCATCCTGAACAAGGTGTCCAGCGGAAACGGCGCGAAGTTCGGCGAGGCCGAGGTCGAGGCGGTGAAGAAGCGGAAGGACGACCTCGACAAGGTCAAGCGCGCGCTGTGATGACGAGGTGCGCGGCGCTCGTCGCCGCGCTGTGGCTCGTGCTGTTCGCGGGGCCTCCTGCCGAAGCGCAGGACGCCCCGCTTCCGCGTTCGGTGCTCGCGTTCCGCGACGCGAAGGGTGCATGGCGCGAGCTGTGGACGTCGTCCACGGCGCCCATCGCGTGGTCCGGCGCGCCGCTCGCGGGATTCGTGCGGTGGCGCGCGGGCAGCAGCGGCATGGAGTGGGGCGAGCTCGTGCTTCGCGGTACGGGCGAGGCGTGGCGTACGCGGCTCGTCGTCGCGCGCGTCGATCCCGCGCGCGTGCGCTTCCAGCTCGACACCGCATTCACGGCGCAGCGCGAGGCGGCGTGGAGTCTCGCGCGTGCGCCGAAGGGGGCGGTCCTCGCCGTCAACGCCGGGCAGTTCGAGGCCACGATGCCGTGGGGCTGGGTCGCCCTCGACGGCAGGCGCTGGCTCCCCGCGCAACACGGCCCGCTGTCGGCGGCGCTGGCAATCGATTCGTCGGGTGCGCTGCGATGGATCTACGGTGACGACGTGTCACGCGTCGCCGCGGCTGGCAGCGCGCGCTGGGCATTCCAGTCGTACCCCGCCGTGATCGCGCACGACTCGATCCTCGCGCCCCTGCGCGCGAGCGGGCGCGGCGTGGACGTCGCGCATCGCGACGCGCGTGCCGGGATCTGCATCACGCGCGACGACAGGCTCGTCGTCGCCATCACGCGGTTCGACGGCGTGGGCAGCGCGCTCGACTTCGTTCCCTTCGGGCTCACCGCTCCCGAGATGGCCGGCGTGCTCGGCGCACTCGGCTGTCGGGATGCAATGCTGCTGGACGGCGGCATCAGCGCCCGGCTGCGCGTACGCGATGCGCGCGGCGTGGCGCATGACTGGGAAGGGCTGCGTCCGGTTCCCCTCGCCCTCGTCGCCTTTCCAAGGTAGCCGCTCGCCAGCCCGACGAACGTTGAGCCGGTTTCTTGCTTGTGCGCAGGCCCCATGAGCCTTTCCAGCATTGGGTTTCTCGTCGTCGGCCTGATCCTCGGCCTCATGGCGCTCATCGGCATCCTTGGCGCCCTGAAGGGGACGCCTGTTCGCAGGGTGAAGCCGTACGGTGGTGGCGAGCGGCCGGCCGTGCACGAGCCGGTGTTCCGCGACACGATGGAGTCGCTGATCCACGCGCAGATGCAGCGGGCGCACGAGGTGGAGATCTTCATCAACGGCGACCAGACCTATCCGCGCCTCTGGGAGGATCTCCGCGCGGCGCGCGAGTCCATCACGGTGCAGTTGTACTACTGCGAGGAAGGGAAGATGGCCGACACCTTCCGCGACATCCTCATCGAGCGCGTGAAGGCCGGGGTGAAGGTGCTGTTCCTCGTGGACGCATTCGGCAGCACGCTCAAGAAGGAATGGGTGGAGGTCATGGAGAAGGCGGGCGTGGAGACCTGCGTCTTTCGTCCGCTGCGGCTCTGGTACGCGAACACCATCCAGCATCGCTCGCACGCGCGCGTCATCTGCATCGACGGTGAGATCGGGTATACCGGCGGCTTCGGCCTCGCTGACAAGTGGTATGGCGACGGACGCAGCAAGGACCAATGGCGCGACTCGAACGTGCGCTTCACCGGGCCCGCCGTGCGGCAGCTCCAGGCCACCTTCGTCGCGTGCTGGGGCGAAGCGGCGGGCGAGCTGCTCGTCGGCGACATGCTCTTTCCACCGCCTGGGCCCCCGAAAGACGAAGGCGTGCTCGCGGCGATCCTGCACGCGCGGCCGAGCGTGGGGAGCACCGATGCGGAGCGGTTCTATGCGCTGTCGACTGAATGTGCGCGCGAGCACTTCTACCTGACGAACTCGTACTTCGTACCCGACCGTGACTTCCGCGGGATGCTGTGCGCGGCAGCGAAGCGCGGCGTGGACGTCCGCATCCTCACCGCCGGGCCGTCCACGGACGTGAAGTCGACGCTCTATGCGGGCCGCGCGAACTACGAGGAGCTCCTGAAGTCCGGCGTGCGCATCTACGAGTATCGCGACACGATGATGCACGCCAAGACGCTCGTGATGGACGGCAAGTGGGGCGCCGTGGGCAGCATGAACGCCGACAACCGGTCCATGTCCTTCAATGAGGAGACCATGCTCCTGGTCCTCGACGACGATGTCGGCGCGACGCTCGAGCGGCAGTTCATGGAGGACCTGAAGTACGCGGACGAGATCGACTTGAAGGTGTTCTGCAAGCGTGGCTTCATGGACCGCTGCAAGGAACAGGGCACGCACCTGATCCGCCGCGTGCTCTAGCCTCTTGACCAATCGGGCCGGGCGCGAGTCCTTACAGCATGCGTCGCCTTCTCCTCCTCGCTAGCGGACTCGGCCTGGCCGCCTGTTCACACCACGTTCCCGACGTGCCGGCCGCGCCGTCGAGCACGGCGCCGCGCGCGATCGCCGTCTATCGCACCATCGCCGAATCGATCTATGTGAGCACGACGAAGCGCGTGGTTGCCGTTGCGACGTCGTCGCTCGACAGCACTTGTTCCACGATGCGGTGCGACCACCTCGCCGCGCGATGGGGAGTCGAGACGTTGTGGTGGGCCAAGGGCGACTCCGTGGAGGCGCGCGACGCACGCGACGACCTGCTCGCGCGCGCGTCGGGCCCGTTGGACGTCGGCGTCGTGTCGAGGGGACAGTCGATGCTGTTCGCCGCCGACCCCGGCGACGTTCCGGCCGATGGCGCCGGCGTTGACGAATGGATCCGCTTCCGCGCGACGCACGCGGACGCGGCGGGCGCCGTGCGCATGTCCGCGGTGGGGTTCAGCCGGTCCGGCAAGACGGCGGTCACCGTCGTGGACTGGCGATGCGGCCCGACGTGCGGCCACACACTCGGCGTCGCACTCACGGCGACGGGCGACTCGAGCTGGACGATCTCCGAGATGCTGCTGCTCAGCGCGAAGAAGAACTGATCGTCGCCTAGCGCTGCATCCAGCTGGTGATCTTCGCGGCGGCCTGCGGGCGGGAGATGTGATACCCCTGCACGAAGTTGCAGCCGAGTGCGAGGAGTGCGTCGAGCTGCGCCTGCCGCTCCACGCCTTCGGCGACCACGTCGAGCCCGAGCACGTGCGCGAGCCGGATGATCGCGCCGACGATCTCGCGGCGGTGCTGGTCGAGGTCGAGATGCTCGATGAACGCGCGGTCGATCTTGAGGCCACTCACCGGTAGCTGCTGGAGATAGCTCAGCGACGAGTAGCCGGTGCCGAAGTCATCGATGCGCACGTTCACGCCGCAGTCGCGGATCGCGAGCAGCACGTCCATCGCGGCTTCGCCATCACCGAGCGCGAGGTCCTCGGTGATCTCGATGTCGATCCACGATGGCTGCGCGCCACTTTCCTCGAGATTCGTCATGAGGTCGTGCACGAAGCCTGGCTCGAGGAGCTGCCGCGGGCTGACGTTGATGGAAATTGCCGCCTCGAGCTTGCAGGTGGTTCGCCACTCGACCGTCTGCCGGCACGCCTCGCGCATGATCCACCGGCCCACGTCCGTCATGAGGCCCGCCGCAGTGAGCGCCTCGAGAAATTCAGAAGGCGGCAGGCATCCGCGCACGGGATGCTCCCAGCGCAGCAGCGCCTCGAGCGACGCGAGCCTGCCGGTTTCGGTGGAGACGATCGGCTGGTAGTGAAGGCGGAACTCGCCGCGATCGATGGCGTGGCGCAGCTCCGCTTCCAGGCGAAGCTTGGCCCTCGTCTTCGCGTGCATCTCGTCGTCGAACAGCGCGCACTGGTTGCCGCCGAAGATCTTCGCGTGGTGCACGGCAGCGTACGCATCGCGCCGGACGTCGGCGCCGGTCTCGTGCTCCGGGAGGACGCGGGCGATGCCGACGCTCGCGGAGATGCCGATGTCGTGCGATTCGACGCGAAACGGCGCTGAGAGCTGCTGTTGCAGGCGCTCGGAGACGGTCTCCATCAACGGCTTCTCGCCCGTGCAGCGCACGAGCACGCAGAATTCGTCGCAGCCATAGCGGGCAATGACGTCGCCCTCCTTGAGGCATGACTGCAGCCTTCCGCCCACAGCCTCGAGCAGCCGCGCCGATGCATCCTGGCCATAGCTGGCGTCGATCGCGGTGAACCCGTCGAGGTCGATCGCGAGGAGCACGTGCGTCGACTGCTGGCTCGCGCGCGCCTCGGCGACGGCAGCGTCCAACCGCCGCGCCATGTACGCCTGCGCCGCGGACACGGTCGCCGAGCGTAGCATCGAGTCACGCAGGTCGATCGAGCGCGACTTGATCGTGCCGGCCGAGACGACCGGCGTCGAGTCGGGCGTGAACGTCCAGACGTGCGCGAGGTGATTGCCCACCAGCCGCATGCACGGCTCGATGATCGCCGCGCTGGCGGCGGGATCCTCATGCACGAGGACGAGCAGCTTGTCGGACTTCGTCGACGTCTCGAAGCCGAGGATGGCGGCGAACTCACCGCGCGCGGTGAGACGCGGCGCCGCGTCAGTCGTCGAACACCAGAAGTCCCCGCTGTCGGACACCATGGTCCAGGGCGCGGACTCGAGGCCGAAACTGTCCGGCACGAGCGACATCTCGCGTCCGAGGCGGCTCACCACGCGGGCACGCGGGCGGCCGTCGCCGGCGCGCTTCGCGATGAACACATGTTTCGCGCCGGTGGTCGCGAGCAACTGCTCGAGAATTGAATGAATGTCACGGGTGCGCGGCATCGCGGGGGCCCGGTGGTTCGAAGATGGGTTCATTCCGTTGCTCTGGGGGTCGGGGTGCAGAGTACGGGCATTGAACTCATCAATCCAATACTTCATTCTATGGCAACCCATGCCCCTCTCCACTCACGCGGGATAGCGACGACACATATCTTCGGCCCCCAGTGCTCGCGCGAGGAGGCGCGTCATGGAACTGCGACACCTGCGGTACTTCATCGCCGTCGCTGAAGAGGCGACGATGGTGGCGGCGGCGAAACGGCTGCGCATCGCGCAACCGGCACTCACGCGCCAGATCCACGATCTCGAGAAGGAACTCGGCGCCGACCTGTTCGACCGCGTTCCGCGCGGCGTCGTGCTCACGCCCGCGGGCGAGGCGTGCCTGGAATCCGCGAGGCACATCCTCCATCAGGTGGATGTCGCCTTCCAGCAGGCGCACGCGTCGAGCCACGGCCGGGTCGGACG
>JBDSTA010000364.1:0-3524 GCA_039928475.1 Gemmatimonadaceae bacterium | reverse complement strand
GCGTTCGCCTCACCCTGCACGAGCCCGAACATGTTCGGCTTGCCCGGCTGCGCGGCGAAGTCGTCCATCTCGTCGTTGAGGAAGAATCCCGCCGACGTGAGGTACACGCCCGAGCCGTAGAGATTGTTCAGCGTGGTCGTCGTCGCGACGGCGTTGCCCTTCTCGTCGACGACGGAGTAGTGCGTCGTCTCCATGCCTTCGCGCATCGCCTGTGTGGTGGTGGACGTCGGCGTCGCGCGCATGTTGCCGATGGTCGCGCGGAGCTTCGCCGCATACTGCTTGTCCGTGAGCTGCGCGATGGGCACCTGCACGAACGCGGGATCGGCGAGCTTCTCGTTGCGGTCGACGAACGCGCGCTGGTAGGCGGAACCGACGAGATGCGCCCAGCCCGCACTGCCATATGCCGGGAGCGACGGATATCCCTCGAGGATGTTCAGCGTCTCCGTGATGGTCACGCCGCCGGACGACGACGGCGGCATCGTGAAGAGCGAGTAGCCGCGATACGTCGAGCGCACGGGCTCGCGCCACACGGGCTTGTAGCGCGACAGGTCGGCGGCGGTGATGATGCCGCCCGCGCGCCGCAGCTCGCCCGTCCACTCCTCGGCGACGGCGCCCTCGTAGAATCCCTCGCGTCCCTTCGCCGCGATGACGCGCAGCGTCTTCGCGAGCGCCGGCTGCCTGAGCAGCGTGCCCGCCGGCAGTGGCGTGCCACCCGGGGCGAACATCGCGGCGCCCGCGAACGCGCCGATGTACTTCGCGTTGCTGCTGAAGGAGCGCGCGAGCGCGCTGTCCACGACGACCCCTTCCTCCGCATAGCGGATCGCGGGCGCCATCACGTCGGCGAGCGACATGGTGCCGTACTTCGCGAGCGCCTCGGTGAGTCCGGCCACCGCACCCGGCACGCCGGACGCGAGCGGGCCGACGACGCTCCTGTCGGTGAGCTTGCCGCTCGCGTCGAGGTACATGTCGCGCGTTGCCGCGAGTGGCGCGATCTCGCGGTAGTCGAGCGTCATCGCGCGGCCATCGGCCATGTGGATCACCATGTACCCGCCACCGCCGATGTTGCCGGCCTCCGGATACGCGACGGCGATCGCGAAGCCCACCGCGACCGCCGCGTCCACCGCGTTGCCGCCCTTGCGCAGGATCTCCACGCCGGCCGCGCTGCCGAGCGGTGCATCGCTCGCGACCATCGCGTGCGCGCCCATGACCGGGGCGCGTCCCGCCTTGTGCCGCCACGCCGCGGGGAAGTTCGCAGGGATGCGGTCGGCCGCGGGATGATAGGTGCCGTCCGCGGAGAGCGTCTGTGGCGTGCCGACGTCGGTGACACCATGCTGCTGGCCGCCCTGGCCCGAGCGACAGGCGACGAGGGCGACTGCGATGACGATCGAGAGGCGCTTGTTCACGTTGATTGGATGTGCGGGTCTACTGCGACTGCTGCAGGTGTCAGTGGCCGCCGAGCCCGATGCGCGCGACGAGGCGTGTCACGCTGAACCGGTGGCTCGCGTCGTCCGACGCGGACAGGCCGTCCTTCTGGTGGAGGACGGTCGTCACGTCCTGGACGACGTCGACGGCGAAGCGCGGGCTGAAGGCGTACCCGAAGCCGTAGCCGAAAGCATATGTGAAGTCCTGGTCGCCCGTGAGGGGCGCCAGCTTCGTCGCCTCGGCCTGCGTGTGGAACTCGGAAAAGTACGTCACGCCAGCGCTCAACTCGAGCACGGTATGGAACTGCTGTCCGGGCGCAACGCGCATCGTCGCGAGGAGCTGCGAAACGCGCGCCTCGGCGTCGTAGACCGCGGACGCGCCGGTGTAGCGGAGCGGGACCTGCGCCGTGCTGCCGCGCACGCCAGCGCTCACGCCATTCGTGAACCCCTTCTCGAGCGACACGCCGATGGGATTCGAGCTGCCGAATTCCCAGGTGCTGCCGCTGGTGCCGTCGCGGAGGCTGAACGCACCCTGCTGGCCGATGCTCGCGGACACCCACGCGGCAGGCGCGGAGACCTGGAAGCGCGGACGAACGATCTGCGACTCGGCTGGAACGGCAGCGGCGAGCAGGGACATGAGGACGACGAGACGGCGCACGAGAGCTCCAGCTGGCTTGCGAGTGAAGAACGGCCGTCCGTAAACTTACTGGCAGCGTTCAGGGGACGTTAGCTTCATCAGCATACCCGGCGACGCACCACACGTTCTCTCTCGCCACCGGCCCCGCCCCTGCGCCTCCAGGATCCCCGCGTCACCGAGCGTCGCAACCCGCGCACGCAACAGATCGACCTCGCCGAGCCGCTCGGCATCGTGGACCTCATGCTCGCGGAGGATCGAACGGTCGCCGACGCCGTGGCGACGCAACGCGACCACATCGCCCAGGCAATCGCCGCCGCGGAGGAGACGTTCCGCGCGGGCGGCCGTCTGTTCTACGTCGGTGCGGGGACGTCCGGGCGCCTGGGCGTGCTCGACGCATCGGAGTGCCCGCCCACGTTCGGCACGAAGCCGGAGATGGTGCAGGGCATCATCGCGGGCGGCACGCCGGCGCTCACGAGCGCGCAGGAAGGCGCCGAGGACAACCTCGAGCAGCCGCGCACGGATCTCGCGGACCGCGGCGTGCGCGCGGGAGACTTCGTCGTCGGCATCGCGGCCTCGGGCACGACGCCCTATGTGCGCATCGCGCTCGAGTACGCACGCGAGGTGGGCGCGCGCACGGCGATCGTCGCCTGCTCGCCGCCGCCTCCAGAAACGCTGAAGCACACGGACATCGCGATCGTGGCAGTCACTGGGCCGGAGGCGGTCACGGGCAGCACGCGCCTCAAGGCGGGCACCGCGACGAAGCTGATCCTCAACATGATCACGACCGGCGCGATGATCCGCATCGGCAAGACGTTCGGCAACCTGATGATCGACATGCGGGCGACGAACGTGAAGCTGATCGATCGCAGCGAGCGGATCGTGTCGGAGGTGAGCGACATCACGCGCGACGAGGCCCGCGCGCTTCTCGAGCGCGCGGGCGGCTCGGTGAAGCTCGCGGTGGTGATGCACGCGCTCGGCGTGGACGCGACCGAGGCGGAGCGGAAGCTCGACGAGGGCCGCGGCGTGGTGCGGCGCGTGATCGGCGGCGAGCCGCCGCCCGTCGAATGATCTACATCGGCCTGATGAGCGGCACGTCGCTGGACGGCGTCTCCGCGGCGGTGGTGCGCTTCACGAATATCATTCCGAGCGACGCGCAAGGCGCGGAGTCGGGGAACCTGCACCTCTCGGCCGAACTGCTGGGCTTCCACGTCCACGAATACAGCGCCGAGCAGCGCGACCGCCTCCTCGCCGCGATGCGCGAAGGCACCGCGCGCGACTACTGTCGCCTCGCCGCCGACTTCGGCGGCTGGCTTGCCGACGCGGCCGTCGCCGTGCTCGCGGAGTCCGGCGTTGCACGCGCCGACGTACGCGCGATCGGCTCGCACGGGCAGACCCTCTGGCACGAGCCCGGTCATTCCACCTGGCAGCTCGATGCGCCGGCGGTGATCGCCGAGCGCACCGGCCTG
>JBDSTA010000363.1:0-8278 GCA_039928475.1 Gemmatimonadaceae bacterium | reverse complement strand
GACGCGCCGAGCGTGAAGTTCGGCGATCCGGCGAAGCCGGTAACGCCGTAAGGAGTCCGCCTCAACGCTCCTTCGGAAACAGCGACTCTCCCTTCTTTACCCGCCAGCCGGTGGCGTCGAGCGTCTCGAGCGCGGCGAGGTCGCCGTAACGCTGCGACGACACCGGCCCAGTGCCGCCCAGCTGCTCCCACACCGCCTGCGCCTTCGAGGGCATGAACGGCGCGAGCAGGATGGTCTGCCGCGCGAGCTGGCGGATCAGCGACGACAGCACGCGATCGAGCGCCGCATCGTCGCCAGCCTTGGCGAGCGACCACGGAGTCGATGCCTGCACGAACTCGTTGCCGCGTGCGACCATCGCCATCGCGCGCTGGAGCGCCTCGTGGAGCAGGAAGCCGCGCGTTCCGTCCATCGCGGCGTGATACGCCTCGACGTCGGCCACGTCCGCCGCATCCGCTTCGTCTCGCGCTCCGGCAGGCACCACACCACCGCGATACTTCTCCACCATCGCGATCACGCGGCTCGCCAGGTTGCCCCACGCATTCGCGAGGTCGGAGTTGTACCGCTCCTCGAAGCGCTCCCACGTGAAGCTGCCGTCGCCGTCGAAGGGGACCTCACGCAGCAGGAAGTACCGGAACGCATCGGCGCCGTACCGATTGATCGCCTCGTCGAGATCGAGCTTCACGCCCGCGGACTTGCTGAAGCGCTCACCGCCGAGGAGCACGAAGCCGTGGCCCCACACGCGATCAGGCAGCGGAAGCTCCGCGGCCTTCAGCATCGCCGGCCAGATGATCGTGTGGAAGCGCGTGATGTCCTTGCCCACGACGTGCAGCTGCGCCGGCCACTTCGCGCGCCCGGATGTCTCCGGAAAGCCGGTGACCGTGAGGTAGTTGGGCAGCGCATCGAACCAGACGTACGTCGTCTGGGTCTCGCCCGAGCTGAGCGCCTTGGGGAACGGAATCCCCCATGCGAGCCGCGACCGGCTCGCCGACACGTCCTCCAGCCCGCGCTCGATGAGCGCGAGCATCTCGTTGCGCCGGCTCTCGGGCTGGAGGAACGCGGGGTTGTTCGTGAGCAGGTCGCGGAGGAAATCCGCAGACCGGCTCAGGCGACAGAACCAGTTGCGCTCCTCGACCCACTCGAGCGTGCGTGTCGGGTGCAGCACGCACTTCCCGTCGATGATCTCCGCGTCCTGCTTGAACGACTCGCAGCCCACGCAGTACCATCCCTCGTACGCCTTCTCGTAGAAGTCGTCCGGATTCTTCTCGAGGATGCGCTCGATGAGCGCCTGCACGCCGCGACGGTGCGTCGGGCTGGTGGTGCGCACGAACTCGTCGTTCGAGATGTCCAGCTTGCGCCACATCGCGCTGAAGCGCTCGGCCAGCTCATCGACGAGCGCCTGCGGCGAGACGCCCTGCTGCACCGCGGTCTGCTCCACCTTCTGCCCGTGCTCGTCCATCCCGATCAGGAAGTGGACGTCATTGCCGAGCATGCGGCGATACCGCGCGATGGCGTCGGCGCCGATCTTCTCGTACGCGTGGCCGATGTGCGGTTCGCCGTTCGCGTAGTCGATGGCGGTCGTGATGAAGTACCGGCTCATGTGCCCTCGCCGGGTGCACCGCCGTTCGGCGTGCTCGTGCCGCCGCTCGGACGGTTGCGACGACCGCCGCGACGGCCGCGACGACGCTGCGATCGACGCTCCCCCTCGGCGCCCTCGCCTTCCGGCTTTGCCTCGGACGACGACGTTTCCGTCGCATCGATCTCCGCCTCCGCGTCCACATCGGCAACGACCACAGGGGCTGATGCGCCAGACGGCCGCGCAACGCTCGGACGCGACGTCCGCGGCGGACGCGAGTCGCGCACGGGCTGCTCGCGGCTCGGGCGCACAGCCTTCGTCTCGCGCCGCGCTGGCATGACCGGACGCTCGTCGGCGAACGACGAATCGCCGTCGCCGGTCTCGTCGCCTTCCGCAGCGACCTCAATCGCCGCGCGCACGTTCGGTGACTCGAGCGCGGCCGACTCGAGTGCTGCGGCCAGGGGATCACCCGCAGCCAGCATCTCGGCGCGCAGCTCGACGAGCGGTATCGTGCGCATCTCGCCATCGAGCCCGCGCAGCGTCACGCGCTCGCGGAAGATGTCGTTGGCGATGACCTTTTCCTCGCCGCGCGACGTCCGGATCGCCTTCAGCTCCTTGGGATACTTCCGGCGGCTCGAGACGTAGAACTCGTGCTCGTACCGCAGGCAGCACATCAGTCGCCCGCACGCGCCGGAGATCTGCGACGGGTTGAGCGACAGGCGCTGGTCCTTCGCGACGCCGAGGTTCACGGGGCGCAGCTCGGGCAGCCAGGACGCCGAGCAGTACTGCCGCCCGCAACGCCCGATGCCGTCGAGCCGCTTCGCTTCGTCGCGCACGCCGATCTGCTTCAGCTCGATGCGCGTGCGGAACATGGACGCGAGCTCGCGCACGAGCGTGCGGAAGTCCACGCGCTTCTCGGCCGTGAAGTAGAACGTCAGCTTCTTGCGGTCGAACTGCCATTCGGCGTCCGTCATCTTCATGACGAGCGCGTTGGCCTTCACGCGTTCCGTCGCCTTGCGGCGCGCTTCGTCGTCGCCGGCGCGGACGTCGTCGTGCCGCTTCAGCTCTTCCGCCGTCGCCACGCGCTTCGCCACGCGCGACGGCGCGGCCCCGAACAGCCCGTGCGGCACCTTCGCCGAGCGCTGCTCGGCCTCGGGGCCGATGGCATGCACGCGACCGAGGTCCTCTCCGCGGTCGGCATCGACGATGATGGCCGCCGCGCGCGGCGGCGGCTCGTCGGCTTCCCACAGGAAGAACTCCTTTCGGTTTCCCTTGAACGCGATCTCGATCAGGTGGGGCACATCTACTCCAGGTACTGGCCCATCCGCAGGAACTTCTCACGCCGCCGGCGGACCAGCTTGTCGGGCTTGAGGCGACGGAGGTCGTCGAGCTGCTTGAGCAGCGTTTCCTGCACGGCCGCCGCGGTCTTCTCGTGGTCGGCGTGCGCGCCGCCCGCGGGCTCCGCGATGATCTCGTCGATCACGCGCAGCTCGAAGAGATCCGGGGCGGTGATGCGCAGCGCTGACGCGGCCCTCTCGCGCATCTCGGGACTCTTGCCGTCCTTCCAGAGGATCGCCGCGCAACCCTCCACGGTGATCACGGAATACACGGAGTTCTCGAGCATGTTCACGCGGTCCGCCACGCCGAGGGCGAGCGCACCGCCCGAGCCGCCCTCGCCGATGATCGTGGCGATGATGGGCGTCTCGAGGCGGCTCATCTCGAACAGGTTGCGCGCGATCGCCTCGCTCTGCCCGCGCTCTTCCGCGCCGAGTCCCGCCCACGCACCCGGGGTGTCGATGAACGTGATCACCGGCACGTGGAATTTCTCCGCGAGCTTCATCAGGCGCAGCGCCTTCCGGTATCCCTCGGGGTGCGCCATCCCGAAATTGCGCTTGAGGTTTTCCTTCGTGTCCCTCCCGCGCTGGTGGCCGATCACCATGACGGTCTCGCCGTCGAGGCGCGCCCACCCGCCCATGATCGCCGCGTCTTCACGAAACGCGCGGTCGCCATGCAGCTCGATGAAGTCCGTGAAGCACAACCGCAGGTAGTCATCGGTGAGCGGGCGCTTGTTGCTGCGCGCGACCTGCACGCGCTGCAGCGGCGTGAGGCTCCTGTAGATGTCCGCACGCAACTCGCCCAGCTTCTTCTCCAATGGCGCGATCTCGTCGGTCACGTTGAGTGACCGCTCGTCCGCCATCTTCTTCAACTCGTCGATCTGCCGTTCCAGCTCGTAGATCGGCTTCTCGAACTCCAGAGTCGCAGTCGCCATCCGTGTCAGCTCCCGCGCACGAGGCGGACGCGCTCGTCTCCGAGGAGCGCCCGCAAGTCTGTCAGGGCGGCCTGTGTCGCCGCCAGTCGCAGCGATCGCGATTTCAGTCGCGACCGCGTTCCAGTTCCGTCGGTCCAGCGCAACTCCAGCGGTGGCGCACCCGAATGCGACGTCGCATGCGCGTCGATGATCGCACGTGCGTCCGTGATCGCATCCGGGGTAATGGCCGCGCCGACGCCGAGCTCGATCGAGATCGACACCTGCCCATTCAATCGCAGCTCGGCAAACGGTGTCACCGATTCCACGATGAAGGTGGGACTATCCGCATCCTGGTCCCGCTTCGAGTAGCCGCCCTTCATAAGGACGGGCACGTCGGCACGGACGCGATCGGCGAGCAACCCCCAGCTCTCCGGAAACACCAGTACCTCGGAAGATCCCGAAAAATCCTCCACTGTCAACCGCGCGAACTCCGCTCCGGACCGCTTGCTGATCTGGCGCTTGATCGCCGTGACCACCACACCCATGGAGAGCGGCTCCGGGATCCACTTCCCCAGCTGGCTCACCTGGTGCGTCGCGAACAGCTCGCACTCCATGCGATACGGCTCCAGCGGGTGGCCGCTGATGTAGAAGCCGAGGATCTCCTTCTCGCGCGTGAGCCGCTCGGACTCCGCCATCGGCGCGACGTTGGGCAGCACGCGCGGTGCGTGCGCCTCGACGCCGGCGTCGTCCACCGGACCGCCGAACAACGACACCTGGCCCATCGCCGCCTCCTGCTGCTTGAGCGATGCCTCCTGCATGGCGCCGTCCAGTGCATGCCAGAACTGCGCGCGATGGCCGCCCAGCTCGTCCAGCGCACCGGAGGAGATGAGCGCCTCGAACACGCGCTTGTTGCACTTCGCGAGGTCCACGCGGTCGGTGAAGTCGAAGAAGCTCTCGAACGGCTTCTCGCGCTTCGCACCGAGGATGGAGTCGATCGCGTTGCGGCCCACGTTGCGAATGGCGCCGAGGCCGAAGCGGATGCGCTTCTCGTCGAGCACCGTGAACTTGTAGTTCGACTCGTTCACGTCCGGCGGCAGCACCTCGATGCCGAGCTCGCGCGCCTCGTTGATGAACTTCACCACCGAGTCCGTGTCGCCGATGGAGGACGACAGGATCGCCGCCATGAACTCGGCGGGGAAGTGCGCCTTGAGCCACGCCGTGTGGAACGAAACTACTGAATAGGCAACTGAATGAGACTTGTTGAAACCGTAGCGCCCGAACGTCTCGATCTGCCCGGATAGATCCTCGATGATCTTGCGGTCATACCCGCGCGCGATCGACTTCTCGACGAACTTGCCGAGCTCCTTCTTGATGAGCTCCGCGTCCTTCTTGCCCACGGCCTTTCGCAGCACGTCCGCTTCCGCGAGCGAGATGCCCGCGAGCACCTGCGCGAGACGCATCACCTGCTCCTGGTAGGTGATGACGCCATACGTGGGCTCGAGGATCGGCTCGAGCTCGGGCAGCGCGTACGACACCGGCTCCTCGCCGCGCTTCCGCCGCTGGTAGACCTTGTGCATGCCCGCGTCGAGCGGGCCAGGCCGCATGAGCGCGTTGGACGCGACGAGATCGTCGAACCGGTCGCAGCGCATCGAGCGCAGCATGTCCGTCGCGAGCGCGGACTCGAACTGGAACACGCCCGTCGTCCGTCCCGCGCGCAGCATCCGGTAGACCTCCGGATCCTCCATGTCCACGGTGTCCAGGTCAGGGCGCGTCCCGGTGCGCTGCTCGATGTTGTCCAGCGCGTCGCGGATCACCGTCAGCGTCGTGAGGCCGAGGAAGTCCATCTTGAGCATGCCGGCGTGCTCGAGACAGTTCATGTCGTACTGCGTGACGATCGTGGACTCGTCCGATCCCGCGCCAGCACCCTTGCTGTTGACCGTGAGGATCGGGACGTAGTCGTCGAGCGGGCCGGGCGCGATGACGACGCCCGCCGCATGCACGCCGGTGTGGCGCGAGAGACCCTCGAGCGCAATCGCGTAGTCGAGCAGCGTCGTGTACCGCGCGTCGCTGCCGTACAGCTTCTTGATCTCCGGCACTTCCTTCACCGCTTCCTTCACGGTGAGTGAGAAGGCCGGCCCGTTCGGGATGAGCTTCGCCAGCGCGTCCGTCTCCGCCGGCGTGAAGCCGAGCGTGCGGCCGACGTCCTTGATGGCCGCGCGCGACTTCATCGTCCCGAAGGTGACGATCTGCCCGACCGATTCCTTGCCGTACTTCTGCCGCACGTACTCGATGACCTCGCCGCGACGCTCGAAGCAGAAGTCCACGTCGATGTCGGGCATCGACACGCGCTCCGGATTCAGGAAGCGCTCGAAGAGCAGATCGTACTTGAGCGGGCAGACGTCCGTGATCTTCAACGCATACGCGACGATGGAGCCCGCCGCCGAGCCGCGGCCCGGGCCCACGGGGATGTCGCGGTCGCGCGCCGCCTTGATGAAGTCGTACACGATCAGGAAGTAGCCGGCGTAGCCGGTCTTCGTGATCACGCCCAGCTCGTACTCCAGCCGGTCCTTCACCTCGGGTGACAGCTCGGCGCCATAGCGCGCGTGCGCACCCTCCGTTGCGAGCCGCACCAGCAGCTCGTTCTCCGTTCCCACGCCAGCGGGCAGCGGGAACGACGGGACGTAGTACTTCTTCTCGAAGGCGAAGCCCGCCTCGTCGGCGATCTTCAGCGTGTTCTCGAGGACGTCCTTCCGCTGCGGAAAGCGCGACGCCATCTCCGGGGCGCTCTTGAAGTAGAGCCCACGGTCGTAGTGCATGCGGTTCTGGTCGCTGTAGTCCTTGCCCAGGCCGATGCAGAGGAGGACGTCGTGCGCGTCGTGCGAGTCCGCCGTGAGGAAATGCGCGTCGTTCGTCGCGATCACGGGCAGGTTCAACTCGGACCCAAGCCGAAAGATCGACTCGTTGTGCTTCGCCTGTCCCTCGGAGTCGTGCGCCTGCACCTCGAGGTAATAGCGGTCCTTGAAGACGTTCCCGTACCACTCGGCGGCTTCCCGCGCGCCCGCCTCGTTGCCCGCCTCGAGGTTGGAGGCGATCTCACCCGCGAGGCACGCCGAGCTCACGATGAGCCCCTCGCTGTACTTCGCGAGCAGCTCGCGGTCCACGCGGGGCTTGGAGTAGAAGCCCTCGGTGTAGGCGAGCGACGAAAGCTTCACGAGGTTCTTGTAGCCCACCATGTCGCGCGCGAGGAGCACGAGATGGTAGTACGGCTTCACGCCCGGGGCGGGTCGGCCGCGCACCTTCCGGTCGCCCGGGGCGACATACGCCTCCATGCCGATGATCGGCTTCAGCCCGGCCTTCCTGGCCTTCTCCTGGAATTCCCACGCGGCGTGGAGATTCCCATGATCGGTGATGGCCAGCGCGGGCTGCTCGAACTCGAGCGCCCGGTTGATCAGGTCACCGATCCTGTTGGCGCCATCGAGGAGGGAGTACTCCGAGTGGCAGTGGAGATGGACGAAGGACATCTTGAAAAGGATAGCGACCGCGACCCCCCGCGTCAAAGGCCGGCAGACGAATGTTCATGGTCGGAAGTGACTGCTAATAAACGACTTAGATGGATACGGCCAGCTCTGAAGGTGCTGGCCGTCCTCGTGCTGGGATTGGTGGCCTGGCTCATCGTTTCCGGCACGGGCCGCTACCTCGTGCGCGCCGGGGTCCGGGAAGCGCGCATCCTCCTGGCGCGGCAGCCCATCGCGGATATCATCGCCGCGCCCGCCACCACGCCCGCCCTCCGTGCGAAGCTCGAGCTCGTCCTCGCCGCCCGCGCGTTCGCCCGCGACTCGCTCGGCCTCCAGACCGGCGAGAGCTTCACGGCCTTCAGCGACATCCGCCGCGACACGCTCGTCCTCGTGCTCTCCGGAGCCTATCGCGACAAGCTCAGGCGCTACACCTGGTGGTTTCCCGTCGTCGGGTCCGTTCCCTACAAGGGCTACTTCGACTTCGACGAAGCGCGGCGCGAGGAGAAGAAGCTTTCCGACCGCGGCTTCGACGCGCGACTCGGCGCGGCATCGGCCTTCAGCACGCTCGGGTGGTTCAACGACCCGCTGCTACCGAGCACGCTGCGCGCGGACACGCTCACCTTGGCGAACACGGTGATCCACGAGATCACCCATAACACGTATTACGCTCCCGGTGGCGCGGTCTTCAACGAGAGCTTCGCCAACTTCGTCGGCGCACGTGGCGCCGAACGCTTCTATCGCTCGCGCGGGCAGGGTGCGGCCGCGGATGAAGTCGTGGCGCGCTGGAAGGACGAGCGGCTCATCGGGCAGTTCTGGGCCACGCTCTACCACACGGTGGACTCCACCTTCAGCGCCCACCCCGGCGACGAGCCCGCACAGGTTGCGCTGCGCATCGCCATTCGCGACTCGCTGTACACGGAGGCGCGCGAGCAGCTCATCCAC
>JBDSTA010000362.1:0-1902 GCA_039928475.1 Gemmatimonadaceae bacterium | reverse complement strand
TTCTGGAACAATCAGGAAGCGGCGCAGGGCATGGTTCAGCAGGTCAAGGCACTGAAGAACTGGGTGGAGCCCTTCGAGGCACTCGTCGCACGCGTGCAGAGCGCGCGGGAGCTGAGCGAGCTGCTCGACCTCGAACCCGACGCCGAGATGGTGCGGGAGGTGGCGGCGGAGGTCGAGCGCATCAGCGCGGACCTCGAGGAGTATCGCCTGCGTTCACTCCTCTCCCATCCGGACGACTTCCGCGATGCGCAGCTCGAGATCAGCGCCGGCGCCGGCGGCACCGAGGCGCAGGACTGGGCATCGATGATCATGCGCATGTACACGCGCTGGGCGGAGCGGAAGGGGTACGGCGTCGAGATCGTCGACCTCAGCGAGGGCGAGGAGGCGGGCATCAAGGGTGCCGTGCTCGAGATCAAGGGGCTCAATGCCTATGGATTCCTCAAGGCGGAATCCGGCGTGCATCGCCTCGTGCGCATCTCGCCCTTCGATTCGCAGGCGCGGCGGCACACCAGCTTCGCTTCGGTGTTCATCTATCCGGTGGTCGACACGGACATCAACATCGAGATTCGCGACGAGGACCTGAAGATCGACGTGTATCGCGCGTCGGGCGCCGGCGGGCAGCACGTCAACAAGACCAGCTCGGCGGTGCGCATCACGCACCTTCCCAGCGGCGTCGTCACGGCGTCGCAGGCGCAACGGTCGCAGGGCAAGAACAAGGCGACCGCCATGAAGATGCTGAAGAACCGCCTGTACCAGATCGAGTTGAACAAGCAGCTGGCAAAGAAGGCCGAGATGGACGCGAACAAGTCGGACGTCAGCTTCGGCAGCCAGATCCGCAGCTACGTCTTCCAACCGTACACCATGGTCAACGATCACCGCACGGAGCTCAAGATCGCCGACGTCCAGAAGGTGATGGACGGCGCGATCGATCCGTTCATCGAGGCGTTCCTCAAGGAGACGGGCGGAACGACGAAGGGAGACGCGGCGTGACGGACGACCTGAACTTCGTCGAGAAGGCGCGACGCGAGAAGCTCGACGCGCTCGTGGCCGCAGGCATCGCGCCCTTTGCCTACGGCTTCGATCGCACGCATGAAGCGTCGGCCGCGGTCGCCGCGCTGCCCGATGGCCAGGAGGAGGGCGACGTGGTCCGTGTCGCCGGCCGCATCGTTGCCTGGCGCGGCCACGGCAAGACGGCGTTCGCACATCTCGCGGACGGCACTGGGCGCATCCAGCTCTACTTCCGCAAGGACGAGCTCGGGGACGCGGTGTTCGCGCAGCTCGCACTGTACGACATCAGCGACATCGTGGGCGTGAGCGGGGCGCTCATGCGCACACGGACGGGCGAGGTGACCGTGCGCGTCGCGACGGTCGAGATGCTCGCGAAGTCCCTGCGCCCGCTGCCATATGGCAAGGAAGAAGTCGTCGACGGCGTGACGGTGCGTCACTCGGGGTTCAACGATCCCGAGCAGCGCTATCGCCAGCGCTATGCGGACCTCGCCGTGCATCCCGAGGTGCGCGCACTGTTCCTCGCCCGGTCGCGCATGACGAGTGCGATCCGTTCCTTCCTGGACGGACGTGGCTTTCTCGAGGTGGAAACGCCGGTGCTGCAGCCGCTGTACGGCGGAGCCGCGGCGCGTCCCTTCACGACGCACCACAATGCGCTCGACATGCCGCTGTTCCTCCGCATCGCGGATGAGCTGTACCTCAAGCGGCTGGTGGTGGGTGGATTTGACCGGGTCTACGAAATCGGGCACGACTTTCGGAATGAGGGCATCGACCGGACGCACAATCCGGAATTCACGATGCTCGAGTTTTACCAGGCGTACGCGGACTACCGAGAGATGATGACGGTGGTGGAAGCGCTGTTCGTTCACGCCGCCAACGCCGTGCGCACGGTGACTG
>JBDSTA010000361.1:0-13170 GCA_039928475.1 Gemmatimonadaceae bacterium | reverse complement strand
TGGAGCCTCGGTGTCGCTGTCTGGCTTCACCTGGTAGCGGATGTGATAAAGACTCCCCGCTTCCTCGCCGTGTTCGGCTTCCTCATCGCTAAGCGCAGTGAGGCAGCGCGGGCACCAGTGGATGACGCGATGGCCGCGATAGACCAGCCCCTTCTCGAACAGGCGCACGAACGCCTCGCGCACCGCGCGCGAGAGCTCGGGCGAGAGCGTGTACGCCGTGCGCGTCCAGTCGGCGGAGGCGCCGAGCGCGCGCAGCTGTCGCAGGATGGTGCCGCCCGTCTCGGCGACGAATGCCTCGGTGCGCCTGACGAACGCCTCGCGCCCCACGTCGAAGCGCGTCTTGCCCTCGGCGGCGACAATCTTCTCGACGACGTTCTGCGTCGCGATGCCCGCGTGATCCATCCCGGGCACCCAGAGCGCCTCGAGGCCCTTCATCCGCGCCCAGCGCATGAGGACATCCTGCACCGTGTTGTTCAGCCCATGACCGACATGGAGAATGGCCGTGACGTTGGGCGGCGGCATGAGGATGCCGTACGGATCGCGGTCACCGCCGACGGCCTTCGACCGCGATGCGTCGGCGGTGAAGCAGCCGGCCTGCAACCAGCGCGCGTAGATCGCCTTCTCGGTGGAGGCGGGATCGTACTGCGCGGGGAATTCCTGCTCGGTGGTGTCTGAAATTGACATGACCCGCGAAAGCTAATCCGCGGGTCATGTGGTATGAAGGCGACGACGCTCGGGGGTCGCTTCCTCCTGCTTCAGGGCTCTGCCGGCTGCTACTGGCGTCAGGGACACCAGATGCTGGAAAGCGGGGCGACGCAGGTTCGTATTGGATTCCGGGAAACTGACCTCAGAGAGTCCAGAAAAGCTGACCAACAGAATCCCCAACCGACTTTCCAATCGCCATCACCTGCATTGTCCGCTGCAGACGGCAGTAGCTGACGGCAGTGGAACAGCGGCTGAGGAGACCTCTTCTAGGCGTCCAGGGGTTTAGCCACATGATCGGCCTTCGGCACGCCGGTCGGCGCGATGGGAGAACCGCCCGTGCGGTCACCCTTCACGACCTTCTTCTCGCGGTGGCGGCGCTCGGCGATACCCTCGATGTCCTCGACGGCTTCCTGGGCGTCGGCCGCCGTCCACTTCTCCGCGAGCTCGACGCGCGGAGACTCGTGGCGGTCGAACTCGTCGGATGAGCCCTGGCGGCGACGGCCGGTGCCCACCGTGTTGCCCTCCCAGTGCGCCTCGGTGTGTGCGTCGTCGCCCTCGGCGAACATGCGCGCGTGGTCGGCGATGCGCTCTTCCTCCTCGCCCACGGCGATGCGGTTGAGCACCGTCTCCACGCCCGGCGTGCCGCGCGCGATGGTCACGGCGTGCTCGGCCTCATCCTCGGTGGTGACCCAGCCGGCGAGCTCGATCGTGGACTCGCCGATGCTGCCGATGTCGATGGCGCGCTCGGCGAGGATCGGGTCGTTGCGGAACGCTTCCAGCACGCGCTCCTCGAGTCCCGTGGGCTCGGACTCCTCGAGCTCGTCCTCGTACTCATCGTAGTCTGCGTAGTCGTCAGCCACGAGGGGCGTGGTCGCGGCATCGGCCACATCCGCGCCGCGCGTGCGCCGACGCAACTTGTCCGTGAGCCCGCTGAAGCCGCCGACGCGCTGCGCGACGACCATTCCAACCGCAAAGCCGGCGAGTGCGCCGAGCAGGACGCCTGCGACGGTACCACCGACGGAGGACTCGTCCTCGTCTCGAAAGCGGAGATATGACATGACGGAAAGCCTGTGGCGAAGGGTCTGCCGCAAGGATAGCTTGCAAGGAGATTTTCCGCGAACGCGGTGCAAGAAGAAGGCCCAACGTTTCCAGCTACAATCCGGCCATGCGCCTCTCGCGCGTCCTCAAGCCAAACGACATCAAATACCTGGACGAAACCATCCCGATGCGGCGCATCGTGATCTGGGTCGTCGTCTGGATCGGCATCCTCACGGGGATCGTCATGTATTTCAAGTACGCACGGCTACTTACGCCGATGCTCGGCTGACCCGTACCCCGTTTTGTCACCATGATCGATAGTCCAGCTCCCGGCGGCGACGTCACCCTCGTGCTGCCCGACGGCGCAACGCGCACGGTCGCGGCGGGTACGCTGCCGTCCGAGGTGGTGCGCTCCATCGGCGAGCGCCTGCTCATGGCGGCCGTGGCGGTCTCCGTGGACGGGAAGATCCAGGACCTGATGACGCCGCTCCGCACGGGCGGCGCGTTCCGCGTGCTCACGGAGCGGGATCCCGAGGCGGTCGACGTCCTGCGTCATTCGGCGGCGCACGTGCTCGCCACCGCCGTCAGGCGCCTCCGTCCCGACGCGAAGATCGGGTTCGGCCCCGCCATCGACGACGGCTTCTACTACGACTTCGAGGTCGCCCAGCCGTTCACGCCGGAGGACCTCGAGAAGTTCGAGGCCGAGATGCGGAAGGTCGCGCAGGAGAAGTTCCCGTTCGTGCGCGCCGAGGTGGACATGCCGGAGGCGCGCGTGAAGTTCGCCGACGACCCGCTCAAGCTCGAGCGCCTCGACGACTTCACCGACCCGAACGAGATCATCTCCACGTACACGGACGGTCCGTTCATCGACCTGTGCCGCGGCCCGCACGTGCCCGACACGGGCCGGCTCAAGCACTTCAAGCTGTTGAGCGCCGCAGGCGCGTACTGGCGTGGCGACGAGAAGCGCCAGATGCTCCAGCGCATCTATGGCACCGCCTTCTTCAAGAAGGACGAGCTGGACGCGCACCTCTTCCGCATCGAGGAGGCGAAGAAGCGCGACCACCGTCGCCTCGGGAAGGAGCTCGACCTGTTCATGCTCCATCCATTCTCGCCGGGTGCGACGTTCTGGACGGAGCGCGGGACGACGCTGTACAACCTGCTCGTCGACTACGTACGCGAGCGCCAGAAGCGCGACTTCTCCGAGATCAAGACGCCGCTCCTCTACAACAAGGCGCTGTGGGAGATGTCGGGGCACTGGGGCAAGTACAAGGAGAACATGTTCCTCATCCTCGACAACGAGTCAGGGGAGCACGAGTCGTCGCTCAAGCCGATGAACTGCCCGTCGCACTACCTCATGTACCTCGCGAAGAAGCACTCGTACCGCGAGTTCCCGAAGCGCTACGTCACGTTCGACGTGCTGCACCGCAACGAGCTCGCGGGCGCGTTGAGCGGCCTCACGCGCGTGCGGCAGTTCGCGCAGGACGACTGCCACTGCTTCATCCGCGAGGACCAGATCGCGGGCGAGGTCCAGTTCCTCATGGACTTCATCCTCGGCTACTACGAGTCGTTCGGCCTCACGGCGACGCTCAAGTTCGCGACGCGTCCCGAGACGCGCATTGGCGACGACGCGATGTGGGATCGCGCCGAGGGCGCGCTCAAGGCGGCGCTCGAGGCGACGGGGAAGCCGTACGCGCTCAAGGAGGGCGACGGTGCGTTCTATGGCCCGAAGATCGACTTCGACGTCACGGACTCCATCGGCCGCGCATGGCAGCTCGGCACCATCCAGCTCGACTATGCGGCGCCGGAGCGCTTCGACCTCACGTACACGGGCGAGGACAACGCAACGCATCGTCCCGTCGTGATCCATCGCGCGGTGAGCGGCTCGATGGAGCGCTTCATCGCGATCCTCATCGAGCACTTCGCGGGCGCGTTTCCCACATGGCTCGCGCCGGAACAGGTGCGCGTGCTGCCGATAACCGACGACCAGGCGCCGGTAGCGGCGAAGATCGTCGAGCGCATGCTCGACGCGGGAATTCGTGCGCACCTCGACGACCGATCCGAGACGCTGAAGTATCGCGTGGCAGAAGGGGCACGCATGAAGGTGCCGTACATGTGCGTGATCGGTCGTCGCGAGGCAGAGGCCGATCAGGTAGCGGTGAACACGCGCGGGGCGGGCGAGGGCCAGAAGCCGGCGCCGGTTGCGGTAGACGAGTTCATCGCGCGCGTGCAGCGCGAGATGAGAGAGCGCACGCTCGTGCTCGGCGCGGGAGCCTGACGAGCGGCGTTCAGTCGATCGTCGCCGTCACGCGCATTCCGGAATAGCGTAGCTCCTTCGTCGCTCCCTCCGGCAGTACCACGATCCTGAAAACGCGGTGCGTCGGCAGGGAGGTCGCTCCGCGCGGCGCGCCCGGTTCCAGTGTGAGCTGACGAGCGCGGTCGTTCCACGTCATGCGAGTCCAGGCGCCGCGACCGCGCAGGTAGTCCTGGCTGATGCCGTCGTCGTCGTACAGCGTGAACTGGCCGTTCGCGCCGCGATACACGCGGAGTGTCGTGGGCTCGGTCACCGGCTCAGCGGTGTATTGCCGCACGGGATCCACGGGAATGATCGCGCCGGCACGCACGTAGATCGGCATCGTCGCGAGGTCGAGGGCGCGCGTTGTCGTCTGCCCTCCGACAATCCTGATGCTGGTCCACCAGTCGTACCAGTCGCCCCTTGGCAGATACACCTCGCGCGACGTCGCACCCTTCTCGAACACGGGGGCGATGAGCAGGTCGCGGCCCCACATGTACTGCGTTCCCAGGCCCTTCGCGCGCTCGTCGTCAGGGTACTGTAGCCACATCGCGCGCATCAGCGGAAGTCCCGCGTCGCGCGCTTCACGCGCGAGCGTGTACGTGTACGGCATGAGCTGGTAGCGCAGCTCCGCGTACTTCCTCGCGACGGGCTCGATGGCCGGATTGTTCATCTCGGACGCGAGGATGTTGCGCGGATCGTTCGGGTTCGACGCGGAGTTGCCGTTGTTGTTCTCGCGCGGTCCCATGTCGCTCAGTCCCCAGCCCCACGGGAGGCGCGTCCACCAGGTGCGTCCATGTGAACGGAACGACGGCGTGAACGACGCGAACTGGAACCACCGCGCGTACAGCTCGCCGGTAAGCTCGGAGTTGGGATAAAAGCCGCCGATGTCGGAGCCCCAGAACGGTGCGATGCTCAGCGAGTAGTTGATGCCGACGGCGATCTGTCCCTCGAGCGTCTTCCACGACGACTCGGTGTCGCCCGACCATACCCAGCCGCCCCACTGTGCGATCCCGGGATATCCATTCCGGTGCAGGCTCCACGGCCGGACGTTCGGCTGCGTGGACAACGGGCCCTGGTAGTACATCTGATGACGCTTGACGCGCTCGAAGAGGTCGAACCAGTCGCCCTCATCGGGCCAGAAGGCATCGACGCCCGCCTGCGTCAGCCCGACATGCTGCTGCCAGTAGCTCTGGATGTGCGAGGCGTCGAGCTCCTCGTCCGGCTTTGCCGGGATGGTGCCGTGCAGCGTCGGCAGCCTGTCGCGGTCCCACGGCACCATGTGGACGACGACCTTCACGTGGCGCGCATGCATGTCGGCCAGCACCACCTTCGGGTCGCGCCTGAAGACATCGGGGTTGAACGCGAACGACGGCTGCGTGGTGTTCCAGCCGCGCGGCGCGAAGCCGGTCCCGAGATAGATCACGGCGTCGAGCGGGATTCGCTTCGCGCGAAACGTGTCGATGATGCCGAGCAACTGCGCGTCGTCTTCCAGCGTGCGATGTGACTGCATGTAGCCGAGCGCCCATTTCGGGGGCAGTACGGCTGGCCCGGTGATGGTCGCGAAATCCTTCATCAGCGCGGCCGGATCGTGCCCGTCGAAGACGAACACGTCGTACAGCCCCCGTACGACGCTGCTCGCGGGCGGCAGTCCCTTGCCCTGGTTCAGCTGCTGGTTGCCCTCCGTCTGTCGCGTTGTGTCCTGGCTCGCAACCTCGCGCGGAACGAACACGCCGCGCGCCGGGTCGCGCAGGTCGACATTGCCCCACGGAGCGGCGACGAACAGTCCCCAGCCGCGCGTGCCGACGAGCATCGCGACCGGATTGCGCGAGCCGTAGGCATCACTCTGCCACCGCGGCTCCATCGTATCCAGCTTCCCTCGACGATCGAACTGGATTGGCTGCGTGCGCCAGGGCACGCCGCGCTCGGGGCGAGGTCCCCCTTCGCCCATGCCGAGCACGGGCGACTCGTCCAGCGCGAAGGACAGGTTGCCGTCCGGCTCGAAGGCGATGCGTTGCACGAGCGCACCCGATGCGTTCGTGACGATGACCGTGAGCGGGGCGGGGCGGACCTCGACGTGCAGGCCGCCAATCGTGCGTCGCAGGGGCTTCACGAGCGACGTCACGCTCAACGCAGGCGCGGGATATACCCGCTCGGCGACCGCTGGCGAGAAGGGAAGTGCGCCGCGCAGCGCCACTGGCTCCAGCGTGATGCGGACGGCATGCGCGCCCGCCGCGCGGACGTCGAGTCGCGCGGGCTTGCCGGCAGCGGCGATCTGCTGGGCGAACGCGTCGCGGGACGCCAACAGTGCTGCGAGTGACAACACTGTCCTGGTCAGGCGCATGTCAGTCTCTCCCTGGACGGAGGAATCTGACGGTCAGTCCTTCAGAATCCAAAACCAATCTGCGGCGTGCGTACACAATCATCGTCCGCGACGGACGGCAGTAGCTGACGGCTGAGGCTCTGTGGCAGAGGGACGTCGGATACTCAATCGAGCAATGCCTCGACTTCGTTCGCGGCCAATTGACGCCACTCGCCAGCTGCGAGGTCGCCGAGTGTCACCGTGCCGACCGACGGCCGGTGCAGGGCGATCACGAGGTTTCCTGCGGCGGCGAACATGCGTCGCACCTGGTGGTAGCGTCCCTCCACGATCGTGATGCGCGCGCGCCGCGCGCCATGTGGCTCGAGCGTCGCGGGGAGCAAGGCGGAGGTGTCACCGGCGAGCGTGAGCGTTCCCGATGCGAAGAGCGCTGCCTCCTCCCCGCTCATGTCCGACGCAAGCTCGACCTCGTACACCTTGGCCACGTGCGCGCGCGGCGAGGTGAGGCGATGGTTGATCCGGCCGTCGTCCGTGAGGAAGAGCAGTCCCGACGTCTCGCGATCGAGCCGGCCGACGGTCGCCATCACCGGCGATCTCTTGAGGAAACGTGGCGGAAGCAGTTCATACACGAGGCGACTTTCGTCCTTCGTCGAACAGACGTACCCCACCGGCTTGTGCAGGATGATCACGCTGCCTGGCGGCACGTCGAGGGGCAGGTTATCGACGAGCAGGTCGTGATGCTCGACGTCGTCGCCGTCGCGGACGATGCTTCCGTCGCGCCGGGTGACGCGCTTGTGCTTCACGATCTCGGTGACCTCGCGGCGCGTGCCGTAGCCGAGGTTGCCGAGATACTTGATGACCTTCACGCGCCCTTCACCGCGGTGAGCACCTTGAAGCGCCGGCCGTCGTGCACCTTGGCGATGTTGCCGAACAGGTACTTGATCGCGCCCTCGTAGGGCAGCGTGCGATTGGCGACGAGCGACAGCCGCCCACCGGGCGCGAGCACGTGAAACGCGTCGGCGATGAACTGGATCGGCACGCCCAGGTCCGTGGACTTGCCGACATGAAAAGGCGGGTTGGTGACGACGAGGTCGAACTGCTCCTCGAGGACGGCCGAGGCGATGTCGCTGCCGAGCACGCGCGCATTCGCGAGGCCGCTCGCGTGCGCGGAGCGAGTGGCCGAGCGCACGGCCTCGGAGTCGACGTCGAGCATCGTGACGGGATGGTCGCGCGCTATGCGGCCGGCCACGGTGCCGAGCACGCCGTAGCCGCAGCCGAGGTCGAGGACGCGATCGTGCGCGTTCACCTCGAGCGTGTCGACCAGAATCGATGTCGCCTCGTCGAGATGGTCCCAGGAGAACACGCCGGGTCGCGAGAAGAACGTGAGCTCCTCGCCGCGGAGCGTGAACTTCTGCTCGAGAAACGCGTCTGGCCCGAGGTACGGACTGGCGTCCGCGGCGACACCGGCGCACGCGTCCTGCCTGATCGCGCGGATCGCACGATACCCACTCTCCGTCGCGATCGTCTCGGCGTGGCCGAACAGCTGCTCGAGCAGGCGTGCGGCACTCTTCGCGCCCTCGTTGTTCGCGCCGGCAATGATGCACTCGCCCCCGGGCTTCAGGATCGCGAACGCGTCGTGCAGGAGCTGGAGCAGTGCGACCTTCTCGTGCGGGATGCGGATGGCGACGACGTCGGCCGCGGTGTCGCGCGGAAGGGCGAGCGCGCCGTGGCCGATGTGCAGCTCGGCGGTCGCGCCGTTGAGTGCGAGCGTGCGCGCGGCGGCCTCGATCGCGAGGACGTTGCGGTCGGCGATGATCGTCGTGCGCGCCTGGCCCTTGAGCGCGACTGCGAGCAGGGCGTTGCCGGCATTGAGGTGGACGACGGTGCCGGGAGAGTGGACGTGGCGCGCGAGGAGGAGCGAGGCGATGTCCGCGGAACCATGCGCGAAGACGCCGGGTTTGGTGGCGAGGGCGATGCCGTGGACAGACGTCTCGCGCCAGGTCCTGTAATCGTCGGTGACGTAGCCGGGCTTCATTCATCCAACTTAAGCAGACAGCCACTGCGCACGCAGAAGGACGCAGGCTGCGCAGGCGCAGAAGGTCGCAGGAACCGCGTTGCTCGCTACGGGAGACCCAGAGAGCCCCGCCGGCGCCAGTGTCTTTTTGCCGGAGTCGAGATGAGGCGCTTGATGTGAAGCTTCGGGCAGAAATCGAGCACCAGCGCGAGGTTCAAGTCTGCGGCGCACAGATAGTTCAGTGCCTGCGTGGGCGCTTCGGGATCAGGACGCAGTCCGGTCTTCACCTCCACGATGACTCTGCGCTCTACCAGAATGTCCGCCTTGAAGATGCCAACGCCCTCGTCGCGATGACCGAGGTCGAAACGCGCCTCCAGCCCAACGTTTACTCCCCTGAATCGCATCTCGACCGCCATGGCGCGCTTGTAGACGGCCTCCAGGAATCCATATCCAAAGACGCGGTGCACCTCGTACGCCGAGGCGATGATGAGACCGGTGAGCTGCTGGTCCGGGTAGTCGGCGTCAGGGTAGGCATTCGGCATGCTCCAGTCTGAACGGAGCCGCCAAGAAAACCGTCACCGTTTTCACTCCCGCGCGACCAGAAGTACGCCTCCACTCCCCCATGCAGTCACAGCGACCTTCTGCGCCTGCGCAGCCTGCGTTCCTTCTGCGTGCGCAGTGGCTGTTCCGCAGGTCCGCGAACGCCACGGAAGTGTTGTACGACCCAGACCCCTCGGGTAGCTTTCCAGCCTGTACGCCAATACAACAGCCAATATCACAAAGCTGATGACCGATAAATCCCGCATTCCCGTCATCGTCGCCGCCGCCCGCACGCCCATCGGCAAGTTCCTGGGCAGCCTCTCTACCCTGAGCGCCCCGGAGCTCGGCGCCATCGCGATCAAGGCCGCCCTCGAGAAGTCCGGCGTCCCCATGGCGGACATCAATGAAGTCATCATGGGCAACGTCGTGCAGGGCGGCGTGGGCCAGGCGCCCGCACGGCAGGCCGCGCTCAAGGCCGGCGTCCCCGCCACCGTCTCCGCCCTCACCATCAACAAGGTGTGCGGCTCCGGCCTCAAGGCCGTGATGCTCGCCGCGCAGTCCATCAAGGCGGGCGACGCGCAGGTGATCGTCGCCGGTGGGCAGGAGTCCATGTCCAACGCGCCGTACTATGTCTACGGCATGCGCAACGGCGTGAAGCTCGGCGACCAGAAGTTCGTGGACGGGATGATCAAGGATGGCCTCTGGTGCTCCTCGTGCGACGTCCACATGGGCAGCCACGCCGAGTACACCGCGAAGAAGGCGGGCGTGACGCGCCAGCAGCAGGACGACTTCGCTGCGGCCTCACACGCGAAGGCCGTGGCCGCGCAGCAGGCCGGCAAGTTCAAGGACGAGATCGCGCCGGTGACCATCGCGGGCAAGAAGGGCGACACGGTCGTCGACACGGACGAGGGTCCGCGCGCGGACACCACGGCCGACGTGCTGGCGAAGCTGCGACCCGCGTTCGACAAGGGTAGCGACGCCAGCGTCACGGCCGGCAACGCGAGCTCGCTGAACGATGGTGGCGCGGCGCTCGTCGTCACGTCGCTCGAGTACGCCGAGGCGCACGGGCTCACGATCCTCGGGCGCATCAATGCGTATGCGACGGGTGCGACGAATCCGCAGGACCTGTTCTTTGCGCCGATCACGGCGGTGAACAACCTGATGAAGAAGGAAGGCAAGTCGATCGGCCAGTACGACCTCATCGAGGCGAACGAAGCGTTCGCGTCGCAGGCCCTCGCCGACGGCGCGGGACTCGGCTGGGACTGGAATCGTGTCAACGTGAATGGCGGTGCAATTGCGCTCGGCCATCCCATTGGCGCGAGTGGTGCCCGCGTGCTCACCACGCTGCTTTACGCATTGAGGGACCGCAATCTCGACAGTGGACTTGCCACGCTCTGCCTTGGTGGCGGAGACGCCGTTGCCCTCTCGGTTTCCCGGAGCTGATCCGTGACGACACTCGCCCTCGCCTCCCGCACGCCGCGCACGCGTGCCCTCTCGGTCCTGTTCGCCGTGGGTGCGCTCGCGCTCGCGTCGCAGTTCGCGCTCCCCGTTCCGGGAACGCCGGTGCCGCTCACGCTGCAGCCGCTCGTCGTGGTGCTCGCAGGCCTGCTGCTCGGCCCACTCGATGCTGCCGCGGCGATGATCATCTACCTCGCGGCCGGTGCGGCGGGACTGCCGGTGTTCGCACCGATCGGCGCGCCGGCTATCGCGCGACTGCTGGGACCCACGGGCGGGTACCTGCTCGCGTATCCGGTTGCCGCGGCGGTTGCCGGTGCGATCGGGTTCGGCAAGGCTGACTATCGCGTGCGTGCGCTCGCGGCGTCGGCGGGTGTGCTCGTGCTGTACCTGGGGGGCATCGCGCAGCTGTCGGTGATCTCGGGCAGCCTCGCGACGGCGGCGGTGCTTGGCGTGCTGCCCTTCGTCGCGGCGGATGCGGTGAAGGCGCTCGTGGCGGCCGCGCTGTCGGCGCCGCGGCGCGAACGCATCTGAGCGACGACCCGGCGGCCGGCGGCAGGAAAGAGCTCGCGCCGGCCGTCGGACGAGCGTTCGCGTTCGTCCTGCTGGTTGTCCTCTGCGGCGCGGCCGCGTACGCGATGGTCCCGCCGCCACTCACGTGGTTGTTCCGGACAGTTGGCCAGCCCATTCGCGTGGACGTGTACGCGGAGCTCGTGGCCGCCTTCGCGGCCACTGCGATCATGCTGCGCTCCATCGACCAGCGTGGATGGGACGGCATCGACCTCTCGCTCGCGTCGGCGAAATGGCGTGCGATGGCGATGGGCCTCGTCGCTGGCGGGGCGCCCATCGCACTCGTATGCGGGGCGCTCCTGGCCACGGGACTGATGCACTTCGTGGCATTCCCCGCCGAGACGGCATGGATGGGCGCGGCGTTTCGCATCGCGCCGGTGCTCGTGCCCGCGGCGCTGGCTGAAGAGTTGATCTGCCGCGGTTATCTTCTCACCGTGGCGCGCGAGGCGGTCGGTGTGCGCGCGGCGGTGGCGGGAACGAGCGTGATGTTCGGATTGTTGCACATCGCGAGCGACGAGGCGACGGTGATGTCGGTCGCGATCGTGACGCTGGCGGGGCTGCTGCTCGCCACGGTGCGCCTCGCGACGAACAGCCTGTACGCCGCCTGGATGGCGCACTTCGCGTGGAACTGGGTGATGGCCGCGCTGTTCCATGCGCCGGTGAGCGGGCAGGAGTTCGAGGCGCCCGGCTATCGCGCGGTGACGACGGCCCCGGCGTGGCTGAGCGGCGGCGTGTGGGGACCGGAGGGCGGCATCATGGCCGCGCTCGGATTGATCGGGGCACTGGGATTTTTCTACGTGCGGCAACGCCGCGAGGAGTCATAGATGGCCGAGCGTATCGCTGTCATCGGTGCGGGACAGATGGGCAATGGCATCGCGCACGTGTTCGCGCAGTCGGGCATGGACGTGACGATGATCGACGTCGCCGAGGCGGCGCTGGCGAAGGGGAAGGACACCATCGCGAAGAACCTGGACCGGCAGATCAAGAAGGGCACGCTCACCGCGGAGGATCGCGACGCGGTGCTCGGGCGGGTGGCGACGGCGTCGTCGCTCGATGCGGTGGCGGGACACGATCTCGTGATCGAGGCCGCGACGGAGAATCGCGACCTCAAGTTCAGGATCTTCGGCGATCTCGATCGCCTCGCGGACGCCGGCGCGGTGCTCGGCACGAACACGAGCTCCATCTCGATCACGGAGATCGCGGCGCGGACGAAGCGGCCGGAGCAGGTGATCGGGATGCACTTCATGAATCCCGTGCCGGTGATGCAGCTGGTGGAGATCATTCGCGGGCTCGCGACGTCCGATGCGACGACGGAGCGCGTGGTGGCGTGGAGCAAGGCGGTGGGGAAGACGCCGGTGGAGGTCAACGACTTCCCGGGCTTCGTCGCGAACCGGATCCTGATGCCGATGATCAACGAGGCCGTGTATTGCCTGATGGAGGGCGTCGGCACGCCCGAGGCGATCGACACCGTGATAAAGCTGGGGATGAATCATCCCATGGGGCCGCTCGCGCTGGCGGACCTCATCGGGCTCGATACCTGCCTCGCCATCCTCGAGGTGCTGCACGACGGGCTTGGCGACACCAAGTACCGGCCGTGTCCGCTGCTCCGGAAGTACGTGGCGGCTGGGTAGCTGGGCCGGAAGTCCGGTCGCGGCTTCTATACTTACTAGTCCATATGTCTCTGATTCCGCTCACCGAGGAGCAGCAGGAAATCCAGAAGCTCGCGCGCGATTTCGCGCGCGAGGAGATTGTCCCGCACGCCGACAAATGGGATCGCGAGGCGAACTTTCCCGTCGCCGTCGCGCGGCGCATGGGCGAGCTCGGCTTCCTCGGCATGCTGCTGCCCGAGGAGCACGATGGACTCGCGCTCGACACCTTGTCGTACCTGCTCGCGCTCGAGGAGATCGCGGCGGGTGACGCGTCGGCGGCCGTGCTGATGAGCGTGCATAACTCGCTGCCCACACAGATGCTGCTCAACTTCGGCAGCGATGCGCAGCGCGCGCGCTTCCTCGCGCCCATGGCGCGCGGCGAGGTGATCGGCGCATTCGCCCTGAGCGAGCCGGAGGCGGGGAGCGACGCGTCGTCGCTGCGCTGCCAGGCCACGCGCGATGGCGACGACTGGGTGCTCGACGGCACGAAGAGCTGGGTGACGTCGGGCAGCTTCGCGGGCGTCATCCTCGTCATGGCGCGCACGGACACGCCCGATGCGCGCCGGGGGTCGAAGGGCATCTCCACCTT
>JBDSTA010000360.1:0-6658 GCA_039928475.1 Gemmatimonadaceae bacterium | reverse complement strand
GCGCACCTCGCGCTCCACGAGCGTGGAGCACGACAGGAGCCGCAGCCAGAGCCGCAGCGATGCATGGCCCGAATGTGCCGGCACGCGATAGCGCGCCGTGGTCGCTGACGCCCTCATGTCACCTCTCCTCCAGCGATGGGAAGTGCGATGCCATTCACGGCCTGCGCCGCCGGCTCGCAGAGCCACGCGACCGCCTCGGCCACCTCGCTCGAGGAGGTCATGACACCGCGCGGGTTGAGCGCGACGAGCATCGCGCGCGCCTCCTCGCGCGTCTTGCCGAGCGACCGGACGATGTTGGAGATCGCGTCCTCGACGAGATCCGTCTCCGTGTAGCCCGGGCACACGGCGTTGACCGTGACGCCGTGCTTCGCCGTCTCCTGCGCCAGCGAGCGCGTGAGTCCGATGACGGCGTGCTTCGACGCGCAGTACGCCGACATCGTGCGATAGCCGCGCAGCCCTGCCGTGGACGACATGTTCACGATGCGGCCGCGCTTTGCCTCGAGCATGGCGGGCAACACCTGCTGGCAGCAGAGGAAGGTGCCGGTCACGTTCACCGACATGACGTCGTCCCACGCGGCGCGCGAGGTCTCGAGGAATTTCGCGCTCTTCGCGATGCCCGCGTTGTTCACGAGGATGCCGGCGGGGCCAAAGGTGGACTGCGCGTCGCGGAAGGCGCGCGCGACGCTGCGCTCGTCGGCCACATTGCAGTCCTTGAACTGCACCGTCGCGCCCATCGACTCCATGAGCGCCGCGCGCGCGCGGAGGGCATCGATGGAGCGCGACATGAGCGTGATGCTCGCACCCCGCGCTGCGAGCGCCGTGGCGATCGCCGCGCCAATCCCCCTGCTGCCGCCGGTGATGATGGCGTGCGTGCCGGCCAGCGTCTGTTGCGTCATGACATGCTCACGATTTGCGGGGAGCGGACTGCGACTTCTCGAGCTCGCGCTCGAGCTGAACCTTGCCGAGATGATATGGACGCGGCCACGGCATGCCCTTGTACCCGAGCTGCGCCGCCGCGTGGAGCGTCCAGTGCGGGTCGCTCAGGTGCGGGCGCCCGACCGCGACGAGGTCCGCGCGCCCCGCGGCGATGATGCCGTTCACCTGGTCCGCCTCCGTCACGTTGCCCACGGCGATGGTGGGCACGGCGCCCTCGTTGCGGATGCGGTCGCTGTAGGGCGTCTGGTAGAGTCGGCCATACACGGGCTGCGCATCGGTGGTGGTCTGGCCCGTGGAGACATGAATGATGTCCGCACCAGCGCGCATGAACGCGCGGCCGATCTCCACCGACTCCTCGCCGGTGATGCCGTCATCCACCCAGTCGGTGGCCGAGATGCGCACGGACATCGGCTTCGACGCAGGCCACGTCGCGCGCATCGCCGCGAACACCTCGAGCGGAAACCGCAGGCGATTCTCCAGGGAGCCGCCGTAGTCGTCCGTCCGGCGGTTGCTCACCGGCGTGAGGAAGCTCGAGAGCAGGTAGCCATGTGCGCAGTGGAGCTCGAGCATGTCGAAGCCCGCCTCGATACCCATCGCCACGGCGCGCACGAACTCTTCGCGCACCAGGCGCATGGCGTCCACGCTCAACTCGGCCGGAGGCGCGAGCTGGGGTGCGTACGTCAATGAGGTGGGGCCTACGGTGTCCCAGCCTTCCTCCTCGAGCGGGACGTCGGCGCCGTGCCACGGCAGCTTCGTCGAGCCCTTGCGACCCGAGTGGCCGAGCTGGAGGCAGATCTTCGCCGGCGTCCACGCGTGCACGAACTCCGTGACGCGACGCCAGTGCTCCATGTGCTCGCGCGCGTACATGCCCGTGCAGCCGAGCGTGATGCGCGCCTCGGGCGACACGCACACCATCTCCGTCATCACGAGTGCGGCGCCGCCGAGTGCCCGCGCGCCCAGGTGCACGAGGTGGAAGTCGTTCGGAGTGCCGTCGGTGGCGCTGTACATGTCCATCGGTGCGAGCACCACACGATTCGCGAGGGTCATGTCGCGCAACGAGAACGGCGTGAACATCGGCGGCGGCGCGCTGCTGGCCGCGTCCGCCGACGCGCGGCTCGCGAACCAGCGCTCCATCCCGGCAACGTACGTCGCGTCGCGCAGGCGCAGGTTCTCGTGGCTGACGCGCTGGCTGCGCGTGAGCAGGCTGTAGGCAAACTGCTCGGGCGGCAGCGCGACGTACCGCTTCACGTGCTCGAACCATTCCATCGAGTTGCGCGCTGCGTTCTGGAGCCGCAGCGACTCGGTCATGCGCTCGTCCTGGTAGCGTGCGAAGGCATCCTCGACGCTTCCGTCGCGCGCGAGCTCGCGAGCCAGTGCGATCGCATCCTCCATCGCGAGCTTGGTGCCCGACCCGATGGAGAAGTGCGCCGTGTGCGCGGCGTCGCCGATGAGGACGACGTTGTCATGGTGCCACGCTACATTCTTCACGCGCGTGAACTGCGTCCACGGCGAGCCCGCGCGATGCGCCGCATTCGACACCAGCCGGTGCCCGCCGAGCCACTCGGCGAACATACCCTCGCAGGCGGCGATCGTCTGCTCCACGTCCATCCGGTCCAGGCCCGCCGAGCGCCACGACGCCTCGTCGCACTCGACGATGAACGTGGACATGTGCTCGTCGAAGCGGTAGCAGTGCGCCTGGAAGACACCATGCTCGTTCTGCGCGATGAAGAACGTGAACGCGTCGAGGGGCAGCGTGCTGCCGAGCCACGTGAAGCGCGCGGGACGCACGTCGAGGTCGGGCTGGAAAAACTCGCGGAGCTCCGTGCGGATGCGGCTGTTGACGCCATCAGCGGCGATGATGACGTCCGCCGTGCCGGCGTCGCGGAGCGAGTCCACGTCGGTGGAGAAGTGCAGCTCGACGCCAACCTCCGCTGCGCGCTGCTGGAGGATCGCGAGGAGCTTCTTGCGCGCGATGCCGCTGAAGCCGTGACCGCCCGAGGTGATGCGCCCACCGTCCACGACGACGTCGATGTCGTCCCAGTGCGCGAAGTTCCCGGTGATGGCGCGGAAGGTGGGCTCGTCGGCCGCGCGGAAGTTCTCCAGCGTCTGGTCGGAGAACACCACACCCCAGCCGAACGTGTCGTCCGCGCGGTTGCGCTCGAGGACGACGACGTCGTGCTCCGGGCGCGCCTGCTTGAGCAGCAGGGCGACGTAGAGTCCTGCCGGGCCACCGCCGACCACCACCACGCGCAACGCGACCTCCGGAGTTGCTGCGGATACTATAGGCTTAAAGTATCAGCGCAACCCCGGGAGGGAGATCAGGGCCTCGACCACTGCGGCGCCGACTGGTCCGCGATCACCGCGCAGGTCGGCAGCTTCGGGTTGTTGAGCGCCACCGCGGCGATGGACGACGCGCTCGCCACCAGTGCCGAGATCGGCGAGTACTGCACGTCCTCGAGGCGGAGTGTGGGCACCGTGGACGTGAGGTCCACCAGGGCGCGCTCGGACGGATAACGTGCCAGCGTGGCCCGCGCTTTCGCGACGGCATCGAGCACGTCCTGCCGGGGTCCGAAGATGAGCTCGCGCACGTTCGTGCACGACGACACGGAGAGCTGGTGGAGCGTCTCGTAGCGCTCGCCACGCGCCAGCCGCGGATCCGAGACCCTGGCAATCATCTCGCCGCGCTGCTCCGCGGGTGTGACCCGGTCGCGCCTGGTTGTCGCGGCGATGGAGGCCAGCTGGTCCGGCGTCACGGCGGCCACCGCTGGCGACGCGGCGCGCGCGTCGTGCACGATCGTGTAGTAGCGCAGGAGCGCATCCCGGCCGATGCCCACGATCACGGCGCCGATCAGCTCCTCCATCGCGTTCGTGCTGTTGTCGATCATCATGAACCCGAACGACACCACGGAACGCAGTGCCGTCTCCGCCGAGTCGCGCTGGCCCTGCTGCATGAAGTACGCGGCGCGCGACACGGACGCATACGCCAGCACCTTCGTGTTCGAGTACTTCGGCAGCGGTATCGCGGACCAGTTCGCGCCGGGATGGAACGGAACCACGAACTGCCCGCCGATGATGTCCACCGCGGGCGCCCGGGCGAGCATGTCGAACTGCTTCCACACCGGCGACGCCGCCAGCCGCTGGAGGTACGCCGCCTCCGCAGGCGTGTACCCCTTCTCGGCCTGCTCCATCACACGCATGATATTCGGGCCCCGCCACAACTCCGGGCCCGACCTGCCGAACATGCCCGCCGAGAGTGATTCCGCGTCCCAGCTGCGCGCGGGATGCTCCGCGACCGCCACGCGCCGGAAGGCAGATCCATCCTTGAATTCCTGGAGGGAATTCAGCGCGAGCCCCGCCTGCATCGGTGTGATCGATGCGTCCCGCGGCACCAGCAGCGATCGCGAGCGCTCGGCGATCGCGATCTTGGATCGCGTGCTGTTGCCGTACTCGAGCCGCCAGACCCGGTCGCCGTAGCGCGCGACGAGCCCGACGGGGATAGCCGTCATCAGCACGACAGCGATCGCGGCATTCCGCAGGATGCGCAGTGCAGTGCCGGTCCACGACCGGCCGGGCGTCGTGCGTATGCCCTCGATCTCTCCAGCTGCATCCGGGCGAGGAACGGGCATGCTGCCTTCCGCTGCCGCACCGAAGCTGCCGTCGATCCCCTGTGACGCCGTGCGAGTCTGATCCATGAATCAGGCCGGTGAAGGCTGGATGGTTCGCGGAAAATGCAGGCGCTTCTCCACCTCGTCCCGCGCCGCGATGAGCCGCTCGACCTCGGCCGACACCTCTGCGGCGATGCCGATGTGCGTCGTGAGCCCCTCGACTGTCGCGGAGCCGGCGTGCAGGCGAAGCAGGTTGAGACGAATGGTCTCCAGCGCTCCCACCGCGTCGCCGAGCTTGTCGTGCACGAGGTCGCGCTCGCCGCGCAGCATCTCGTAGTCTTCCGACGCGGCCGTCGAGCCCGCGCTGCTCAGCGCCTCGTGCAGCTCGTCGTGCCGCGCGCGCAGCGCCTGCGCGTCACGCTGGAGACGATTGAGCAGCGCGGGCAGGTCGCCAATTGCCTGGCGCGACTCCTTCGGGAGGCTCTCGAAGAGCTGCTCGGCCGCCATGCCGAGGGAGAGCTCCGTGGCGCGATGCGTCATCGCGGCGCCAACCGCCTGGCCCCCGCGCAGCTTGCGCGCGATGCCGAAGGCGAGCTTGCCGAGGCGTCCCTTCCATACTCGCGCCCAGAATTCCGTGTCCACGTCGCGGCGCAGCTGGAGCACGGCGAGATAGATCGTCCCCGAGAGCCCCGCCAGCACGGCGGCGACGCCCGTGATGGGCAGCATGAGGCGCGCCGTGTCCCTCCAGTGCGACGACGTGAGGCCCGCGATGATGAGCGGTGTCGCGACCAGCGTGTACGACGCCGTGATGCGAGCGATCCACGACATGGCGCGCTCGAGCGAGGTACGACCGAGGCCATGCTCGACGGCGCGCTCCTCGCGCGAGCTCTCGAGCTCCGCGCGGAATGCGGGGGCGAGATCGCCATGCGCGAAGCCGAGCCGGATGAGTCGCCGCGCCGACTGGATCGCGAAGCCGAATGGAGCGAGCGTGGCGCCGAGTGCGAAGGTGGCAAAGCCCTGCCATACGCCCAGCGCCGCCGACATGCCGATGGATGTCGTGAGCAGCGCGCCCGCGTAGAGGATGGTACCGCCGCCATCCATGCGCCCGTTGCGCCGCACGAACGCGCGCAGTGCGACCGGCAGCTCGCGACGCTGCTCCATCGCCACGCCGAGCTGCTCGGCGAGCGCGTTGGCGCTGGCGGGACGATCGGCGGGATTCTTCGCGAGGCAGCGGTCCACGAGGTTCGCGAGCTTGCGCGGGACACCCACCCCGAGCGACGACAGCGGCTGCGGCATCTCGGTGACCTGCTTCGCGAGCACTTCGGTGGCGTTGCGGCCCTCGAAGGGAAAACGGCCGGAAAACGCGTAGAAGGCCGTCGCGCCCAGCCCGTAGAGGTCGGAGCGCGCGTCGATGTCGCCGCCGAGCGCCTGTTCGGGGCTCATGAACTCCGGCGTGCCGCTTATTCCGTCGCCGGCTGCGTCGCCCGTGGCGGCGGCGATGCCGAAGTCCGCGACGAGTGCGCGGCCCGTCGAGCCTTCGATGAGGATGTTGTCGGGCTTCACGTCGCGATGCACGAGCCCGTTGCTATGCGCATACGCGAGCGCCCAGGCGACCTCGCGCAGCACGCGCGCGCCGTCCGTCGCCGAGATGGGACCGCGTCCGCGCACGCGCTGCGCGAGCGTCTCACCGTCCACGAATGACATCACGTAGAAGACGAAGCCCTCGACCTCGTCCACGGCGTGGATCGGGATGATGTGCGGATGGGAGAGCTTCGCGGCGAGGCGCGCCTCGCGGAGGAAGCGGTCCTTGAGCGTTGGCAGGCCGGCCTTTTCGGGCGGGAGCAGCTTGATCGCGACCAGGCGATCGAGGTGCACCTCGTGCGCGAGGTACACGACGCCCATGCCGCCGCGTCCGAGCTCGCGGTCGATGGAATACCGGCCCGCAACGGCGAGCTGGAATGCGAGGAACAGCGGGTCGGCGGTGGGGATGTGCTGCATCCCTTAACGACAGCCGAGCAGGCTACAGCGTCACGACGATCTTGCCGAACTGTTCCGCGGCTGCGAGGCGCTCGAAGGCCTCCCGTCCACGTTCTATCGGGTAAACGCTGTCCACGGGC
>JBDSTA010000359.1:0-3663 GCA_039928475.1 Gemmatimonadaceae bacterium | reverse complement strand
CGTGAGCGCACAGAACGCGGCCACCAGCAGGTCGAGCGCCGTCGGTGCGATGCGAGCGCTGATCTCGGCCGTGATCTCGTGAAAGGGAAGCGCCACGGTGAGGAGGGCGGCAAACGCCGTGGCGATGACCATGCTCAGCGTGACGCGCACGAACGCGCGCATCAGCAGGAGGGGAGATCCGACGGCGAATCCCATCCCGAGCTCGACAATCGGCCCCATGAGCGGTGAGACCAGCATCGCGCCGATCACCACCGCGGTGCTGTTGAGCACGAGCCCGAGCGTCGCGATGCCTGCCGAGAGCGACAACTGGATCCAGTAGCCGGGCGCGCGGCGCGCGTTGTTCGCCAGCATGGTCATCACGGTGTCGCTTCGACCAGCTTCGTCGATGCCCACCAGGGTCGCTGCGTCGTGCTGAAGGCGAAGCGCCAGTGCGTGCAGGACCGTCGTCACGGTCACGACCCGGAGCGGTTCTTCTCGACGATAGCGACCAGGATCAACAGGAACGCCACCAGGCGCACGAGATAGTTCGCGGCGGGATCGAAGTTTGCCGCGACCGTGATGCCGAGCACGACGCGCTGGATCACCAGCAGCGCGAACGCCGCGCTGAAGTAGGCGAACAGGCGGTCGCGCGTCTGACGCCAGAACTTGAGGAAGAAGAGTGACGCGACCGCGTAGGCGGCGGCCAGCACCCCGGAGGCAAACGTGGAAATCTCCGCATTCGTCATCGCCTGTCCGACTCCCAGATCAGCCCGTACAGCAGCAGACCCATTCCCAGGAGCGACGGGAGCGTGCGCAGCACCGAGAGGTCCCGCTCCAGGAGGATACGCATGTCGATGAAAAGCAGGATGTTATTCACGGTGAAACAGGCGAAGCACAGTCCGCTCCACAGGAGGAGCCGCGCGCGCGACCGGCGGTACCCGCGCAGCAGCATCACGGCACAGACGAAGCTGGTCAGCGCGCACAGCGGATAGACGAAGAGTCCCACGTCAGCCTTCCGCCTTTCGGATGCGAAAGGCGTCGGCAAACGACTGCGCGGGGTTCACCGGCCGCTCGTAGATCGCACGAACGAGAGTCACTGGCTTGGAGTCGTAGAGGGTCGCGAGCTCGTCGATGACAGCGCGACTTTCCGCGTCCGGACTATAGACATATTGGTCGCCACTACGCTGGAGGAAGTGCGCAGCCGTGAGATCCGCCAGCACACCGGCGGATACGTTGCTCTGGAGGCGCGAGGCGCTCACGAGGGCGCGGACGTCGCTGCACTGGGGATCCGCACGGAACGCCAGCAGCAATGCGACGTGGTCCATCGTCGGCAGGTGCCGGTGCAGCAGGCGCCGCACGGAATCCGGAAGCTCGCTGTCAGCCACCCGGTTGCGTGCCCGGGTCGCGCTGCAGACTGCACGAGTTGCACATGGCGATGGCGAATGTGGCGAGCACGGTCATCGAGGGTGGCAAAAGGTGGAATGCGTACCTCACGCAAGGTACTCACGGAGCCGGCGCATTGGGGCCGGCATGGGCGCCAACCGCACGGCCGATGCCAAAGTGGCGGAGGATCATGGGCATCGTCGCTGCCTGGCCCACGAGCGACAACCCGACCGTACCTGCCGTGATCACGATAATCAGGTCGCGCCCCTCGATGGCCTCTGGCAGGGCGAGCGCGAGCACCAGCGAGAGTGCTCCGCGAAGGCCGCCCCAGGTCATGATTACCATCCACGAGCGGGGGATCCGCTCGGACGTACGTGCGATGACCGAGCCCGCGAGGGCGACGACGATGGCCCTGCCGCACAGCGTCGCGATGGCCGCGAGGACGATCAGCATCCAGCTCTCGAGCAGGAGCCGTCGCGACAGCTGCGCGCCCAGCAGGAGAAATACCCCGGAATTCAGCGCGAACGCAAGCCACTCCCAGAAGCCATTCACGGATGCCCGAGTGTTGGCCGTCAGTGGATGATGACGGCCTGCATTTCCGCATGCGACCCCTGCGGCCACGGTCGCAATGACGCCGGAGCAGTGCAGTGAATCGGCCACGATGAACGATCCGTACGCGGCGATCGTCGTCAGCGTAATCTCGATGGCAGCGTCATCGACACGCGTGCGTATGTGCGATACGCCCCAGCCGATCAATCCTCCAAGCACGGCTCCGCCGAGTGCGATGCGCACGAAGTCGGTGAAGAGCGAGAGTGCCGAAGTGGCCTCCCCCGCGAAGTAGGCAAGCATCAGGGTGAGGAACACGATGGCCGTACCGTCATTCACGAGGCTCTCGGACTCGACGAGCACGTGAAGGCGCCTCGGCGCCCCGAGCTCCCGGAAGAGTGCCGTCACGGCGACTGGATCCGTCGCGGCAATCACTCCGCCAAACACGAACGCGGTCTGCCAGCTCACAGGCAGGCCGGTGACCATCGCCGCGCCGAACAGAAGGACGGCCGTGAGCACGACAGCGATGGCAACCCCGGGGATCGCCATCAGTGCGATGGCGCGTGCGTTCTCCCTCAGTTCCCGCACCTCCAGGTGATAGGCCGCCTCGAACAGCAGGCCAGGGAGGAAGACCTCGAACAGGAGGTCGTGGGTCAGGTGGGGAAGCGCCGCGAGGTGCATCGCGCCAAGAGCGATCCCCGCAAGCAATAGCGAAGTGGTGTACGGCACACGCAGCCGCAGCGACGCGATCGCGACGATCGTCGCAATGCAGTACATCAGGATGATGCTAGCCGACTCCGTCATCGCAGCGCTCCACTGTGCAGGAGTGACTTGCGGAGCGCCGAGGGCGCCGACGCCTCAGGCCGTGCGCGATGCACCACACGAATACGCCGCGCTTCCAGGACGGAGCGGCGCCCCGACGGTCCGATCAGTCGGGGCTCCTTGCTCGTCGTTACCTACGCCCTCACGCCTCGCCTCAGCGAGCGCGGTCACGCATTGACCTCAAACCGCGTCCGACAACGAGCTGAAGGTGAAGTCCTTCACCTTGATGGGCGGCATGAACGTCGCGCCGCCGGCGCCGAGGTTCTCCGATGCATTGAAGCGCACCGTGGGTCCCATCGACTCGAGGTTGTTCAGGAAGAAGATCGGCGACTCGTTGAAGCGGAAGTTCTTCACCGGGTGCGTGATCTTGCCGTTCTCGATCAGGAACGTGCCGTCGCGCGTGAGACCCGTGTAGGAGATCGTGCGCGGGTCGGTCTGGCGGATGTACCAGAAGCGCGTGACGAGGATGCCGCGCTCGGTGCTCTTGATCATCTCATCCACGGACGTGGTGCCGCCGAGCATGCGCAGGTTGCCGCCGCCACGGCCACCGCCGCCCGCACGCGTGGGCTTCACCCCCTGCTTCTGCGCCCAGTAGCGATCGTAGTTGAGGTTCTTCACCACGCCGTTCTCGATCCACACCACCTTCTCGAGCGGCATGCCGTCCTGGTCGTAGCCGCCGTTGGTGCTCGGACTGTCCTCGGGGTCGGTGAGGAGCGTGACGCGCTCGTCCACGACCTTGAGGCCGATCTTGTTGCCACCGCCCTGCTTCGAGAAGAACGAGCGGCCCTCGTCGGCACTGCGTGCCTGCATCGACCCGATGATGAACTGCACCAGGTTGCCCACCGCCGTCGGCTCGAGGATGGTGACGTAGCGACCCGGTTCCACCGCCACCGGGTTGCGCGACTTGAGCGCCTTGTCCGTGGCAACAGCGCC
>JBDSTA010000358.1:0-10643 GCA_039928475.1 Gemmatimonadaceae bacterium | reverse complement strand
TCCCGACCGTTGGCGGCATCTCGATCCCGCAGACGCTCGTCGGTGGCCAGTCGGTCACGTTCACCTCGCAGGCGAACGACAACGTCGATCTCCAGTCCTCGAGCTTCGACATCATGTACTCTGCCGCTTCCGGCAGCGCGGTTCTCTACTACCCGGGTGACAACTACGGTCCGAACTACGACGCGACCGTCGTGACGTCCGCGCCGCTGAATGCCACGGTTCCGTTCTTCATCAAGCAGCTCCAGGGTACGTTCGGCGGTGCGCCGACGAACTTCGTGGCTGGCGTTGGTGCGGATAGCGGCCGTGCGCAGCAGGTCACGGTTCGTGCGATCGATGCGGCCAACCTGATCTCGGCCAACTCCTTCGCCGCGATCCCGGCGATCAACATCGCGAACAGCACCGGCTTCACGGCCGGCACGCAGCTCAGCACGTTCCAGGTCACCAACGGCGCTACCGCGATCTCCAACGGTTCCACGCCCGCGACGTCGACCACGTCCACCACGCTTGTGGCTTCGGCAGTCCTGAACTCGGCCACGGCGCAGTCGGCGAACCTGCCCTTCTCGCAGGTGTGCTTCTTCTACCAGCAGACCGCCGCTGGTAACGCTGCAACCCCGTCGATCCCGACGGGCGACCTCGTGTCACTCGGCTGTGTCGCTGGTCCGGACATCGCTGATGTCGCGAACGTTTCCCGCACCTGGACCTACCGCCTGCCGAGCTTCGATCCGGCAGCTGGCCTCGGCACGGGTACGACCCCGGTCTCGATCTACGCCATCGGCGTGAACGCGTCCGGCGTCGGCCTCATCAGCGGCGTGAACAACAACATCACCGTTGTCCCGTAAGCTGCTGTTCCTGTAAAACTTCAAGGGCCCTGGCGAAAGCCAGGGCCCTTGTTGCATTCGAGAGTCGGAGCAGTAAAAAGAGGGGGCCGGATTCATCTCTGAATCCGGCCCCCTCTTTCATCACTCCTGCCGCACCGCGAGCTACTCGTGCGGGTGCAGCGGAATCTTGTGCGCGTTGTACAGCGAGTCGAGGAACGGCCAGTCCTTGCCAACCACCACGCGATCCACCATCGCGATGGGTGTCAGCTCCTTCCACGGCAGCGTGTCCTTCGCCGGAGCGAAGAGGTGCTTGCCCGAGCCCGAGAAGAAGAAGATCTCGTAGTTCTTCCCGTCGATCAGGTAGCGCTCCGACCGATACACGTTCGGGATGGAGTCGACGCCCGGAGCGCCCTTGCCGATCACGGTGAGGAGCGAGTCACGCGGAATGCCGACCTGCACATCCTTGATCCGCTTATCCTTGCACGCGCCAAGCAGGATCGCTCCGGAGAGCGATGCCAGCACGAGCGCCTTTCGTCCAACAAAGCTGTTCATCGAGTGCCTCGAGGTCTGAGTTGTGTCGCCGAGCCCGCAGGCGAACCTGTAAAATCTAGGCCGGAGCGATGGTGGCTGCTACCCGCTCCAGTTCGCTCAGGTCCAGCGTAGCGGGCTCGAGGGAGAAGACATCGCCGAAGCTGGCGACGACCTGCTCGCGCGTCAGACCGCCCAGGTTGCCGCTGGTGACACGATCACCCCCGACAGAAGGGGCAGGGGCGCCCGACAGCGCGACCTCCTTCTCCACGGATGTCATCTCCACGCCGGCGATGCCGCACGGAACGATCACGTCGAAGTATGACAGGTCGGTGGTGACGTTCAGGGCGAAGCCGTGCCAGGTCACCCAGTCGCGCGCATGGACTCCGATAGAGGCGAGCTTCCGCCCGCCCGACCAGACGCCCGTGAAGCCAGCACATCGCTCACCGGCGAGCCCGAACGGGACGATGGCGCGAATCAGCGCCTCCTCGACCTGCCGGAGGAACCAGTGGAGGTCCTGCTTGTGCCGCTTCAGGTCGACGATCGGATAACCGACGAGCTGCCCGGGACCGTGAAAGGTGACGTCGCCGCCGCGCTCGACCTCGTGCAGCTCGATCCCTCGTGATTCGAGCAGGGCTGGGGAGGCGAGCAGGTGCCGGTCCTTCGAGGACCGGCCCAACGTCACCACTGGAGGATGCTCCACCAACAGCAGCAGATCCTCGCCGAAGGCGCCCGAGATGCGCGCGCGCGCGACAGCACGCTGTAGGGCGAGTGCCTCCAGGTAGGGCATGGAGCCGAGATCCGCGACCAGCAACTGAGGCATCTTCAAGAATTGGAATGGAAACCAGGGTTTCAACGCAGGGGGCGCGGGGAAACGCAATTGCCGCAGAGGTCGCAGAGGACTGCATTCACCTGTGCGACCCTCCGCGACCCCTGCGGCATCGCCCTAACTCCGTGGCCTCTGCGTCAAACCCATTGGTCTTCAGTCCCCTAGGCGTGAATCATCTTCCCAAGCGAGTCCAGGGCCGCCTCGGCGATCGCCTCTGACAGCGTCGGATGCGCATGCACGGCGAGGTCGACCTCCTCCACCGTGTACTCGTTCGTCCGCGCGAGCACGAGCTCGTGGATCATCTCCGTCGCGTGTGCGCCGACGATGTGCGCGCCGAGGATCTCCCCGTACTTGGCGCCGCGGATGATCTTCACGAAGCCCTCCGTCTCGCCGGACGTGCGCGCGCGGCCGTTCGCGGAGAAGGGGAACTTGCCGACCTTGTAGTCGACCTTCTGGTCCTTGCACTGCTGCTCGGTGAGGCCGACCGAAGCCACTTCCGGATGGCAGTACGTCGCGCCTGGGATGTTCGAGTAGTCGAGCACCTGCGCATGATGGCCCGCGAGCACCTCGGCGAGGATGATGCCCTCGCGCTCGCCCTTGTGCGCGAGCATCGGTGGGCCGGCGACATCGCCGATGGCGTAGATGCCCTTCGTGCTCGTCTCCATCTTCTCGTTGATCTTGATGAATCCGCGCTCCGTGAGCTGCACGCCCTGCTCCTTGAGCCCGATGTCCTCGATGTTCGGTGCGCGACCCGCCGCGACGAGCACGATGTCGGACTTCACCTCGGCCTTCGCACCACCGGATTCCACCGTCATGGTAACGGAGTCCTTGCCGACCTTCACGCCGGAAATCTTCGCGCCGGTGAGAATCTCGATCTTGCGCTTCTTGAACGCGCGCTCGACTTCCTTCGAGGCGTCGGTGTCCTCGACGGGCAGGATGTTCGGCATTACCTCGACGATGGTGACCTTCGACCCGAAGGCCGCGAAGACGTCCGCGAACTCGCAGCCAACCGCGCCCGCGCCGACGATGGTGACCGTGGCGGGCGCTTTCTCGAGGATCAGCGCCTCGTCGGAGGAGATGACGGTCTTCTTGTTGAGCTCGAGGCCGATCTGCGGAAGGCCCTTCACGCGCGAGCCGGTGGAGATGACGACGGCCTTCTTCGCGTCGTGCTTCTCTTCCTTCCCGTCCATGGATTTGACCGCGACGCTCGTCGCGGACGCGAGGCGAGCAGTTCCCTTGATCCACGTGACCTTGTTCTTCTTGAAGAGGAACTCCACGCCCTTGGAATTCTGCGAGCTCACGCCGCGTGAGCGCTTCATCGCCACGCCGAAGTCGAGCTTGACGTCTCCGGGAGTGACGCCGAAGTCGGGCGCCTTCTTCATCTTCTCGGCGAAGGAAGCCGCCTCGAGCAGTGCCTTGGCGGGAATGCAGCCCCAGAGCACGCACGTGCCGCCGAGGCCCTCGCGCTCGATCACCGCGGTGTTGAGTCCGAGCTGGGCGCAGCGAATAGCGCCGACATAGCCGGCGGGACCGCCGCCGAGGAAGATCACGTCGAAGGAAGCCATGTGAGTCTAGAGCGAGAGGAGCACAGTGTGGAACAACAGGGTATGAATGGTCGGGATCAGCAATCCCTGCACGGCGAACAATACCAGTGCGCGCGCAATCGAGGCGAGTCGTCCCGAGCCATAGTAGCGCCGCAGTCCAACGGAGATGTACCAGACCATGCCCGCACCAATGGCCAGCATCAGGGCCATTTCCCCGTCGAGCAGATTCCAGAGGAACTGAGGTGCATGGAGCGCTCGCATGAGCCAGATGATCACGGAGAAGCCGAACGTGCCGACCGCGAGCAGGTAGAACACCATGAAGGCATAGCTGTGGACGGCGAAGACCATGTGCTCGACAAACGAGCGACCTGATCGCGCGTACAGCCCCCACAGCACGATGGCGAATACCGGTATGGCAACGAGCAGGATGCTCTTCTTCTGATCGTTCAGCGTCGTGTTGAACCGTTGCGCGAACGCCTGCTCCGTTTGATGCCGCTCGTGCCTGAGCGCCTGCGCCCGCTCCCTGCGCCCGTCGCTGTCGACGTACTGCTCGTACGTGTAGTGAAACATTCCCGTATAGGGCTGCACGAAGAAGAATGCCACGTTCAGCAGGACGAAGAGCGAGAACGGACGCATGTAGCGCGTCCGGCGTCCTGAGAAGTACTCCTGCGTGAGAAAGCCAGGTTTGCTGAGCAGGGCGACGACGCTGCGCCATAGCCGCCCGTCGAGGCTGACGAACTCGCTCGCCGCCTCGGCGACGAGTGCCCTGGTGGTGAAATCGCGACGCGTCGGTTGCCGCTCGCCGCAATCTGCGCAGTACGCAGCCACGACCGCGGAGCCGCACTTGGTGCATGCGACCCCGCTGACCGCGGTCATTAGTACACCAGCATCAATGGATTCTCCACCAGGCGGCGAAGCGTCTGCAGGAACTTCGCGCCGACAGCGCCGTCGATGATGCGGTGGTCACAGCTCATGGTGAGGCGAACGCGCTGGCGAACCACCGCCTCGCCGTCCACGACGACCAGCTTGTCCTCGCTCGTCCCGATCGCGATGATCGCCGCCTCGGGCGGATTGATGATCGCCGTGAACTGGTCGATGCCGAACATGCCGAGGTTGCTCACCGAGAACGTGGAGCCGGTGAATTCCTCGGGCTTGAGCTTCCGCTCACGCGCGCGCTTGGCGAGCTCCTTCGCTTCCTTCGAGATGTCGCTCATGCGCTTCTTGTCCGCGTCCCAGATGACGGGCACGATGAGGCCATCGTCCGTCGCCACGGCCATGCCGAGGTGCACGCGATTGTGGTAGCGAATGTGGTCGCCGCCCCAGTGCGCGTTGACTTCCGGATGCTGCGACAGCGCGACGGCGATCGCCTTCAGCAGCACGTCGTTCACCGAGACCTTGAACTCCGGTCCCAGTTCCGTCATCGCGGCGCGCATCTCCTGCACGCGTGACAGGTCCAGCTCGGCCGTGAGGTAGAACGTGGGAATCGGCCCGATCGATTCGCCGAGGCGCTTGGCGATGATCTTCCGGATCTGCGTGAGCGGGACGTCCTTGAAGTCGGCGCCATCGCTGGCACGTGCGACGCTCGCCACGCCACTCGGCGCAGCTGCGCCCTTCGGCGCGGCCGTCGCAGCGGCCTCGATGTCACGCTTGATGATGCGGCCATTCGGGCCGGAGCCCTGCACGCCGGCGAGGTCGAGTCCCTTCTCGCTCGCGAGGCGACGCGCGAGTGGCGACGAGCGCATCATGCCGCCCGTTGCCGGTGCAGGCGCGCCTGGCGCAGGCTCGGCGACCGGGGCGGCTGGTGTGGGCGTGGCTGCAGGAGCCGGAGCGGCGGCCGCTGGCTGCGCCGCCGCAGCTTCGGCAGGCGCAGCCGGCGCGGGCGCGGCAGCAGGAGCAGGAGCAGGAGCAGGAGCAGCGGCCTTCGCTGCGCCAGCACCACTCACGAGCGCGTCGATGTTCTCGTCGGCGGTCGCGATGACACCGACGAGCGTACCCACCGGCACCGCTTCGCCCTCATTGACCAGGCGCTTGCGCAGCACGCCGTCGCCGCGCGCGACGAGCTCCATGATCGCCTTGTCGGTTTCCACTTCACCGAGTGGATCGCCGGACTTGACGGCATCGCCCTCGTTCTTGAGCCACTTGACGAGCTTCCCCTCTTCCATCGTGGGGGAAAGCGCTTCCATGAAGACTTTGGTTGCCATGGTAGTGACTCGGGTCAGTCGAGATACATGACTTTACGAATTGCCGCGATCGTCTTCGGCAAGTCGGGCTTGGCCGCCTTCTCGAGACTCTTCGTGTACGGCATCGGAACGTCGGCCTGGTGCACGCGAATCACGGGGGCATCGAGGTGGTCGAAGCAGTCGCGCTGGATGTAGTCGACGACTTGAGCGCCCACGCCACAGACCTCCCAGCCTTCCTCGAGCACGACGGCGCGGTTCGTCTTCTTCACGGACTCCGTGATCGCCTCGACGTCCATGGGGCGGATGGTGCGCAGGTCCACGACGTCGATGCGAATGCCTTCCTTCGCGAGCTGGTCGGCCGCCTGCATCGCCACCAGCACCATCTTGCCGTGCGTGATGATGGAGCAGTGGTCGCCCTCACGCTTGAGGTCGGCCTTGCCGATCGGAATCGTGTACTCCTCGTCGGGCACTTCGCCCTTCGTGTTGTACAGCATCTCGCCCTCGAGCACGCACACCGGGTTGTCGTCGCGGATGGCGCTCTTGAGCAGGCCTTTCGCATCGTACGGCGTGCCCGGCGCGATCACCTTGAGGCCGGGAATGTGCGCGAGCCACGACTCCCATGCCTGCGAGTGCTGCGCGGAGAGCTGCAGCGCGGCGCCATTCGGGCCGCGGAACACGATGGGCACCTTGTACTGGCCGCCCGACATGTAGAGCATCTTCGCCGCGGCGTTGACGACCTGGTCGAGCGCGAGCAGGGCGAAGTTCCACGTCATGAACTCGATGACGGGACGGAGGCCGACCATCGCCGCACCGACACCGACGCCGGCGAAGCCGAGCTCGGTGATGGGCGTATCGACGACGCGCATCTCGCCGAACTCCTGGAGGAATCCCTTCGACACCTTGTACGCACCGTTGTAGACGCCGACTTCCTCACCCATGAGGAAGACGCGGTCGTCACGCTGCATCTCTTCCCTGATTGCCGCCCCAAGGGCGTCCCGATACGTAATGACAGGCATATCTCGTGGATGGTGTCAGACAGTCCGACAGTCGGACAGTCTGACAGTCAACTGCGTAAGCTCGGCTGTCGGACTGTCCCGACTGTCGGACTCAAGTTGTAGTGTCGACGTAGACGTCCTCGTACAGCGCTTCCAGCGGAAGCTCCGGGCTCGCGTCCGCGAAGTCCCATGCGTCCTGCACGACGGCCTTGATCTCCTCGTCCATCTTCGTGAGCTGCTCGGTGGTGAGCGAGCCGTCCTTCTCCATCTTCGCGCGCAGCAGCGTGATCGGGTCGCGCTTCATGTACTCCTCGAGCTCCGCCTTCGTGCGGTACGTGCCGCTCACCGCGTCGGACATCGAGTGTCCCATGAAGCGGTACGTGCGGATCTCGAGCAGCGTGGGGTGCTGTTCCTTGCGCGCGCGCTCGACGGCCTCGCCGACGGCCTCGCGCACCGCGAAGACGTCCTGCCCGTCGCACTGCTGGCGGGACATGTTGTACGCCGCGCCGCGCTCGTAGATGTCATGGATGGCCGACGCGCGCTCGAGCGATGTGCCCATGCCGTAGCGGTTGTTCTCGATGATGAAAACGCAGGGCAGCTTCCAGAGCGCCGCCATGTTGAGCGCCTCGTGGAACGCGCCGGTGTTCACGACGGACTCGCCCATGAAGCAGACGATGACCTGGTCGCCACCGCGATACTTGATCGCGAAGCCGACGCCGGTCGCGAGCGGGACGTGCCCGCCCACGATGCCGTGGCCGCCGAGGAAGTTCGTGTTCGCGTCGAACATGTGCATGGAGCCGCCCTTGCCGCGCGCGCAACCATCCTGGCGCCCGAACAGCTCGGCCATGATGCTGCGCGGCGTCATGCCGCGCGCGAGGGCCTGGCCATGATCGCGGTACGTCGTGATGACGTAGTCATCGGGACGCAGCATGCTCAGGGTGCCGGTACTGACGGCCTCCTGGCCGATGTACAGGTGGCAGAAGCCGCCCACCTTGCCGAGCGCGTAGGCCTCGGCGCAGCGCTCCTCGAAGCGGCGCTGGAGGAGCATGCTGTGCAGCAACTCCGTGTCGCGCGCGGGGTCGGACTTTGTTTCAGCGTCGGACTTTTTCTTGGCGGCCATGATGCTGATGAAGGAAATGTGGTTCGAACTGAGGGGTGCGGAATCCTCGACTCCGCGCTGCGCGCTCCGCCCGGAATGACAGATCAGACGCCGGCGGCTTGCACCTGCTCCCAGGCGTGATAGCTCGAGCGGACGAGCGGGCCGCTCTCGACGTGCCTGAAGCCGAGCGACATCCCGACGTCGTAGAACTTCCGGAAGTCCTCCGGCGTGACGTAGCGATCGAGCTCGATGTGCCCGTCGGACGGACGGAGGTACTGGCCCAGCGTGAGGATGTCCACGTCGACCTCGCGCAGTTGCTTCATGACCTCGACCACTTCCTCGTTCGTCTCGCCCATGCCGAGGATGATGCCGGTCTTGGTCGGGATGTGCGGGGCGAGGCGCTTGGCCGTGGTGAAGATGTTCATCACGCGCTCGTACCGGCCGCCGGGCCGGCACTTCTTGTAGAGGCGCGGGACCGTCTCGGTGTTGTGATTGTAGATGTCCGGCTCCGCCTCGAGCACCGTGCGGATGGAGTCCTCCTTCCCCTGGAAGTCGGGGACGAGGACCTCAACGGACGTCGCCGGGCTGCGCAGCTTGATCTGCCGGATGGTCTCGGCGAAGGCCCACGCGCCGAAGTCGGGCAGGTCGTCGCGATCGACCGACGTCAGGACCACGTGCTGGAGGTTCATGACCGTCGCGGCTTCCGCGACGCGATCGGGCTCGGTGGGGTCGTACTTGGGGGGACGGCCGTGGGCCACCGCGCAGTAGGCGCAGTTCCGCGTGCAGACGTTCCCGAGGATCATGAACGTCGCGGTGCCGTGCTCCCAGCACTCGCCGACGTTGGGACAGTGGGCCTCGGCACACACGGTGTTGAGGTCCATGTCCGCCATGAGCTTCTTGAGGCGGAGATAGTTGGGCCCGCCGGGAGCCTTCACCTTGAGCCACGACGGCTTCCGCTCGGGAAGTGCCGGGGCCTGGTGGCGCCCCAATATCTGGTAGAGTGCTTCGGCCATTGCGAGGAGGGACGGGCGTAACTCGTGATGCTGCTTACAATAGCGGAGGCGCGCGGAAGTGGTAAGGGGACTATAACCGGCTTCAGCGCGGTAGCCGGTTACGGCAGCGCGAATCTCGCGATCGAGAACAAATCGAGCGCTGCGGCCGGGCGTTCCCCGGCCAGGAGTGCGGCCAGTTGGCTGGCGGCCCACGGCGCGAAGAGGATGCCATTGCGCGAGAATCCGCCGGCGTAGACCACCCGCGTGTCGGCGGGGTCTGCGCCCAGCACGGGCATGCTGTCGGGGCTCATGGGGCGGAGACCCGCCCAGTGCTCGACCACCCGCGCACCACGCAGCGCGGTGGCGGCGCGCGCGGCGATGGCGCGCAGTGCGTCGGCCGCGAGGGCTGTCGTGGCGACCTCGAGCCCGGCGTCCTCGCTCGTGGCACCGATCAGGAGCGTATTTCCGCGGGGGACGAGGTAGCCGCCACCCCCGTAGGTCACGTGAAGCACGACGCGGCGATCCAGCGTGAGGAGCTGCCCGCGGACCGGACGAACCGGGAAGGGACGGGGCAGGCCTGCCACCTCGTTCATCCAGACGCCCGCCGCGAGGAGGAGCGAGGCGGCCTCGATGCGCCCGCCGTCGGCGGTGAGGGCGACCGGGCCCTCCCGGGAGAGGTCGATCGCGACCACGCTCGCGGCGCGGCGGCTGACGCCGGGCGTGCGCTCGACGGCGAGATCGAGTGCGCGCATGAGCTCCACGTTGTGCACCGAGCCGTCGTGCGGATGCAGCACCGCGCCGGGATGCGCGGCGAACGCCGGCTCGAGCCGCGCCAGTGACGCGTGGTCGAGCACCTCGGCACCCGGACCCGCGCGGCGGGCGAAGACGTCGAGATCCTGGCTTGATTCGGCGAGCTCGATGATGCCATTCCTGTCGAGCGGAACGTCGACGCCGGTGCGCTCCCGAAGGCCGGCGAGAAATGTCGGATAGGCGTCGCGCGCGGCGATGGCCACTTCGCGGACGGCACCCGGCAGTCCCTCGAGGGAAGGCGCGAGCATGCCGGCGGCCGTCCGTGATGCAGCGCCGGGCCGCGCGGTGTCGAGCACGAGGACGCGCAACCCGCGCTCCGCGGCAGCGAGCGCCGTGGTGAGGCCGGCGATCCCACCTCCGACGACGAGGACGTCCGTGCTCATCGCACCGTGATGTTCACTGGGCACCTTGCGTGCGGCGGGGTGGTTGCCACAATCTCACCGCGTGGCGACGCCGCTTCACGCGGCTCGCCCACGCCCCCGCGTGAAACACCGGCCACGCGCGGCGCGTATGGAGATTCGACTCGTACGGGAGACCGCGCAATGCTCGCCACCATTTTCATGATCGGCCTGTTCGCCCTGGCCGGACTGTTCCTGCTCAAGCTGGTGTTCGGGCTCGGCTTCGGCCTGCTCGGCTGGCTCTTCGGCTTTGCGATCAAGGCCGTGGTGTTCGGCGCGATCATCTACCTGGTGATACGAGTGTTTTCGCCGGAGACTGCGCGTCGGCTGCGGGAGAAGTTCTCGGGTCGTTCGTACTAGACTTTCGAGACCGCGCGGACGGCTTCGCCGCCGCGCTGTGAGACCGCGAGCCGCTGCGCGGCAGCGCTGTGAGACCGCGAGCCGCTGCGC
>JBDSTA010000357.1:0-9755 GCA_039928475.1 Gemmatimonadaceae bacterium | reverse complement strand
TCGAGGAGGCCGAGCTGGAAGGGCAGGAGCGCGAGCCCCACGGGCATCAGCGCCATGGCGCCGATGGACATGATCACGAGCGCGAGCGTCCGGTACGTCATGTGGTCGCTCATGATGTGCCCCAGCTCGTGCGCGAGCAGGAAGCGGCGCTCGTCGTCGTTCTCGAGCAGCTCGAGAGCGCCCGAGGTGATGACGATGAACGGATCCTCGTAGCCGATGGCGTAGGCGTTCACCTTCGGCGATTGCGTGACGTAGAGCTCGGGGCGCCTGGGCCAGTCCATGGTGGTGCAGACGTCGCCGAGCAGGGCGTCGAGCTTCGGGCGCTGCACGGGGTTCACCTGGACGGCATTCGCGAGGAAGATCTGGCGAACGCGCCGCTCGGTGAGGAACGTGGCGGCCTGCCTGACCACCTCGTCGAAGCCCGGGATTGCGCGGAGAGTGTTGAGCGCGGCCCGGTCGGCTGGATGCTCCCAGCTGACGGAGGAGATTTGCGGGAGAGGCGTCGGCATGCGGCTGGCTCCTGGACGGTGATGTCTGGGGCCTACGATGGTAGTGCCGGGAAAGTGTCAGTCAGTCCGACAGTCTGCACAGTCTGGACAGTCTGGACAGTCGAATCAAGCGGCGACTGTCGGACTGTCGGACTGTCAGACTACATGGAAAGCATGCTCCAGGTCCGCCAGCAGGTCCTGCACGTCTTCCACGCCGCACGAGAGGCGGATGAGGCCTTCCGTAATACCGAGCTGAGCGCGGCGAGCGGGCTCCACGCTCGCATGGGTCATGGACGCTGGGTGACTGATCAAGCTTTCCACCCCGCCCAGCGACTCAGCCAGCGAGAACACGCGGCAGCGGCTCAGCACCTCGTTCGCCTTCGCCTTCGTGCCCAGCTCCACGGAGATCATGCCACCGAAGCCGGTCATCTGCGCCTTGGCGAGGGCGTGCTGCGGGTGGGTGGGGAGGCCGGGGTAGATCACTCGCTCCTCACCGAGCCGCTCCGTGAGCCACGCGGCGATCTGGCGGCCGTTCTCGTCGTGGCGCGGCATGCGAAGGTGCAGGGTCTTCGTACCGCGCAGGGCGAGCCAGGAATCGAAGGGGCCCGGGACCGCGCCGGCCGCGTTGAGGATGAACTGCAGGCGGGCGCCGAGGTCGTCGTCGTTCAGGATGGCGATGCCGCCGATCATGTCCGAGTGGCCGTTCAGGTACTTCGTGGTCGAGTGGTAGACGATGTCCGCGCCGAACTCGAGCGGGCGCTGGAAGAACGGCGACGCGAAGGTATTGTCCACGAGGAGCAGCGCGTCGCCGCGGTGCGCGATCTCCGCGGCAGCGCGGAGGTCGCAGATGCGCATGAGCGGGTTCGTCGGCGTCTCCACGAACACGAGGCGCGTGGCGGGGGTCATGGCGTCGGCAATGCGCTGCGGATCCCGCGTGTCCACCCAGGAGAACGTGAGGCCGTAGTTCTGGAGCAGCTTGTCGAAGAGCCGGAAGACGCCGCCGTAGAGGTTCTCGCCGCAGACGATGTGGTCGCCGGCCTTGAAAAGCTTCATGATCGAGTCCACGCAACCCATGCCCGAACTGAAGGCGAAGCCGTGGCGCCCGCCCTCCAGGGCGGCGACGTTTCGCTCCAGCGCCTCGCGCGTCGGATTCTTGCCGCGAGCGTACTCGTACCCCTTGTTCTGCCCCAACCCCTCCTGGACGTAGGTGGAGGTGAGGTAGACGGGGGTCATGATGGCACCGGCCAGTGGCTCCGGGCGCTGCCCCGCATGGATGGCGCGTGTTGCAAAGCCAGCCGTAAGGTCGTCGTCGAATACGCGCGTCATGCCGATACTTCTCCCTGTGGAGTTCCGCCGGGCAAGTTAACGGCGGGGAGGGGGAGGAGCGAGGACACGAAGTCCTGCTTCAGGGATCACCGGGTCGTGCCACTGAATGTCTGAAACCAACGCTGTCCAGTACTGCCTCATCGTCGACGACGAGCCTCGTCTGCGCCAGGTGCTCGTTCACCTGATGCGGAACGACGGCTTCACCTGCCTCGAAGCGGGGAATGGCGAGGAGGCGCTCGCGCACCTCGAAGTGCACACGGTGACGCTCGTCATGAGCGACCTGCGCATGCCGAAGATGGACGGCCTCGAGCTGCTCCGCCGGATTCGCGGGCGCTGGCCGGACACGGCCGTCGTGATGATCACGGCGGTGGCGGACGTGGAGGTCGCCGTGAGCTGCCTGGCGATCGGCGCGATGGACTACCTCACGAAGCCCTTCCACCTCGAGGAAGTACGCGCGCGCGTCGCCCAGGCGTTGGAGAAGCGCCGCCTCGTGGTCGAGAATCGCGGCTACCAGGAGAGCCTGCAGGAGAAGGTCGCGGTGCAGGCGCGCCGCCTGGAGGAGCTCTTCCTCGCCAGCGTGCAGTCGCTCGCCGAGGCGCTCGAAGTGAAGGACCCGTACACGCGCGGCCATTCGATCCGGGTGAGCCACTACTCGGTGATGATCGCGCGCGAGCTCGGGCTCGACGGCGAGATGATGCGGCAGATCGAGCTCGGCGGGCACGTGCACGACATCGGGAAGATCGGCGTGCGCGAGGACGTGCTCAACAAGCCCGGCAAGCTCACCGACGCGGAGTACGAGCACATCATGACGCATCCGGTCGTCGGCTGGCGCATCCTCGCACCGCTGCTCGCCGAGACGCCGGTGGCGCTGAACATCGTGCGCTCGCATCACGAGCGATACGACGGGCGCGGCGTTCCGGACCGGCTGGCCGGCGAATCGATTCCCTTCGAGGCGCGCATCGCGGCCGTCGCGGATTCGTTCGACGCGATGACGAGCGATCGTCCGTACCGCCCCGACGGCATGAGCATCGAGGCGAGCGTCGCGGAGCTGGTGCGTTGCAGCGGCTCACAGTTCGACCCGCAGATCGTGCAGGCGATGATCGGCGCCGTGGATGGCGGGCGGGTGACGCTGGTGCCGAGGGTGCCGAGCTTCGCGACCCAAGCTGGCTAGGTTTGTTCGGCCTCGGCTCTCTGTGGTTAACCGGCTGCCAGTTCGATTACCGTAGGTTGCTTGTAGGCGCTCAGCTTCAATTCGCACCAGCCCCTCACATCTTCCTCGCTGACGTTGCCGGTGATGCGGACGAGGATGTCGTTCTCCTTCGCCGGATCGGGAATCGGTTCGACGTGCACCGCGGTCACGCCGGGCATCGCGCCGATGACGCGCTCGAGCTCGCGCGGATAGACGTTGAATCCGTTGCGCGTGAACATCGGCTTGATGAGGCCGAGGAAGGTGATGTGGCCGCTCGGCGCACGGACGCCGCGGTCGCCGGTGTAGAGCCAGCCGTCGCGCACGGGGAGGCCGTCGGCGCCGCCGACGTAGCCGGGGAACACGTTGTCACCGCGCACGCAGATCTCACCGATCGCTCCGTCGGGGAGTGAGGCGATGGGGCCCCCATCGATGCTCGCATCGTCAGCCGGCGGCTTGATCTCGACGTCCATCCCCTCGAGCGCGACGCCGAGCGTGCCGGGGACGTTCGGCAGGTCGGGGCGATTCACGAGCGCGACGGGACCGGCCTCGGTGAGGCCATAGCCCTCGCGCAGTTCCATCCCCGTCACCTGCTGCCAGCGGTCCTGCAGCTCGCGGGGAAGGACGGCACCGCCGCACACGCACAACCGCAGCGCGCCGGAGGTGATGTCCAGGCTCTTGCGCTCGATGGCGCCGAGGAGCGCATGATAGACCGCGGGCACGGCGATGAAGACGGTGACGCCGCCGGCAATGATCTCGGCGGCCTTGACCGGATGGAAGCGTTCCATCGTCGTGACCTGTGCGCCGATGAGCAGCGGCACACACGCGGTGACGGTGAAGCCGAAGAGGTGCGCGTAGGGCAGTACCGCGAGGAGGCGATCGTCAGCCGTGAACTGCAGTGCCTCCACCACCGACCTGGCGTTCGACAGGATGTTGCGATGCGTGAGGATCGCGCCCGCGGGAGTGCCGCGCATGGCGGACGTGTAGACGATGACCGCTTCCTCGTCGCTGCCGGCGACGTCGCGCTCGCCCTCGATGGAGAGACCGTGATGTGAACCCAGGTCCACGCGCGCCGCATTGCCGCCCGCGACGACCTCGGCGCTGCGCGGTGCGTCGTCGAGCAGCACGACCACGTAGCCTTGGGGCAACCGCGGGAGGAATGCGGTCGTCGTGAAGATCGCGCCGACGTTCGCGTCGGCGCACTGGAAGGCGATCTCCGCGGGTGCGGCGAGCGGATTGACGAGCACGGCGCCCCGTCCCTCGCTCGCGGCGAGCGCCGTGATGAATGCGGGCGACGCGGGAAGCAGGATCGCCGAGCGCTTGCCCGCGAGCGCACGGACGAGTGGCGCGCTGCGCTGGAGAAGGGTGAGGCCCGCGGCGACGAGCTGCTGCGCCTCGTACTGCTCCGCGCTCCCAGCGGCGCCGATGCGTCCGCCCCCCGCGGCGAGGGCGAGCGGGAGCAGTGCGAGTGGGTTGCTCAGAAGTCGAAGTAGCGAAGAGAGGACTTGAGGCGCTCGGCAACCTGTGCGAGTTGCTGGCTCGAGGTGGCGACGCTCGCCATGGCCGCGTTCTGCTCCTGGACCACGGCGCTGACTTCCTGTGCGGTGGCGGCGTTGGTCTCGGCCGTGGAGGAGAGCGCCTCGATCTCGCGAGCGAGCGACTGCGCCTCGGCGCGCTGCGCGGTAGCCGCGGAGACGATACGATCGACGGCCTCGCGCGCGCTGGAGATCTCGCGGTCGATCTGCGTGAGCGCCTCGGCAGAGGCGCGGATGACCGCCTCACCGGAGGTGACGCGGTCGCTCGCCTGGAGGATCTGTTCTTCCGTGCGCACGGCACTCACGCGAATCTCCTGCGCGAGCTGGCGGATCTGTCCGAGAGCGCGCGCGCTTTCGCCGGCGAGCTTGCGCACTTCGTCGGCGACGACGGCGAACCCCTTGCCGTGCTCGCCGGCGCGCGAGGCCTCGATGGCGGCGTTGAGCGCGAGGAGATTGGTCTGTCGCGCGATGGCGCCGATGACGTCGGTGATCTTGCCGATGCGCTGCGACTTCTCGCCGAGCTCGACGACCGCCGGCACGGCGGCGCCGGTGACGGCGCTGATCTCGGCCATGGCGAGGAGCGCCTCGCCGGCAGCGATGGTGCCGCGACGCGTGGTGCGCTGCGCGACGTCCGCGGCGTTGCGCGCCATCTCGGCGTGACCGGACACCGCGACCGCGCGGCTGGCCACGCGACCGGAGGCCTCGGACGCGTTGTTGACGCCGCGCGTCTGCTGAGACGCCGCATCGGCGATGGCGACGGCGGCGCCGGACACCTGCTGCGTGGAGGCCGTCATCTCCTGCGCGCTCGCGGCGAGCTGCTCCGCGGTGGCGGCGACGTCCACGGCACTCATGTCGAGCTGGCTCACGACGGTGCGCAGGCCGCGGTTCATCTCGCGGAATGCGCCGGCGAGGTGACCGACCTCGTCGTCGGAGTCGAGGATGAGCTCGTGGTTGAGCTCACCGCGCGCGATGCGCTCCGCGTGCTCCGAGATGGCATACATGCCGCGCGTGAAGCGGCCCGCGCCCCACCATGCGGCGATGACGGCGATGACGAGCGCCATGCCGCCGTAGGCGAGGAACTGCAGCATGAGGTTCTCGCTCTCCTCGGGCGAGAAGACGCTCCGCACGTGCAGGTACGTGGGAACAGCCACGACCACGAGCGTGAAGGCGACGGCGCTGCCGACGATGGCGGCCAGCTTCATCCGAACGGGGAAGCGAATCGCGACGCTCAGGGGCTGTTCGGGCGGGAGGAAGGGGCGAACGGGATGGCGGCGTCGCCCAGTAACCGGATGCCTCGAAGTTAAGTTGTCGTCCCGCGCGAAGCGAGGGAGCGCGGGGTGCGCAGGCCTTCGCTTCACTCAGGGCGGCCAATACCTTTCGTCGTCCAACTGACCGGGGAGATGGCATGGGAGCAAGCGGGTTGATGGTGAGCGTGTCCGGGATTCGTGGCCGCGTGGGCGAGGCGTTGACGCCTGAAGTCGTGGCGCGCTATGCCGCGGCGTTCGGCGCGTGGTCCATCGCGCAGGGCACGTCCCGCCAGATCGTGGTGGGGCGCGACAGCCGCGTGTCCGGGCCGATGTTCCACCGCATCGTGGTGGGAACGCTCCAGCTCGTGGGGGCGGACGTCATCGACATCGGCCTCACCACGACGCCGGGCTGCCAGCTCGCCGTGGAGCACCACCATGCCGCCGGCGGCCTGATGCTCTCGGCCAGCCACAATCCCATCGAATGGAACGCGCTCAAGTGCATCGGCGCGAGCGGCCTCTTTCTCGAGGCCAGCGAGGGTGCGGCGTTCCGCGCGCTCGTGGAATCCGGCACGCCGCACGCGAACTGGGACAAGATCGGCATCGTGATCGAGGACGCCGAGGTGGCGAAGCGCCACATCGAGTCCGTGCTCGCGATTCCGTACGTGGACGTCGAGCGCATCCGGGCGAAGAAGTTCAAGGTCGCGCTCGACTGCGTGCGCGGCGCCGGCTCGACCATCATGCCCGCGCTGCTCGAGCGGCTGGGGTGCACGGTGGTGGGTATCAACATGGAGCCGGACGGGCGCTTCCCGCGCGAGCCGGAGCCCATTCCCGACAACCTGCGCGAGTTCGAGAAGTTCGTCGCCGCGTCGAAGGTGGACATCGGCTTCGCGGTGGATCCCGACGTCGACCGGCTGGCGCTGGTGAGCGACGAGGGGAAGGCGATCGGCGAGGATTACACGCTGGCGCTCGCCGCGCGGCTGGTGCTGCGGCACCGGAAGGGACCGATCGTGACGAATCTTTCCACCAGCCTGCTGATCGACGACGTCGCCCGCGAGGCGGGGGTGGAGGCGGTGCGTGCGCCGGTGGGCGAAGTGAACGTCGCGGTGCGCATGCGCGAGCTGAATGCGCCCATCGGCGGCGAGGGCAATGGGGGGGTCATCCTGCCGGAAGTGCACCTCGGGCGCGATGCGCCGATCGGCGCGGCCCTGCTCCTGCAATTACTGGTGGAGGAAGGCCGGCCGCTCTCGGCGATTGCGCGGGACCTGCCGCGCTACGTGATCGTCAAGGACAAGCTGGCGCGGCCGGATGCGAGCCTCGATACGGTGTACGGCGCGCTGCGGAGTGCCTTTGCGGACGCGACGGTGGACACGCAGGACGGATTGCGGCTCTCGTGGCCGGACCGGTGGGTGCACGTGCGCCCGTCAGGTACGGAGCCTATCGTCCGGGTGATTGCCGAAGCGCCGGACGAGGCGGCGGCGCGGGAGCTGGTGCGTCGGTCGCGCGAACCGCTGGACGCCCTGGCGGGTTGAATCAGGCTGGGCGGGTCGCGCTCGAATCTCTCAACAAGGAACGTCTCTCATGTGCGGAATTGTCGGATACGTCGGTTCGAAGGACGGGACCTCGCTGCTCGTGGACGGGCTGAAGCGCCTCGAGTATCGCGGGTACGACTCGGCCGGCGTCTCGCTGATGACTGGCAAGGGCGTGGAGACGCGGAAGGCGAAGGGCAAGATCGCCATGCTCGAGGCGGCAATCGCGTCGAGCCCGGTGGAGGGCACGGTCGGCATCGCGCACACGCGATGGGCGACGCACGGCCCACCGAACGAGTGCAACGCGCACCCGCACCATGACTGCACGGGCAAGATCTCGGTGGTGCACAATGGCATCATCGAGAACTACGGACCGCTGCGCGCGATGCTGAAGCAGACGGGGCACACGTTCGTGTCGGACACCGACACGGAAGTGCTCGCGCACCTCATCGAGGCCGCGTTCGACGGCAACCTCGAGGAGGCGGTCGTGGACGCGCTCGCGCTCGTTGAGGGCACGTACGGCATCGCGGTGATCTCGTCGGACGACCCGGACAAGATCGTGGCGGCGCGCAAGGGCAGCCCGCTGCTCATCGGCCTGGGCGAGGGGGAGAACTACGTCGCCAGCGACGTGGCGGCGATCCTCCAGCACACGCGCCACGTGGTGTACCTCGACGACGGCGAGATGGCCGTGCTGACGAAGGAGAACTACCGCGTGATGGACCTGGACGCGCAGACGGTGAAGAAGCGTGTCAATCGCATCGACTGGGATCTCGACCAGATCGAGAAGGGCGGCTTCGATCACTTCATGCTGAAGGAGATCATGGAGCAGCCGCAGACGATCCAGAACACGATGCGCGGCCGCTCGGTGGACGAGGACGGCTTCTCCAAGCTCGGTGGCCTGAACCTGAGCAAGGAAGAGCTCCAGAGCTTCGACCACATCATCATCACGGCGTGCGGCACGAGCTGGCACAGTGCGCTCATCGGCAAGATGATGATCGAGGATCACGCGCGGATCCGCTGCGAGGTGGAGTACGCGTCGGAGTTCCGCTACCGCAACCCGATCGTGACGGACCGCACGCTCTGCGTGGTGATCTCGCAGTCGGGCGAGACGGCGGACACGCTCGCGGCGATGCGCGAGGCGAAGCGCCGCGGCGCGAAGACGCTCGGCCTCGTGAACGTGGTGGGTTCGACGATCGCGCGCGAGGACGACGGCGGCATCTATCTCCATGCGGGTCCGGAGATCGGCGTGGCGTCGACGAAGGCGTTCACGAGCCAGGTGGTGGCGCTCGCGCTGCTCACGCTCAAGCTCGCGCGCCTGCGCACCATGTCGGTGGTGCAGGGCCGCCAGATCACGCAGGCGCTCGAGAAGCTGCCGGAGCAGATCCAGAGCATCCTCGACCGCGCGAAGGAGGTCGAGACGATCGCGGAGCAGTTCCTCGACGCGAAGAACTTCCTGTACCTCGGGCGCGGCTACAATTTCCCCGTCGCACTGGAAGGCGCGCTCAAGCTCAAGGAGATCAGCTACATCCACGCCGAGGGCTATCCGGCGGCGGAGATGAAGCACGGCCCCATCGCGCTGATCGACGAGGAGATGCCGGTGGTGTTCGTGGCGCCGCACGACTCGGTGTTCGACAAGGTCGTGTCGAACGTGCAGGAGGTGAAGGCGCGTGGCGGCCGCGTGATCGCGATCACGAGCCGCGACGAGGACTCGCTCGAGGGGAAGATCGACTACGAGTTCCGCATTCCCGAGACGATCGAGATGCTGAATCCGGTGCTGGCGGCGATCCCGCTGCAGCTGCTGTCGTACTACATCGCGGCGAAGCGCGGGCTCAACGTGGACCAGCCGCGCAACCTCGCGAAGTCGGTGACCGTCGAATAGGCACGCAGGGATTCATGAGGTGGCAGGCCACTTTGTCCGGGCACTCACATGCGCATAGTCTCCCGTTTCGCCTTCGCGCTCCTCGTCACGGCGTCCGCGTGCCACACTGACGCGATCGCCGGGAGCAGCAAGGCAGCCGTAGGAACGTGGTCGCTCAGCTCGTACAACGGCCTGCCGTTGCCGGCGACCGCCATCCAGCAGGGCACGACGACGGTCGCGGTGGTCTCGGGTTCCATCGACCTCGAGGAGAAGGGGACGTTTCACATCCTCACGTCCTACCGCACGACGCAGAACGGCGCCGCCACCATGAGCTCCCAGGACATCGTGGGCATCTGGGTGGACCGTGGCGGGACGATCACGATGGTCCCGGATGGCGGCGCCGCATCGGTGGTCGCGACGTACAAGGGCAACCAGCTGACCTTCGCCGGAGTGGCCAGCGATGGCTCGACGCTTCCATTCGTGTACACCCGCTGATCGCGAGCATCTCATCCGCGTGGCAGGCGGTGTACACGGTGTGAAAGCTGCAATGCGCGCCGTGCATGAACCAAGCGACAGGCGACACAGTCGT
>JBDSTA010000356.1:0-8957 GCA_039928475.1 Gemmatimonadaceae bacterium | reverse complement strand
TCCAGAAGGCCGGCAACGACCGCATCATCGTCGACATCCCCGGCATCGACGATCGCGAGCGCGCCATCAACATGGCGCAGGGCCAGGCCTTCCTCGCGTTCCACATCACCGACAAGACGAACGCGCTGGACAAGGCGCTCCCGCGCCTCGACGCGATCGCGAAGGAAAAGGGGTTCGGCAGCAGCGTCGCGACGACAGGTGGCAAGCCTGCTGAAGCGCCCAGTGCGGGCCTCGGCGGGCTGCTCACCGCAGGCGGTGACACCTCCAAGTCCACCGCGCTCGGTGCGAAGAAGGACAGCACCAGGGTGGACAGCGCGAAGAAGGATACGGCGGCCATCCCGGGCGTTACCGGCGGTGTCGTCTCGAAGATGCTGCTCGCCGGGCAGATGCCCGGGCAGTACCTCATCGAGAAGAACAACTACGAGGTGCTGAAGAAGTTCCTCGACAGCCCCGACGTCGACGCCGCGATGCCGCCCGGCAAGATCCTGCGCTTCGGCAGCGACTCCACCGTCGTGCAGAACAAGGTCTATCGCTTCGTCTACCTGCTGGATCGCAACCCGATCATCACGGGCGAGTTCCTGACGGATGCGAAGCCGAACCAGTCGTCGCTCGACGGCACGGTCGTCGAGTTCACGCTCAGCAATGAGGGTGGTCGCCGCTTCCAGCGCGAGACGTCGAAGCACGTGAAGGACTACATGGCGATCGTCCTCGACAACGTCGTCATGGGCTTTCCGCCGGTGATCAACAGCGCGATCAGCACGCGCGGCCAGATCACGATGGGCCAGGGTCGCGACCTTCAGGCCGCGCAGGACCTGTCGCTCGTGCTCAAGGCTGGTGCGCTGCCCGTGCCGCTCAAGGTCGCGGAAGTGCGCAACATCGGCCCGAGCCTCGGTGAGGACTCCATCCGCAAGGCGCTCACGGCCGGCATCATCGCCATCTCGCTCGTGGTCGTCATCATGCTCGGCTATTACCGTTTCTCCGGCATGCTCGCCGTCGGTGGACTGATCCTCTACGTCCTGTATACGCTCGCGGCGCTTGCCGGCTTCGACGCGGTGCTCACGCTGCCGGGGCTCGCCGGGTTCGTGCTTTCCATCGGTATCGCGGTCGATGCGAACGTGCTGATCTTCGAACGCATTCGAGAGGAGCTCGAGCGCGGCAAGACCGTGCGCACCTCCATCGATGAAGGCTTCCGTCATGCGATGACGGCCATCATCGACTCCAACGTCTCCACGATCCTCACCGCCGCGGTGCTCTACCAGTACGGCACCGGTCCGGTGAAGGGCTTCGCCGTCACCCTCATCGCCGGCATCGTCGCGTCCATGGTGACGTCGATCTTCGTCGTGCGCACGTTCTACCTCCTGTGGCTGAACCGCTCGCGCGGCGCCCAGACGCTGAGCATCTAGGGGCCATCATGCTGCGGATTCTTCACGACACCAAGATCGACTTCATCAAGTCCTGGCGCCTGGCAGTGGGCATCACGGCGGCGTTCATCGCCGCCGGCCTCATCTTCCTCGGCGTCCATGGCATCAACAAGAGCATCGAGTTCACCGGCGGCACGCTCATGCAGGTGAGCTTCAAGGCGCCTCCGGATGCCGGCCAGATTCGCTCGACGGTCGACGCTGCCGGCTACACGGGCTCGGAGATCCAGCCCTTCGGCTCGCCGAGGGAGTTCACGATCCGCGCCGCCGGCCACGACCTCACCGCGGCCGTGGAGAAGACCGCGCGCGACATCGAGACCGCGCTCAAGACGAAGTTCGGCGCGGACCAGGTCACGGTCGTCCGCACGGAGATCGTCGGCCCGCGCGTGGGCGATGAGCTGAGCCGCAACGCGATGATCGCCATCCTGATCTCGCTGTTCGTCACCATGATGTACCTGGCGTTCCGCTTCGAGTGGCGCTTCGGCGTCGCCGCGGTGCTCGCCACGGCGCATGATCTCCTCAGCACGCTCGCCTTCCTCGCGATCATGCGGCTTGAGGTCTCGCTCACCGTCGTCGCCGCGCTCCTCACCGTCATCGGCTACTCGCTCAACGACACGATCATCATCTTCGATCGCGTGCGCGAGAATCTGAAGAAGGCGCGCCCGGAGCCGTTGTACGACGTGCTGAACCGCTCGATCAACGAGACGCTGCCGCGCTCCGTGCTCACGCACGTCACGGTGGCCGCTGCCACGCTCTCGCTGCTGCTCTTCGCGGGTGAGGTGATCCGTCCGTTCTCGTGGATCATGCTCTTCGGTATCGTCACCGGTACGTTCAGCTCCATCTACATCGCCGGCCCGATCCTCCTGTGGATCGAGCGCAAGTGGCCGCGCCAGCGCCTGGACAAGCCATCGGGAAACAAGACGCCGGTGTCGCCCACGCGGCCCGCGTCCACCCGCCCGCCGGTGGCCGCGCGCAGCACGCGCTGACCGCTATCGTGACCAGCCTGTCCTCGAACCGCCGCGCCTCGCGGCGGTTCGTCGTTCCATGACCACGTTCATCGATAGTCACGCCCATCTCGCCGATCCCGCCTTCGACGAGGATCGGGCCGAGGTGATCGCGCGCGCACGCCAGGCAGGTGCGCTCGGCGTCGTGTGCATCGGCGAGTCGCTCGCCGCGGCGGCGCGCGCGGAGCAGGTGGCCACCCGCAATCCCGCCTTCTGCTGGTTCACCGCAGGCGTCCATCCCCACGATGCCGCGGAGTTCGCGGCCGCGCGCGACGTGCCCGCGATCCGCGAGTTCGCGTCGCGCGGTGCGGTGGCCATTGGCGAATGTGGTCTCGACTATCACTACGACCACTCGCCGCGCGACCAGCAGCGCGCAGCATTCGCCGCGCAGCTCGAGCTCGCGCGCGAGCTCGGCCTTCCCGTCGTCGTGCACACGCGCGAGGCGGAGGACGACACGGCTGCAATGGTCCGCGAAGCGGCCGCCGCGGGAGTTGCCGGCGTCCTGCATTGCTACACCGGAAGTGCCGCGCTCGCCGAGGTGGCCCTCGCTGGAGGGTGGTGCATCTCGTTCAGCGGCATCGTCACCTTCCGGAAATGGACGGATGAGGCGCTGCTCCGGCTCGTGCCAGCCGACCGGCTGCTGGTGGAGTCGGACGCGCCCTACCTTGCCCCCGTGCCCCAGCGTGGAAAGCGCAACGAGCCGGCGTGGGTGTCGTTCACCGTCGCGCGACTCGCCGCCGTACGCGGCACGTCCGCCCCTGAACTCGGCCAGGTCACGGCGATGAACGCAAAGCGGCTCTTCAGGCTTTCGTAATTGGCCGGTGGTCACTAGCCTCTTGTGACACGGCATCGCGCCGCTACTTCGACCGGGGAGAAGACCAGGTGGCTCCAAAGACTGTCCATACCGATCAGGCGCCCGCCGCCATCGGACCGTACTCGCAGGCGATGATCGCGAACGGCTTCCTCTTCACGGCTGGCCAGATCGCACTCGATCCCGCGACCACGCAAGTTGTCGCCGGCGACGTCGTAGCCCAGACGGAGCAGGTATTCAAGAACCTCGGTGCCATCCTCCAGACGGCGGGCGCCTCGTGGGGCGACGTCGCCAAGGCGACCGTGTTCCTCATGGACATGGCGGACTTTCCGCGCGTCAACGAGGTGTATGCGCGGGTGATGGGCGATGCACGCCCGGCCCGTACCACGGTCGCCGTATCCGGCCTGCCGCGCGGCGTGCTGGTCGAGATCGATCTCGTCGTTGCGCTTCCCTCCGCGCGCTGAGCGCGGAGCACACTCACCCTCAACCCGACAGGCAATGTCGACGAGCAACACACGGGAGGAGCTCTTTCGCTTGACCAGCTTCGCCCGCTGCGCTGGTTGAGCCGCCAAACTGGGTCCGGGTGACCTGGCTGAGGCGCTGAGGAGCGTGCCTACGCACGCTGATCCCCGATTGCTCGTCGGTCGAGAAAGCTTCGACGACGCGGGGATATTCCTGGTGCGCGACGACCTCGCCCTCGTCCAGACGGTCGACTTCTTTGCGCCCATCGTCGACGACCCCTACGAGTTCGGCGAGATCGCCGCGGCGAACGCGCTCTCGGACGTCTTCGCCATGGGCGGGGAGCCGGTGACCGCCCTGGCGATCGTGGGATTCCCCGTCGGCAAGCTGCCGATGAGCGTGCTCACGGAAATCATGCGCGGCGCGCAGGATACCGTGCGCGAGTCCGGTGCGTTCCTCGTGGGCGGCCACTCGATCATCGACGAGGAGCTCAAGTTCGGGCTCAGCGTCACGGGCACGGCGAATCCGAAGCACCTGCTGACGAATGCCGCGGCTCGCGCGGGCGACGTCCTGATCCTCACCAAGGCGCTCGGCACCGGCCTGCTTGCAACCGCCGCCAAGCAGTCGCTCCTCGACCGTTCAGCGCGCGCGGCGCTGCATCGCTCGATGCGCACGCTCAACTCGCTGGCGAGCCGCGCGGCGCTCGCACGCGACGTACGCTGCGCCACCGACGTCACCGGCTTTGGCCTCCTCGGTCACGCCTCGCACATTGCGCGCGCGAGCGACGTCACGCTGTGCTTCGAAGGCGCACGGTTGCCCGAGCTGCCCGGTGCACGCGCACTCTGGATCAAGGGCATCCGCACGGGCGGGGCCGAGCGCAACGAGGAGTACATCGCGCCGCTCGCGAACTGGGCGCAGGCTCGCCCCGCCGACATCGCGTTGGCGTTGGATCCGCAGACCTCTGGTGGCCTGCTCATCGCCATCTCCCCTGAACGTGCGTCCGGCTATCTTTCCGCCGTGCCGGGCAGCGTGGTGATCGGGGACGTCGAGCCGCGCGGGGAATCCCTCGTCGTCCTGCGCTGAAAATCAGGGGAGTGGACGTGGCCTGGTGGCTGCCGTCGTCTTCAAAACGACTGCGAGGCGCATCGCGTCTTGGGTGGGTTCGATTCCCATGCACTCCCGCCAGCGCAAACGCCGGAACCTGTTGGCCGCTCACGACTATCACTGTTGACTGATCGACTCACGGAGACCGCGAAGGCATGATACGCTCGGCAGTTCGTTTGCTTCTCGCGGTACCACTGCTGGCCGCTGCAAGCTCGCGTGCCTCCGCGCAACGCGCGGACAGCGCGCGTGTTGCGCCGGTCGCTGCGGCGCCGAAGCCCGCACCCCAGGCACCGCGCGACACGCTGTCCCCCGAGTTGCGACCGCCATTGTCACCGCGTCGCGCGTTTCTCTACTCGGCACTCATTCCCGGACTCGGACAGACACGTCTCCAGCGTCCACTCGCGGGCGCCATCTTCGTGTTCACGGAATCGATGGCCATCGTGATGCTGCGCGAGTCACTGGCCGAGGTGCGACAGGCGAAGCGGTTCCGCACGGACTCGCTCATCGTGCTGGGCAACGACCCCGTGACGGGCGCGGTGGTGAAGGAGCCCTCCGCATTCGGCGACGGGCTCGTGCAGACGCGGCAGGGACACGTCGAGGACTGGATCGCCTTCCTCATCGCGAACCATCTCTTCGCCGGTGCTGACGCCTACGTGGCTGCGCACCTGTGGGACCTTCCCGCGCAGATCAAGGTCTCCCAGACGCAGGCCGGCACCGTGGTGGCCGCACGGCTGCACTGGTGAGCCGCGTCCAAGATCGCAGCGCACCCATCGGGGTCTTCGACTCCGGGCTCGGCGGGCTTACGGTGGCGCACGAGATCATGCGCCAGCTGCCGAACGAGAGCCTTATCTACTTCGGGGACACGGCACGCGTGCCGTATGGCCCGAAGTCGCCGGAAACCGTGCGGCGCTACAGTCGCGAGATCGCAGGCTTCCTGCTCGACGAAGGTGTCAAGGCGATCGTCGTCGCGTGCAACACCGCAACGGCGCACGCGTTGCCGATGCTCGAGAGCGAGCTCGATGTGCCGGTGCTCGGCGTCGTGGGACCCGGCGCCCGCGCCGCGGTGAAGGGCACGCGCAATGGACACATCGGCGTCATCGGCACCGAGGGCACCATTCGATCGGGTGCCTACGTTCGCGCGATCCACGCCGAGTCACCGGATGCGAAGGTGACTGCCATCGCATGTCCGTTGCTCGTCCCGCTCGTGGAAGAGGGATGGACCGATCATGACGCGACCTGGTCCATCGCCGAGGAGTACCTGGAACCCTTGCTCAGCGCAGATGTGGATACGCTGGTGCTGGGCTGCACGCATTATCCCCTGCTCAAGTCGGTGATCGGCGAAATCGTCGGCCGTACCGTTCGCCTCATCGACAGTGCAGAGGAGACGGCGGCTGACACCCGGCGCATGTTGGAGGAGCAGGGACTCGCGAGCGAGCCGAAGACGCCATCGTATCGCTTCATCGCATCCGACGACCCGCAGATGTTCCTGCGGCTAGGCCAGCGCTTTCTCGGGGACGCGATCGAGGGCGTGGAGGTCCGGACCTTCGGCTGAGCCGCGCCACTCGCGCATCGCGATGCGCTCGGGTGTCACGACGAGATACGTCGGGGCGTCGAGCCAGCTGCCCGCGTTTGCGAACACGTTCCCGCTCGGCATCCGCTCCAGCACGGCGACGTGCGAATGTCCGTACACCAGGAGCTCGAGCGACGGATCGGCCGCGAGCACCTTCGTCGCGACGGCGCGCAGCCCGCGTCCCTCGTCGCGTGGCTGGTAGCTGCGACTCGTCTGGGAGCTCCCCATCGCGAGGCGCGTGGCGAGGTCCGGGTGCAGCCGGCGGTAGGCGGCGATCGCGAGACGATTGCGGAGCACCTTCCTGAGCGCCCGGTAGCCTCGATCCTCGACCGCGCGCAGGCCGTCGCCGTGCTCAACACGCGCGTTCCAGCCGGCGACGTCACCGATCATCGGGCCGAACTGGAAGTCCACTCCGGCTTCGCGCAGCACCTCGCCGCCCCAGCAGTCGTGGTTACCCGCGATCATCGTCACGGGAATGCCGGCGTCGCGCAGGTCCATGAGCGCGGCCAGCGTGCGCACGCCCGTGCGCGGCACCACCGTGCGCCATTCGAACCAGAACTCGAAGAGGTCGCCGTTGATGAGCAGCGAGCCGCCGCGCGACGGCAGTGACCGCAGGAAGCCGAGCAGTGAACGCTCGATCTCTGCGGACGCGTGTCCCAGATGGACGTCCGAGATGACGTGGCATGGCGCGTTGATCACGCAGCATCTTACACGGCGCGCACGACCTTTACAAACGCGCGGAGCCCGGTCAACTTCGCCCGCTGGCCCACCATTTCTCCCGACGAGTACCGAATGCCCCATACCCACGCGACCGAGCTTCGGGTTCGCTATGCCGAGACGGACCGCATGGGCGTGGTCTACTACGCGAACTATCTCGTCTGGTGCGAGGTTGGCCGCGTGGAGTTGCTGCGCTCCCTCGGCCGCAGCTACGCCGCGCTCGAGGCCGACGGCATCGGGCTCGCCGTGTCGGAGGCCAATGTTCGCTACCTGTCACCGGCCCGCTTCGACGACCTCGTGCGCATCGAGACGACGCTCACCGGCGTCCGCTCCCGCGCCGTCACCTTCGACTACCTCATCACCCATGCGGAGTCCGGAACCCGCCTCGCCACGGCGTACACGAGCCTCGTCTCCATCGACGGCGCCGGGCGCCTCGTCGCCATTCCAGCGGACTTTCGCGTGGCGCTCGCTCGCGTGGTGTAGCGCGGCCGCGTTGCTCGCGGCGTGCGCGTCATCAGCATCGGCGCCGCTGTCGCCACAGCTCTCGGCGCGCGCGCGCCTGCTCCGTATCGAGGACACGCGCCGCGACGAGCCGGCCTTTGTCGACTCGCTCATCGCGGACGCAAATCCACAACTCCGCGCGTCCGCCGCACTCGCCGCAGGCCGCATCGGAGCGCGCGCCCACCTCGCGCAGCTGCGCCTCCTCGCTGCCGATGCGGACACCGCGGTCTCATCCAACGCGCTATTTGCGCTCGGCCTCATGAAGGACAGTGCCGCGGCCGCCATCGCGGCGCGCGCGCTCCATGCAGGCGTCCCGCAAGGCACCGAGGCTGCTTTTCTCCTCGGTGAGATCGGCGACCGCGGGCGCGATGCCATCGTCGCGGGGCTGGCTGATGCGTCGCTCGCGCCGGCGACGCGCGGCGCGCTGCTGCTCGCCTCCGCGCGCCTGCGCCCCATTCCCGCGGGTGCGGTCGTGCCACTCATGTCGTCACCAGATACGGCGATCGCCTGGCGCGCAGCGTACGTGATCGCGCGTGGACGAAGCGCCGCCGGCACCCGTGCGCTGCTCGGACTCGCGAACTCACCGTCTGTCGCCGTGCGCGAGCAGGTCGCACGTGGCGCCGCGAAGGGCATCACCGGCGACTCGCTGGGCGCGATGGGCCATGAAGTACTCCTGCGGCTCGTTGCTGACACGAGTGCACGCGTGCGCATCAACGCCGTGCGATCGCTGTCCACGTTCGGTGCAGGAGACAGGGATCTCGTCCTCGCGGCAATGCGCGACCGGGATGCCGGCGTGCGTGTGCAGGCGGCGCAATCGCTCGAGCCGGTGCTCGCGGGCGATAGCGTCGCGTGGCGCGCGGCATTCACGATCGATACGTCGATCGTCGTGAGGCGCTCCGTGGCCGACGGCGCGATTCGGCATGGCGTGGACCTCGCCGCCTCCGCGCGCTGGGCGTCGAGCGACGACTGGCGCTTGCGCGCCGCCGCTGCCGAGCTGTCGTCCCGCGGCACTGCCGCCGATGCGTTCCGCCGGTTGGACCCCTTCACACGCGATGCCGACGGCCGCGTTCGCGCCGCTGCAACCGGCGCGCTGGCTCGCGTGGCGGATAGCACCGCAGCGCGCGCATCGGTGCGCGCGCGCCTGCGTGAGTTGCTCGCTGATGCCGATGTCGGCGTGCGCTCGTCGGCGCTCGAAGCGCTCACGCGCGCTGCCGGGCCGGACGATCTCGCCGCGGCGCTGGGAGCCTACCGTCGCTCGGTGATGGACGGCGACAACGATGCGCGCCTCGCGTTCTGGCGACTCGCCGACACGGTGCTCGCACGCAGGACCTCGTTGCCCGATTCCGTCGAGCGAGGGGTCGCTGGGCTCGCGC
>JBDSTA010000355.1:0-7414 GCA_039928475.1 Gemmatimonadaceae bacterium | reverse complement strand
TGAGGATGCGTCCCCCGGTGGCGCCGAAGGGGGGGCCGATGGAAAGCGATCCGCCCATGACGTTGAGCTTCGCCCGGTCCACCTCCCCCACCGGCTCGCTGAAGCCCGCGCGCTCGGCCCATTCCCTCGAGACGAAGCCCTTGAGGTTGCAGAGCACCTGCGCCGCGAAGGCCTCGTGCATCTCGATGAGGTCCATATCGGCCAGCTTCAGGCCCGCGCGCTGCAGCGCGACCGGTGCGGCGACCACGGGGCCCATGAGCAGCTGCTCACCGGGATCGAGTGCGGCATAGCTGTAACTGCGGATGTACGCCATGGGCGTAAAGCCGAGCGACTTCGCGCGCTCCTCGCTAATGAGGAGCACGGCGCTGGCGCCGTCGGTGAGGGGCGAGGAATTGCCGGCCGTGACGGTTCCATATTTCCGGTCGAAGACCGGCTTGAGCGCACTCAGTGCCTCGATGGAGCTGTCGGCGCGGATACCGTTGTCGCTCGTCATCGCGTCGAACTTCGGCGGCACGTACAGCGGCGCGATCTCGGCGGTGAGGCGTCCATCCTGCGTGCCGGCGGCGGCGAGGCGGTGGGAACGGAGCGCGAACTGGTCCTGCTCCTCGCGCGGGATGGCATTGATCTTCGCCATCTTCTCCGCGGACTCGCCCATCGACTCCCCCGTGGATGGCTCCGCGATGGCCGGCGTGATGGGAACGAGGTCGCGCGGGCGCACCTTCGCGAGCGCCTTCACGCGCCCGCCGAAGGTCTTTGCCTTGCTCGCGGTGACGAGCGCGTCGCTCATGCCGCGCGAGTGCAGGATGGGCACGTTGGAGAGCGATTCCGCGCCGCCGGCGATGATGACGTGCGCGTGACCGAGGGCAATCTGGTCGGCGGCGTCGGTGATGGCCTGGTTCGCGGAGGCGCAGGCGCGGCTGACCGTGAACGACTGCACGCCCCTGGGCAGCATGGGGAGCAGGGAGACCTCGCGCGCGATGTTCGGGGCGAGGACCGAGGGAACGACGGTGCCGTAGATGATCGACTCCACGAGGGCGGGGTCGATCTCGCTCCGCTGGATCAGCTCGGCGACGCACCGACGGCCGAGGTCGATGGCCGACAGGGACTTGAGTGTCGTGCCGGAGCGGGCGAAGGGAGTCCTCAGCCCGGCAACGATGGCAACGCGGGAGCCTGATTTCATTCGTTGAACATAGCTGTGTTGTGGAGACCGCGAGGCGCTGCGCGCCAACGCTGTGAGACCGCGAGGCGCTGCGCGCCAACGCTGTGAGACCGCGCGGCGCTGCGCGCCAACGCTGTGAGCGAGCGCTTTTCTCTTTGCTACATCTTCTGGATTCCCTGCTTGTTGCGTTCCAGGCGCCAGCGGGTAGGTGTGTCGAGTGGGGCGTCGGGTTTCGTGACGTATTCCAGCGAGCGGTATTCCGTCGTCCATTTGTCCGCGTCCACCTTGCAGCTCATGTAGCCGCGGCGATTCTGCATCCACTGGATGTGCGGGTTCTCGGCGCGGATGCCCGGAGTCGAGAGCGCGGTGCCAGGGCCGCCGTCGCCGCCGGAGGTGATGCTCGTGCCGACGAACTCCGCGGCGATCGCTGGGCGATCGGCGCGGCGGAAATCGGTGCGCAGCTCGTTGACCCAGCTCGAGTGGATGTCGCCCGTGATGACGACGGTGCGATTCGGCGCTGACTCGGCGATGGCGCCGAGGAGGCGGTCGCGCGCGGCGGGGTAGCCGCTCCACTGGTCCATGGAGAAGCGCTGCTTGTCGCCCTCGAGGCTATCGAAGGGCGCGAGCATCACCTGGTTGGCGAGCACCTGCCAGCTGGTCTTCGACGCGCGAAGCCCGTTGGTGAGCCAGCGCTCCTGGGCCTCGCCGAGCATCGTGCGGGACGGATCGGCCCAGTCGCCGCAGGGGACGACCTTGCTGCCGTCGTCGCAGGCCTGGTCGCTGCGGAATTGCCGGCCGTCCATGACCCAGAAGCGTGCGAGGGCACCCCAGTCCACCGTGCGGGTGATGTTCAGGTCGCTCCACGACTTCGCGCGCGGCACGCGCACGGGCTGGCTCTCCCACCACGCCTGGTAGGCGGCCGCGCGACGAATGCGCATCTGCTCCTCGGACTCCATGCCGTTCTCACCGAAGACGCTCGCGTAGTTGTTGTCGACCTCGTGGTCGTCCCACGTGACGATCCACGGGCAGCGCGCGTGCGCGGCCTGGAGCGAGGCGTCGCTCTTGTAGAGCGCGTAGCGACGACGATAGTCGTCAAGTGAGCGGCACTCGAAGCTGTTGTGGCTGCGAACGCGATTCGGGACGGTGGCGTATTCGTAGATGTAGTCGCCGAGGTGCGTGACGAGGTCGAGCTCCTCGCGCGCCATGTGTGCGTAGGCGGTGAACAGTCCCGCCTCGTAGTGCTGGCACGAGGCGACGGCGAAGCGGAGGGGCGTCGTCGCGCCCGCGGCGGGGGCGGTGCGGAAGCGCCCAGTGCGGCTGGTCGCGCCGGCGGCGGAGAATCGGTAGAAGTACCAGCGGTCGGGCGCGAGGCCGTCGAGGTCGACGTGCACGGAATAGCCGAGCTCCGGCACGGCCGCGGCGCGGCCCTGCTTCACGATCTTCGCGAAGGAGTCGTCGTCGGCGAGCTCCCAGGTGACGACGACGCGCAGGCCCTCCATGCCGCCTTCGGGCTCACGGGGCCGCGGGGCGAGCTTCGTCCACAGGACGCCGCCGGTGGGGGTGGGATCGCCGGAGGCGACGCCGAGGAGGAAGGGGTCGTCGGCGAGGCGCGGGCGGCTGGTGACGCGCCAGATGTTGGGGACGGTGGCGCAGAGGGCGCTGTAGCGGGCGAGGTCGAGGAGGAAGTCTCGTCGTTGCATGCGGAGATAATGAGACCACTCGGCGCTGAGCGCCATTGCCGTGAGACCGTGCGGCGCTGCGCGCCAGCGCTGTGAGACTGTTCGCTTCGCTCGCTGCAAGCGAGCGACGGCGGACATATTCATTCATGCTACTTCGTGTTGATGCGCTCTCGGCTCTCGGACAGCGGGCGTTCGATGTGCTCGTGGTGGGAGGGGGAATCACCGGCGCCGGGACGGCGCGGGACGCGGCGATGCGCGGGTTGCGCGTGGCGCTCGTGGAGAAGAACGACTTCGCGAGCGGGACGTCGAGCCGGTCATCGCGGCTCGTGCATGGCGGCGTGCGATACCTCGAGCATGGGCAGCTGCACCTCGTGTTCGAGTCGAGCCGCGAGCGGCGCACGCTCATGCGCATGGCCGCGCACCTCGTGCATCCGCTCGCGTTCACCTGGCCCGTGTACGACGGGGCGCGCATCCCGCGTTGGAAGCTCGCGGCGGGGCTCACGCTCTACGATGCGCTCTCGCTCTTCCGCAACGTCGGCAGGCACCGATGGCTCGGCGTGTCCGGCATCCTGCGTCACGAGCCACGCGTGCGAACCGAGGGCTTGCGAGGGGGGGCGTTGTACTTCGACGCATCCACCGACGATGCGCGGCTCACGCTCGCGAACGTGATGGCGGCGGTGGACGCCGGCGCGATCGCGGTCAACCACGCGGGTGTCGTCGAATTGCTGCGCGAGGGGGGCCGCGTGAGCGGCGCGCGGATTCGCGATGGGGAGACTGGCGCCCTGACCGACGTGCGCGCGCGCGTCGTCGTGAACGCGACGGGCCCCTGGAGCGACCAGCTCGAGACGATGGCGCGCAGCGGAGCGGCGTCCGGCGTGCGCGGCAGCAAGGGCGTGCACGTGTGCGTCCCGCGCATGCGCGTTGGCAACGGATCGGCGCTCACACTCATCGCGCCACAGGACGGCCGCGTGATGTTCGTGCTGCCGTCGGGCGACTTCACCATCATCGGGACCACCGACACCTTCGACGCGGTGTCGCCGGATGACGTCCGCGCAAACGAGACGGACGTCGCCTACCTCCTCGCGGCAGCCAACCACTACTTCCCATCTGCGATGCTGACGCGCGACGACGTCGTGTCCGCGTGGGCTGGATTGCGGCCGCTCGCCATCGGCAGCGGCGCTACGCGCGACGATCCCGGCAGCACGTCGCGCGAACATGCGATCGCCGAAACCGCACCGGGACTGGTTCGCGTGACCGGTGGCAAGCTGACCACGTATCGCGCGATGTCCAGCGAGATCACCGATCGCATCCAGCAGGCGCTCGGCGTACCGCACACGCGGTCACGAACGGATACGGTGCCGCTACCGGGCGCGATGATCGGCAATGATCTCGCCAGCGCGGAGGGTACGCCGCGCCTGCTCGCGCGCTACGGCACCATCTGGCGCGAGGTAGCGGCGCTGGTCGAGCGCGATCCCGCGCTCGGCGCGCGCGTGACCCCGGAGCGACCGTACCTCCTCGCGGAGCTTCGTTACGCCGTCGAGGGAGAGATGGCGCGCACCATGGGCGACCTGCTCATCCGTCGCACGCCCATCGCGTTCGAGACCCGTGACCACGGGCGGGACGCGGCCCGGCGCGTGGCACCGATGGTGGCGGAGTGGCTCCAACGCGACGCGGCCTCCGTCATCGCCGAATACGATGCGGAGGCCGCGCGGATGTTCAGGATCGATCCCTGAGGCTCAGCTGGCCGGTTCGGCCTGCTGGTGGATGGTCTTGAGCTCAGTGAGCTTCAGTCGGCGGAGCATCGCGGGCAGCTTGAGCAGCGCGACCTCACCGACCTTCTTGCCGAGCAGCGCGCGGCCGATGGGCGAAGACATGGTGACCTGGCCCTCCTCGAACTCCAGCGCGTCGCCGAAGACGAGGTCATACTCCTCCTTCATGCCCGTCTTCTCGTCCTCCACGACGACGTGGGAGCCGAGGCCGACGGCGTCGGTGGCGATCTGGGTGATGTCGATGGAGGACAGCTTGCTCAGGCGCTCGCGCAGCTGGCTCAGGCGGGCGCGCACGAACTGCTGGCGCTCGAGCGCCGCCTTGTATTCGCTGTTCTCCCGGAGGTCGCCCATCTCGACCGCGCGACGGATCTCGGCGGGCAGGGTGACGTTGAGCTCGAACTGGAGCTTTTCGACCTCTTCTCCGAGCTTGACCTTCAGTTCCTCAATCATGGCGCACTGGACCGCGGGACACCAAAAAAAAGTTGACGCCCGACTGTGGGGTCGGGCGCCGCGTTGTTTCATTCTAAGGTGACCCGCTTCCCAGTGCAAATGTTCCCGTCGGGCGTGTGAGCAATTTCGTCGAGCAGGTGGAGCCTGGAGTCGTGCGCCTCGCGCTGAGCGGATGGTGGGGGCGGCGCGTGGGCTACGTCGTGAGCGCGTACCTGGTGCGGGGGGTCCTCGTCGACACGGGGTTCCCGAAGGTGCGCGACGAGGTGATGCAGTTCGTGCGCGACATGGAGCCGCGCGGCGCGATCGTGACGCACTGGCACGAGGACCACGCGGGCAACGTGCAGGCGCTCGCGATGGCGGGAGTGCCGCTGCGCATGCACTCGCGCTGCGAGTCGGCGTTGCGCGCGCATCCGGCGATCGGCATGTATCGCGAGCTCGTGTGGGGTGCTGCGCCACGGCTGTCGGTTCCGATGACGACGTTCGATCCCGCACCGCTGGAGATCGTGGAGACGCCAGGACACACCGAGGATCACGTCGTGGTGTGGGATCCGGAGCGCGGCATCGTCGTGAGCGGAGACCTGTTCATCGGCGTGAAGGTGCGTGTGGCGCACCTGCACGAACGGCCGTCGCAGGTGCTCAGGAGCCTGCGGACGGTGATGTCGCTCTCACCACGCCTGCTGCTCGACGCACATCGAGGCCCGGTGTTCGACGCGACGGACGTGCTCCGGGCGAAGATCGACTGGATGGAGGAGACGATGGGCCTCATCCTCACGCTTGCCGGGCAGGGCGTGGACGAGAGGGAGATCCAGCTGCGCGTGCTTGGCAAGGAGGACTTCGTGGGCTATGTGAGCTTCGGCGAGTACTCGAAGCGCGCGTTCGTGAAGAGCGTGATCAGCGAGCGGTCCGCCGTCTAGCCCTGCTTCGTGTCGGCCGTGGGGCCGTACATGCCCGGCACGGGCTCGTCGACGAGGCGGAGGTACACGCCGAGCTGCGCGCGGTGATGCACGAGGTGATTGAGCACGCTCGTGCGGAGCGCGAGGTACTTGGCCTGCGTGAACATGGTGTGGCCGCCCGCCTTGAACGACCACTGCTCGCCGAAGCGCTCATCGGTCATGGCGGCGATGGCAGCGCGACCGTCGATGACGTTCTTGTCGAACAGGGCGAGCAGCGTCGCGGTCTTCTCCGTGCTGTAGCCGGCAGACATCGCGCTCTCGGCGCTCGAGAGGTCGAGCTCGGGCCTGTCGGTGACGGCGCGCACCCAGCTCGGCATGCGCGCGACGAGCTGAGCGAGGTGCGCCATGGAGAATGACTTCGGGTGGGGCTTCCATTCACCCTTGTCGTCGGGCACGCGCTCGAGGACGGTGCGCGTGATGCCCATCTCGAGGTCGTACTCCGGGAGGAGGAGGTCCGTGATGGGCATCTTAGCGGTGCATGGGGAGCTTGGCGTCGGTCAGCGAGGGCTCGTGCGGGGCACCGTTCGCCTTCGCGAACTCGGCGCGCAGCGTCTTCATGTTCGCCTCGCGCTTGTCGAGCAGGCGCTTGAGCTTCCGCGGCTTGTGGCGCGCGTGGACGTAGGCCGTGAGGAGCGGCAGTGCCACGGTGTTGTCCATGTAGCACACCACCGCATCGGGGAGGCGATCGGGATCGATCTTGCCCCAGCTCACCGCCTCGGCGGGCGTCGCGCCCGAGAGGCCGCCCGTGTCCGGGCGCGCGTCGGTGATCTGGAGGAAGTAGTCATGCCCCTTCTCGTCGATGCCGAGCACTTCCTGGATCTGCGGCTCGGTCTGGAGCGCGAAGTTCTTCGGGCTGCCGCCGCCGCAGATGAAGATCGCGCTCTTCCCTCCCCCGCGCTTCGCGCCGAGGACGATGGAGGCGGTCTCGTTCACGTCGGAGTTCGGGTCGATGACGCACTTGTTCCCCTCGAGCGCGAGCGCGGCGACGTTCATGCCGATGCTCGAGTCGCCCGGTGACGACGTGTAGATCGGGACGCCGCACTCGTACGCCACGCCGAGCAGCGACTTGTTGCCGATGCCGAGCGCCTTCTCGCGCTCGCGGATGTACTTGCCGCACAGCGCGTGGAATTCCGCGCTGCTCATCGCGCGCTGGAACTCGGGGCCCTGGATGATCTTCCGGAAGAACGCGTCGGTGCTGAGCAGGACGTCGTAGTCGAAGAAGATGTCGTAGATGCGGACGATGCCCTCTTCGCGCAGCACGGTGTCGGATGCCTGCGCGTTGCCGCGATGCATCGAGAGGCCGAGGCCGAAGTGGGCGTCGTGGTAGAGGTTCGCGCCGGTGGAGATGATCCAGTCCACGAAGCCCGACTCGATGAGCGGGATGAGCGCCGCCATGCCGAGTCC
>JBDSTA010000354.1:0-5414 GCA_039928475.1 Gemmatimonadaceae bacterium | reverse complement strand
GAGAACTGGAAGGCCGATGCCGGAAAGCGTGGGAACTCGGTGTCCGCGGATCGCGATATTTATGAGACTACGGCGATCAGCGCGAACAAGAAGGTCGGCGAGAATCTCTCGGAGTTGAAGCTGCGCCTCACTGGAGTCGATCTCGAGAGCTTTGACGTAAAGGGATACCGGCAGAAATTGCGCGGCGACACGCTGACCATCACGCGCGAAGCGCCGGCGGCGCTCAAGGCGATGTATGTCCTGCCGAATGGCGCCAAGGCCACCGTGATGAGCGTCTTCCTCGACGCCGAGCCGTTGCTCGAGGTCGAGAGTCCGGAGATCGTCGCACTCGCGACGCGGCTGCGCGGCGACGAGAAGGACCCACGCGTCGTCGCGGAACGAATCAACAAGTGGCTGTACGACTCTCTCGAGAAGAAGATCACCGTTGGTGTGCCCAGCGCGCTCGTGGCGCTGCGGAAGCGCAGCGGTGATTGCAACGAGCACGCGCAGCTCTACGTCGCGCTCGCACGCGCAGCCGGAATTCCGGCGCGCATCTCAGCGGGTCTCGCCTTCCTCGACGGCAAGTTCTACTACCACGCCTGGCCAGAGATCTGGCTGGAGCGATTCGTCGCCGTCGATCCAACGTTCGGCCAGTTCCCCGCCGATGCGTCGCATCTGCGATTCACTGTCGGCGGGTTGGGCAAGCAGGCCGAGCTCCTTCGCCTCATGGGAGCGCTCAAGATCGACGTTCTCGCTTCTCGCTAGTCACGCGCGCTCCTTCCCACTCGCTTGATATGATCAGCCTGCGCACGCTCACGAAGCGCTACGGCAGCTTCACGGCCGTGGACGCGATCAACCTCGAGGTGCCGCGCGGAGAGCTGTTCGGCTTCCTGGGTCCGAACGGGGCCGGCAAGACGACGACGCTGCGCATGATCGCGGGCATCCTCAAGCCGACGGGCGGGAAGATCTCCATTGCCGGCGTCGACCTCGCGTCGGATCCGATCGGCGCGAAGATGAAGCTCGGCTTCATTCCCGACCGCCCATTCATCTACGAGAAGCTCACGGGCGCGGAGTTCCTGCGTTTCGTCGCGGGCCTGTATGACCAGGAAGGCGCCGAGGTGGAGCATCGTGGGCGCGAGCTCATGGCGCTGTTCGACCTCGAGGAGTGGCGCGACGAGCTCGTCGAGAGCTACAGCCACGGCATGCGCCAGAAGCTCATCATCTCGAGCGCATTCGTGCACCGGCCGGAGGTGATCGTCGTCGACGAGCCGATGGTGGGTCTCGACCCCAAGGCCGCGAAGATCCTCAAGGACCTGTTCCGCGAGTACACGCGCCGCGGGCACACGATCATGATGAGCACGCACACGCTCGAGGTGGCGGAGACACTTTGCGATCGCGTGGCGATCATCGCGAAGGGCACCATTCGCGCGTCGGGGACGATGGCCGAGCTGCGCGCGGAAGCGGAGGGCGCGGGCAACTCGAGCGGACTCGAACAGATCTTCCTCAGGCTCACGGGCGAGAACGCGGCGCGCGAGCTCGTCGAGGTACTGGATGCCTGAGGCGGAGCTACTACAGGCCCGTCCGGATCCGTCGCTCTCGTGGATCCTGCTGCCGAAGTGGCTCACCGCCCGCTCCCGCACGATGGCGAACGAGCGCGGGCGCGGTGCGCGCCTGACCATCCTCGGTGGCATCGGGCTGCTGTTCTGGCTGTTCATCTATGCGGTGCTCTACAAGCTCCTCGTGTACTTCCGGAGCGTGCCCGACCTCGGGCCGTTCCTCGCGGGCAAGCTGCTCGGCATCATCCTGATCGGCTTCTTCTCGATCCTGCTGTTGTCGAACATCATCACGGCGCTGTCGAGCTTCTTCCTCGCGAAGGATCTCGACCTGCTCGTCGCGGCGCCGGTGGACTGGCTCAAGCTCTACGGCGCGAAGCTGCTCGAGACGGCCGTGGCGTCGAGCTGGATGGTGGTGCTGATGGCCGTGCCGATGTTCGCGGCGTTCGGCGTCGCGTATCACGGTGGGCCGGTGTTCCCGATCCTGGTGATCGTCGTCTTCATCCCGTTCCTGCTCGTGCCCGCGGTGGTGGGGAGCGCGGTGACACTGCTGCTGGTGAACATCTTCCCCGCGCGGCGAACGCGCGACATCCTGAGCGTCATCGCCGTGCTCGCGGCGGGTGGCATCGTGCTGCTGTTCCGCATCGTGCGCCCGGAGCGACTCGCGCGGCCGGAGGGATTCCGCTCGCTCGTGGAGTTCGTCACGATCCTGCGCACGCCGACGTCGCCGTTCCTGCCAAGTGAATGGGTGCAGCGCGCGGTGCTTGGGTGGCTGAACAATCGTCCCGACTATCTCCCCATCTACCTGCTGTGGAGCACCGCTGCGGCGGCGTTCGTGCTCGGAGCGATGCTGCATCGCACCCTCTACGCGGACGGCTTCAGCAAGGCGCAGGAGAGCGCGCAGCGCTGGGTGAAGAGCAGCAAGACGAAGGACTTCGTCTACCGGATGTTCAAGCCGATGGGCATCCTGCGTCGCGAGCTGATGCTCAAGGAGCTGCGCCTGTTCTTCCGCGACACCACGCAATGGTCGCAGCTCATCCTGCTCGCCGTGCTCGTGGTCGTGTACGTGTTCAACATCAAGTACCTGCCGCTGCGCGGCGAAGGGATCACGTTCTTCCTCGTGAATGTCATCCCGTTCCTGAACCTGATCCTCGCCGGCTTCGTGCTGGCGTCGGTCGCTGCGCGGTTCATCTTCCCGTCCGTGTCGCTGGAAGGACGGACGCTGTGGCTGCTCAAGTCCAGCCCGATGCCCGTGAAGGACCTTCTCTGGGCGAAGTTCTGGGTCGGCACGCTGCCCCTGCTCATCCTGGCACTCGGGATCGTGGGCGTGACGAACGCACTCCTCCAGGTGAGCGACTTCATGTTCGCCGTGTCGGTGATGACGATGACGCTCATGACGTTCGCGCTGTGCGGCATGGCGCTCGGCTTCGGCACGCTGTTCCCGCAGTTCGAGACGGAGAACGCGGCGCAGATCCCGACGTCATTCGGGGGCCTGGTGTTCATGATCGCGTCGATCGGCCTGATCTCGGGCGTGGTGGTGCTCGAGGCGCGGCCCGTCTATGGATACCTGTCGTCGAAGTTCTACGGGACGCCGAAGGATCCCACGGAGATGGTGATCGGGTTCGGGCTGGCGGCTGTGCTGTGTGTGGCGGCGACGATCATCCCGATCGGCATCGCGAAGCGCAGGCTCGAAGCGGTGGAGCGCTGACTACTTCGCGCCCTTGAGCCAGACGACGAAGTAAGGCGGATGCCTCCCGGGAGTTCCATCGCAACCCGGAACTCCCGTAAAGCGCCAGAGCACCGTATTCGTCGGATCGCCCTCGGGCGGCGGAGCCGGATAGAACTCCACCATGTCGAGATCACTCGCAGCGTATATGCGCAGCGGGCGCGAGAGGGGGCGGTAGCCGTTCTCCAGGATGCAGGCGTCGCCCTCGATGAGTTTTCCGCCATGCGTGATCGGGGTGGCGTTGCCGGCGATGATCTCGGTTGGCCCGCGCTGAAAGCTTCCCGGGAATCGGCGCGCCAGCAGGTCGAGGCCCGTGGAGCCGAGCTCTCTCAGTCGCTCGGGGCCGAGGACGACGGACGATGTCGAGCCACGGAACCGCTCGCGCTGGTCGTAGTCCTTCAACGCTTCGGCCATCCGGCCGAAGCCGCTCTGCTCGCGCACGAGCACCTCGTCGAGCATCTGCGCGAGGTTGCCCATGCGAAGGAACAGGTCGCGCTGATCGTCTTCGCCCAGCTTGAGCCGCGTCGCCGCAGGCGAGTAGCCGAGCAGGCGCGCGCGAACCATCATCTCCCCGGCGCGCACGTGCCTGAAGATGAACGCGCCGTTGTCGTCCGTGACGGTTGCCCGCCCGGTACCGATGAGCTGCACCTCCGCCCCCGCCACCGGAAAGCCCGCCGAGTCGAGCACGGTGCCGCGCACCAGTGACTTCGACTTCATCTCCTTGCCCTCGTTCGCATACACGACGACGGCATCCAGCGTGTGCGGGAGCGGCCGCATGGCAATCGCCGTCTCGACACGCTCGGTGGCCTTCGCCGTCCAGCGGAACTGCACCATGATGAACCCGATGCGGCGGATCGACACCTCGTACGAACCCGCCTTCACGTCCTTGAGCAGGAACGCGCCGGACGAATCGCTCGCGGTCGTGCGGTTGATCTCCTGGATGGAGACCTGCACCTCGCGCAGCGGATTGCCGAGCGTATCGCGGACGACGCCGGCCAGGGTCGCGGTGGTACCCTGCGCACGCGCCGAGCACACCGCGAACATCGATGCAACGAAGATTGTGGCGATGCGCATAGAGCGCAGAGCTTATGCGGCTAACGCCCGTCCGCAAGAAGCACAGAACGCGGCGCCCGCCTCGCCGACCGGCGCGCCACACGAACCGCAGGCGCCGGGCAGGAAGCTTCCGCAGTTGGAGCAGTAGATCGCATCCGGCTCGGGCCGCGGCCCGCAGCGCCCGCAGTCCTTGAGTCGCGAGCGATAGGCCGCGACGGCGGCCTCCACGGCGTCCACGTCGCCGCCCTGCCCGCCCGCCGCGCGCATGGCAGCCAGTGCGCGCTCCGTGTAACGCGTCTTGAGCTCTGCATAGTCGGAGTCCGACAGCTTGCCGGTCTCACGGTCGAACTCGATCTCCCGCAGGGCGACAACGGCTTCCTGGTCGCCACCTGCCGGCGACACCGTCGCGACACGCGCTCGCGCGCGCGGGGCGACGAACAGCGGATACAGCACGAATGCCAACGCGCCGATGGCGAGAAGCGTCCCGATTCCGAGCTCGAGCACTATTCGTCCCGCCGGATGGCAGCCTGGAGCTTCGCCATCTCGTCATCGGTCCCCTGCACCACCGGCGCCGAGCCAGTCGACACGACGGCCATGCGCCGCGAACGATTGCGCATGCGCTGGAGCATCACCGTCAACAACACGGATCCGATGCCGAGCGCGGCAAAGGGCACGAGATACCCCGCGAGGTTGAAGCCCTCGCGCTTCGGCGCCATCAACGCCTTCTCGCCGTACGTGTTCACGAACGAGTCGAGGATCTCCTGCGCGGAGTAGCCGCCTTCCACGAGCGAGATGATGTCTCGATGCATTGCCGGCGACACCTGGCAGGAGAAGTCCGTGGTGCGGCAGATGTAGACGTCGAGCGTGCACCCGCACTGGCAGCGGATCTCGGTCTCGAGATGGTCGCGATCCGCATCCGTCATCGACGGCGCTGCGCCAGGCTTCGGCGGACGACGCACCGTCTTCGCCGCGTCCTGGTTCATGTCGAACAGGTTCGACGTAGTGCCCTGCGCGGGCGCGGGCGTGCTCGCCGTCTGCGCCCACGCCTCGCGCGCGACCAGCACGCCCGCGCCGCCCGCGATCACGCGGGCCATGAAGTCACG
>JBDSTA010000353.1:0-3632 GCA_039928475.1 Gemmatimonadaceae bacterium | reverse complement strand
CGGTCGCCCATGCGCTGCACCGTGCCTTCGAGCACGCTGCCCACGTTGAGCTCGCGCCCCAGGTCCGCCGGCGCAACGGTGCGATTCCGGTAGGGCAGGGACGCCGAGCGCGCCGCAACCTTGAGCGACGGAAGTCGCGCGAGTGCCGAGCGCACTTCGTCCGCGATGCCGTCGCAGAGGAATTCCTGGTCCTGCGTGACGCTCTTGTCGGCGAACGGCAGCACGGCAACCGACCCCGACGACAGGCTCGCACGCTCCTGCGTCGCCGACGTGGAGGTGTACTGGGGCGGCGATGTCCGCGCGCCGTTCTGGGCGGGAACCGTGGCGGTCGCGGCATCGAGCGCGATGCGGAACGCGCGCGAGCTCGGATACCGGTCCTCGGGATCCTTCTCCATGGCCCGCGCGATCACGGCGTCGATCGCCGCACCTACATCGCTGCGCACGTCCGTCACGCTCGGCACCGGGTCGATGGCGTGCCGCGCGAGCAGGCGCAGCGCGCTCGCGCCCGTGAACGGTGGCGCGCCCACGAGCATCTCGAAGAGCACGCACGCTGCGCTGTACAAGTCGCTGCGTCCGTCGAGATGCGGTTCCGCGGCGCCCTGCTCTGGACTCATGTACACCGGCGAGCCCACGGCGAGGCCGCTCTGCGTGATGCCCGTGGTCGTCACGATGCCGGCGACGCGCGCGATGCCGAAGTCGCTCACGAGCGCATGCCCGCCGCTGATGAGGATGTTCTCCGGCTTCACGTCGCGGTGCACGAACCCCTGCGCGTGCGCGTACCCGAGCGCATCGAGGATCTCGCGCATGAGCGTCACCGCCGAGTCGAGCGACAGCTGGCGCTCGCGGTCGAGCATGTTGCGCAGCGACTCGCCCTCGATGTACGGCATCACGTAGTACAGCATGCCGTCCACCTCGCCCGAGTCGTGCAGCGGCAGGATGTGCGGATGCGTCAGCGACGCGCTGATGCGGATCTCGCGCTGGAAGCGCTCCGCGCCCACGGACGCCGCAAGCTCGGGATGCATCACTTTCAGCGCGACGCTGCGCTCGTGGCGCAGGTCGCGCCCGAGGTAGACGGTCGCCATGCCGCCGCGACCGACTTCCCGGAGTACGTCATAGCGCTCGCGCAGGCCCGCCGCGAGCGCTGAAAGTTGGCTGTATGGTTCTGACACGCTGTTCGGTGAAGGCTCGTTAACATAAGCCCCGACACAGGCGGGGCTAGAACTCCTGCCGTACCTGAAGCAGCGCCATCCGGCCAACTGCCGGCACGTCGACGAATCCCTGGTGCCGCTTGTCGAGGACGTTCGTCACGCTCAGCTGCACGGACGTGCCACGCCTGCCAAGCGGCGCACTGCCCGCGAAGTCCAGCAGCGTCGCAGGCTCGACGCACGCACCCACCGCCTGCGCCGCGGGGACGACGCACGCATTGCCCGTGTACACGCCGGAGTAGACCGGGAAGCCGCCCGTGTACCGCACCCGTGCCTCGGCCATCACGTCCGCGGACTCGTAGCCCACGGCAAGCGACGCCTTCTTCGTCGGCGCATTGAGCGCGATGGGCTGCTCCGCGGCGCCGAAGTCGAAGTAGTTGTCGCTCACGAACGATGCGGTACCGCGCACGCGCAGCACGCCGGCCGAGTAGTGCGCGCTCAGGTCCGCGCCGCGAATGTCCACCTCGGCGTAGTTCTTCAGCGTGATGAGGATGGGCACCCCGCTGGTGTAGATGTCCGTCTGCGCCGCGGCAACGGCTCCCATCGGCACGCTCGCCGCACTCGTCGCCAGTGCGGCGGCGCGCGCGGCGGGGATGCCGTTGGCCGTGAGGAACGTCGCGAGATCCGTCCCGCTCACGAGCAGCAACGGTGCGGGCGCGTACAGCTGCGACATGAAGTTGCGCCGGTTCAGCTGCCAGAGGTCGACGCCAAGCTGCAGCCGCTCGCCGACGAGGCCCTTGTACCCGAGCTCGAACGCATTCGAGATCTCGTTCGTGAGCCGCGGGATGTCCGCAACGCTCGCGGGATCGAACACCCCTGAGCGTCCCGTCTGCGCATTGCGGCCGAACACCGTGAAGTTCGGGTTGGCCGCGAGCAGTGCGCCTGCCTCCGTTGCGGTGATCTGCCCGGTGGCCGCCAGGAAGTTGATGGCGTACCGTGAGACGGCCGCCTTGTCGTACGCGACGCGCGAGTTCGGCGTGCCGTTGAAGGGCGAGCGTAGCGCGAGCTCGCCGGTGGGCAGGCGAAAGTTGAAGCCGGTGTTGCCGTTGCCGAGTGCCTCGACGATGTACGGGCCCGAGCGGCTGCTCAGCCGGTCGAGGAAGAGCGCGACGGCCGCCGGCGACTGGAAGGCGCGGTTGTACGTCGCGCGGAAGTTGTGGTTGTGCGTGGGCTCGTACACGAACGCGACGCGCGGCGAGAACGTCCCTTCCTTCAGCGCGGAGTTGTAGTCGGCCCGCCCGCCGAGCACCAGGCGAAGCCGCGGCGTGAGGCGCGTCTCGGACTGCGCGTACGCACCGCCCTGCGTGATGTTGTCGTGGTCCTCGTTCGAGCCGTACGTCGTTCCCTCGGAGACGGGGAGCGTGTGGATGACGTCCGCGCCGTAGGTGAAGTCCTGCCGTCCGCCGAACAGCGCGAGCCCATGCTGGAGCTGCGCCACGAACACCTTCGAGTGATCGATCGTGAGGTCGCCGGTGCGCGTGGTGTACGTGCCGCCGGAGCCCGACTGGATCATGTACGCCTGCGCGAACAGCCGGCCGGAGTACCCGCGCAGCTGGTAGTACGTGCTCGTGAAGCCGTCACTCGTCGCTGCGCCGGTGCCCGTGATGTCGGTGCTGCTCGTGCTCGTCATGCCGGTCTGGAAGACGACGGTGAAGTCGGAGGTCGCGCGCCAGTCGGCACGCAGGTCGAGCCCCCAGCGCCCCACGTCACCCGGACGAATGCCCACGCGGCCGAGCGCGGAGAGCGCAGGATTGTGCGCGATACTGTCGGCGATCTGCTGGTCGGTGCGCCCGAGTACCCGCTGGCTCGCGTTGAAGGTCTCGAGCTGCACCTGCGCCGCAGCGCGCAGCCGCGCCTCTGCCGTATCCGTGAATTGCCACTCCGAGCCGCGAAACCTGCTGCCCGACAGCTTGACGCCGAAGTTCTCACCGATGCGATGGGCGGTGCGGAACGACCCGAGCCTGGCGCCGCGGTCCCCGCCACCCACCGACACGACGTTGCCGGTGGACGTGAGCGGGCTCTTCGTCAGCACCTGGATCACGCCGTTCGCCGTGTTCGGCCCGTACAGTGCCGCCGCGGGGCCGAGCACCACCTCGATGCGGTCGATGTCCTCGCTCGCCACGGGAATGCCGCCGAACCTGCTCACCTCGAGGCCGGGATACGCATTCGTGCGATAGTCCGTGAGAGAGCGAATGCCCTGGTTGAACGCCGCGTTGAATCCACGCACGACTACGTTCGCCGTCGTCATGCCCGTCTGCGCCACGTCCACGCCCGGCGACGCGGCGAGGTGATCGCTGAGCGTGCTCGCCGGCCGCGTCTCGATCTCGCTGCTTCCCACCACCGAGACTGACGACGGCGACTCCTGCGCGCGCTCCGCACGCCGCGATGCCGTGACGACGATCTGGTCGAGCTGGCTCTGCGCGAGGC
>JBDSTA010000352.1:0-5127 GCA_039928475.1 Gemmatimonadaceae bacterium | reverse complement strand
ATGCCGATGTTCACCGAGCGGAAGGTGTTCTCGAGCAGCTTCACGAGCTCGGCCGCCTCGGTGGAGCTCACCGGCACGATCGTCTCGATGCACGACTGGTAGAGCGCCGTGGCGAGCTCGGTGCAGTGCGGCGTGATGCCGCCGACGACCTTGGGCGTGTTGCGCGTGTTGTAGACCGGGTTGCCCGGATCGACGCGCTCGGGACTGAACGCGAGGAAGATGTCCTCGCCCACCGTGTAGCCGGCCGCGTTGAGCAGCGGGAGGATGACCTCGCGCGTGGTGCCCGGATACGTCGTGCTCTCGAGCACGACGAGCAGGCCCGGATGCGCGACCTCCGCGACGGTCGCCGCGGCGGCCTGCACGTAGCTCATGTCGGGATCGTGCGTCTTGCCGAGCGGCGTGGGAACGGCGATGGACAGCGCGTCGGCGCCGGCGAGCTCCTTCGCGTCGGTCGTCGAGCGGAGGAGGCCTTTCTTCACGAACTCGGCGACTTCGTGCGCGGGCACATCCTGGATGTGCGACTCACCGCGGTTCAGCAGGTCGCAGACGCGCTGGCTGACGTCGAAACCGATGACCTTGAACCCGGCGCGCGCGAACTCGACGGCGAGCGGGAGTCCCACATAGCCGAGACCAATGACGCCGACGGTGGCACTGCGGTCGGCAATACGAGCGAGAACTTTCTCTTTCATCTGGGAATCGGGTGAAGCCGATGGCGTGCGCGGGCCTCTCCTGCGAGACCGCGCTTCCGTCGAAATGGGAGGGACAGGGTCGAAATATAGACGAAGCACCATCCCCTGCGGTCAACAAGCCGGATCGGGATTCGGGCACCTTCCCGGCCCGCCCGGATATATTCGGGGATGATTCGCAATGACAAGGAACTGATCGTCGTCGGGGACCGCGTCCTGGTGAAGGTGGAGGAGGGGGAGGAGCGCACGCATGTGGGCCTCTACCTGCCATCCACCGCGGTGGACAGCCAGGCGGTGCAGGGCGGCACGATCATGGAGACGGGTCCGGGCACGCCGATGCCGAGTTTCGACGCGGCGGCGGGTGAGGAGCCGTGGAAGGAGCAGGCGCGCGGCGAGACGCGATTCGTCCCGATGCAGGCGCGTCGTGGCGACTACGCACTGTTTTTTCGCAAGGCGTCGGTGGAGATCACCTTCGAGAACGAGCGCTACCTCGTGGTGCCGCAGGCCGCCATCCTCGCGCTGGTGCGGGAGTAGGCGGCGCCTCGGCGCCCTTCATTTTTCAGCAGACGGAGACAAGAGCGATGTACGACGAACGATTCATCACGCCCATGCGGCAGGAACTCACGCGCCTCGGCGTTGAGGAGCTCAAGACGGCGGCCGACGTGGACGCGAAGCTGAAGGACGCGCAGGGCACGACGCTGCTCGTGGTCAACTCGATGTGCGGATGCGCGGCGCGCAACGCGCGGCCGGCCATCGCCGAGGCGCTGGGCGGCGCGGTGAAGCCGGACCAGTTGACGACGGTGTTCGCGGGGCAGGACACCGAGGCGACGGCGCAGGCGCGCCGGTACCTCACGGGTTATGCACCGAGCTCCCCGTCCATCGCGCTGCTGAAGGATGGCAAGCTCGTGTACATGATGGAGCGCTTCCAGATCGAGGGCCGGAACGCGGACGCGATCGCGGATGACCTGAAGGGCGCGTTCGCGAAGTACTGCTGATCGCTCGTCGCTGGCGCGTCGTGCCGTGACCGCGGCGCCTCCGGGTGCCGCGGCCGGATCGCGCGAGCCACGGGCATGGCCTCTGCATTCATTATCGCCTCAACGACTTAACCGCCGGAGAGGGATATGGAGCGCAACGCGAACGACACATTCAGCAACGTCAGTGGTACGCCGGGCATGGGCAATTCCGACGCGAGCTTCTCGCGGGAATCCACCGCGGACACGGGCGGCCTCGCCGATCGCGCGCGTGACGCCGCGGGCACCGCGGGCGACAAGCTCGCCGACGTGGGCTCGCAGGTGCGCGACGGCGCCGGTAACCTGAAGAACACCATCGCCAACGCGCTCGAGTCGGGTGCCGAGCGACTGCGGCAGCAGGGATCGGGTGGCGGCCAGCTCGCCGGCGCCGCTGCGACGGGTGGCACCGCGGACATGATCGCCGAGGACAATCGCCTCGCGCAGACCAGCAACCAGATCGCGGGTGGCATGCAGGGCGCGGCCGACTGGATCCGCGACGCCGACATCGACGGCCTCAAGTCCGGCATCGAGAAGCAGATCAAGGAGCATCCGGGCCGCTCGCTCGCCATCGCCGTCGGCGTCGGATACCTGCTCGGCAAGGCGTTCCGGAGATAGTCGGGTGGCGGTCCCCGACATCAGGAGTGACGCCGGGCGAGGACTCGGCGCGCTGCTTCGTGACCTCGTCGAAGGCAGCGCCGAGCTCGTGCGCGGAGAGGTTCGCCTCGCGCGTCTCGAGGTTGGCGCCGTCGCCGGTGCGGCCGGGCGAGGAACCGCGTTCGTCGCCATGGGTGCGGTGCTGCTGCTGCTCGGCACCCTCGCGGCGTTCACGGGCGTGATCCTGTTGATCGGGGACCAGTGGCTGCCGCGGGACCTGTACTGGCTCGCGGCGCTCGTCGTCGCGCTCATCGCCGGGAGCATTGCTGCCTGGCTCGTCATGCGGGGGCGCAATGCGCTCTCGCCCGCCGCGCTCGCACCGCATGAGACGGTCGCGACGCTCAAGGAGGACAGGGAATGGCTGAAACACCCGCTGACGTCCGGAAGGACATCGAGCTGACGCGCTCACGGATCTCCGACACGCTGTCGGAGCTCGAGCAGAAGATGAAAGTGACGCAGATCGTGAAGGAGAATCCCTGGCCGGCGATCGCGCTGGCGGTCGGCGCCGGGGTGATCCTCAGCGGCTCGCGCGCCGACGTGAAGGCCGCGGCGGCGACGGCGGTCGCCACGCGCGGCGCGACCGGACGCATCGGGGGCGTGCTCGACGACCTGGTCGCGCAGGTGATGCAGGGCTTCCACGCTGCGGTGGAGAGCAAGATCGAGTCGCTCGCATCGGACGTGAAGCGCGCCATCGGCGCACCGGTCACGACCTCCACCGCGCCGCGCGTGAACTACGCGACCTCCGCGCCGGGTGATGCCGCGGGCGTGGGCGCGCCGCGCGCCGACTGAACGAGCCAGCGCACCGGGACTGAGTCGGGCAGGAGTTGCAGGCGACGCCACTGCGTCGTCTGCCCTACCGACGCGTCCGTCCGTCCGCAGATTTCGCGATAGCGATCGCGGCCAGGCGCCGCACGACGAGACGGATCCCCGACCACCGGAAGGATGACGGCAACGACGGCACCGGCAAGGCGACAGGGTGCCTTGACCGAACTCTGGACTCGCCCCCCGGGGCAGATTCCGGCGCTTGATGCACTGCGCGCAACGGCGGTGCTGCTCGTCGTCTGCTCGCACTACGTGGAGGGCATCGGCACGCGGGTGATTCCCGTGGTCAGCCAGTCGCGCTTCCACTCGCTGCCGTTCTTCCACTTCGGCTGGTCGGGCGTGGACCTGTTCTTCATCCTCAGCGGCCTGCTCATCGGGCGGCAGCTCTGGAAGGAGCGCCTCACCACGGGCACGGTTCGCTTCAGGAATTTCTTCCTGCGGCGCGGCTTCCGTATCTGGCCACTGTACTACGTGACGCTGGCCTTCTACAAGCTGTTCGGGATCCTGCATCCGCGGTGGTCGGACGTCGCGTTCGTCTCCAACTACTTCCCGTCGGGATTCGACCGGGGTTGGTCGCTCTCCACCGAGGAGCAGTTCTACATCCTCGTGCCGTTACTGCTGCTCGCGACGCGTGCAGTGAAACGGCCGTCCAGGTATGCGTGGGGGCTCGGCGGCGCGCTGCTCCTCGTGCTCTCCTTCCGGTGGATGACACTGGTGAGCCTCACGGCACGCGGCGTGACTGGCCATGAGCTGGCGGACGCGATGTACTTCGCGTTCCACCTGCATTGCGAATCGCTCATCGCGGGGCTCGCCATCGCCTATGCGTCCGTGGTGCGGCCGCAGTGGTTCTCCGCGGAGGGATCGCCACGGCGCAACCGGATCCTCTTCGGCCTGTTCGTGGGCGCCAGCGCGCTCGGGCTCGCGCTTCGCACGTTCAACAATCGCCTGTTCGGCTTCACGGCGCTGGCGCTGATCTTCGGCTCGCTCACCGTGTGGCTGATGCTCGACCGGGGGATCGCCAACCGGATCGCCTCGGCGAGGATCTTCTATCCGATCTCGCGCCTCTCGTACGGCATGTACCTCAACCACTTCTTCGTGCTGCCCTCGGTGACCGTGTGGGTGGTCACCACGCTGCGGGACGGTGGAGCGAGCGAGCCGGTGTGGTTCTTCACCGGCCTGCTGGCCGGCACCCTGACGTCGATGGTCGTCGCCGCAGTGACGTTCTACGCGGTGGAGCTACCGTTCCTGCGCATTCGCGACAGGGTGCTCGCACCGCACGGACATGCTCACGCGCCGGTGAGCCATGGCACGAGCGCCGCAGCAGGTGCTGCGGCGCTCGCGGGTACCGACGTGCACTAAGGGGGCTCAGCCCGCGGACTTCACCCAGCGCGCCAGCTCCGAGAATGTCGGGCGCTTGCCGTACATGAGCAGGCCCACGCGATAGATCCGCGCCGACAGCCACGTGGCGGCCAGGCCGGCGAGCGCCACGCCGCCAAGTGAGAGTGCCAGCTCCCACCAGGGCACCGGTATCAGCGACATTCGCAGCGGCATCAGGATCGGCGCCGAAAACGGAATGAGCGACATGATGCGCGCGATGGTGCTGCCCGGGTTCGTCAGGATCGGGCTCATGAATACGACGGACGAAATCAGCATCAGCATCACCGGCATCGATGCCTGCTGCACGTCTTCCTGGCTGCTCACCATCGCGCCCACCGCCGCGAACAGCGATGCGTAGAAGATGAAGCCGAGCACGAAGAAACCGAGGATCACCAGCGCCGTGCCCGGCGATGGAAGTGCCGAGGTGATCATGTCGCTCGGCAGGCCGCGTGCGCTGGCCGCACTCGCCGTGGCCTGCTCCGCCATCTTCCCCTTGAACATGATGGGCGCGAGGTAGACGAGCATGCCCACCGTGAGCGCCACCCACGAGACGACCTGCGTGATCGCCACGAGCCCGA
>JBDSTA010000351.1:0-2510 GCA_039928475.1 Gemmatimonadaceae bacterium | reverse complement strand
CGCGTGGCGGCTCGCGCGCGCCGACGATCCGCGGCGTCCCGTGCTTGCGCGCGTGGAGACGCGTCCCGCGGTGGAGGTGGAGCTCGCGACCCCCGCGGCGACGATGGAGCCCGTGCTCTTCCTCGTGCGCGCGGCGCTCGACCGGCTCGTGCAGGACATGATCGCACATGGATGCGCCATCGCGGCCGTGGCCATCACGCTCACGCTCGACGACGCGCGTGGCGCGATGCCGAACGCACCGGCGCACACGGTGACGCGTGAAGCGCGCACCGCGCGTCCGCTCGCCCGCGTGGTGCCGCTCTTCGAACGCTGCCGCGCGCTGCTCGACGGCTGGTCGCTCGACGCACCGGTGATCGCGGTGCGCGTGGAGATTGCCGCGGTCGCACCACTCTCCGGCGAGCAGGGCGACCTGCTCACGACATCGTGGCGCGACCTCGGCGCCGCCGACGCGGCGCTCGAGCGGCTGCGCGCGGAGCTCGGCACGGGCGCCATCGTGCGCGCGACGGCGCAGGACACGCATCGGCCGGAGAAGGCCGGTGTCTGGGTGGGAATGCAGTCCGACAGTCCGACAGTCCGACAGTCCGACAGTCGAAAGACTCACCCTTCCGTTTCTCCTGTCGTTCAACGCCGTGACTGTCAGACTGTCGGGCTGTCGGACTGTCAGACGCGCAGCCCTCAAGGGCTGCGTCTCGTTGTCAGCGAGCCACCTGCACCGGCGGCAACGACAGCGCGCCGCTCACTGGATCCTCCCGAGAACATCGACGTCCTCTGCGACGGCGAGGTGCCACGCACCATCACCTGGCGCGGGCAGCGCATTCCCGTCACGCGCGCGCTCGGCCCCGAGCGCCTCTCCGGTGACTGGTGGGACGACGGCTATCGTCGCGACTACTGGCGCTGCGAGAGCGGCATGGGCGAGATGGTCGTGTTCCTCGATCGCTCCGACGACGCCTGGCGCGTACAGGCGTGGGCGGATTGAAGGCCTACGCTGCCACGGCAACGGGAACAGGGCCAGCCGGTACGAGCTCACGACGCACGAGGTCCACGCGAAGGTTCATGCCCTCGAGGCCGTGGGCGCCAAGCAGCACCATGTCACCTTCCTGCGCGAAGACGACTGCGGCCGCAGAGGACCGTCCGCTCGCATATAGCATCGCGAAACCAACTTCACGCTCGAGCACTCGCCCATCTGCGGTCTCGAACCTGTCGATACGCACAGGAGAGACGCCAAGCTCCAGCAGCATACCCACCGGGATCCAGTTGTACTCGCTGCCTGTGTCCACGAGCACATCGTGCAACTCGCGCCGATCGTCAGGTGAACCAAGCGCTGCGATGGCCAGTGTGGTGCGGAAGATTCCCATGTCGTCGATCATACAGCCTCCCATCAACGAGGGTGCCACCAATTCCCCGCTGAAAAGTACATTCGGCCGCGCCGAGCATGCAGTACGCTGAGCTCCACTGTCACTCGTGCTTCTCCCTGCTCGACGGCGCCGCGCTTCCCGAAGTCCTGGTCGCGCGCGCGAAGGAGCTGGGACTCGCCGCACTCGCCATCACCGACCATGACGAGCTCGGAGGCTCCGTGCGCTTCGCCTCGGCCGCGCACGAGGCGGAGCTCAACGCGATCATCGGCGCCGAGATCACCGTGGCCATCGGCGGTGACGGCGACGACGAGCCACTCATCACGCACCTCCCACTCCTCGCCGAGACGCGCGAGGGCTACGGCAACCTCTCCACCCTCGTGACACTCGGCCGCCGCGACGCGCCACGCGGATCACCATGCGTCACGCTCGACCAGCTTGCGTCGCACGCGAACGGATTGTTCGCGCTCACGGGCTGTCCGCGCGGCTGGATTCCCACGCTCGCCGCCGCCGGCGAGCTCGATGCCGCGTGCGAGGCGACGGCAACGCTGCTCGACATCTTCGATCGCCGCGTCGCCATCGAGTGCTGGGATCACGGGCTGCCCGAGGAGCGCGAGACGTCCGCCCGCCTCATCGAGACGGCGCGCGCGCTCGACATCCCGTGGGTCGTCACCAACGACGTGCATTACGCGCGCGCACGCGATCGCATGGTGCACGACGTCCTCGCGTCGCTCCGCCACAAGCGCACGCTCGACGAGATGGGCACGCGACTCCGGCCCAATGGCGAGTGGTACCTCAAGGGTGCCGCGCAGGTCGCGCGACGCTGGCGTCATGCTCCGGACGGCATCCGCGCCACGCTCGCGATCGCCGAGCGCTGCAGCTTTCGCCTCGAGCAGCTCGAGCCCACGCTCCCCGAGTTCATGCTGCCGCCGGGCGTCGACGCCGACGAGTATCTCGGCCGGCTCGTCGAGCAGGGCGCGCACGAGCGCTGGGGAACGCCCAACACGGTGCGGCGCGGGCCCGGTCACGACGCGCAGCTCGCCCATGAGCTCGCGCTCATCGGGAAGCTCGGCCTCGCCGGCTACTTCCTCATCGTGTGGGACATCATGCGCTTCGCGCGGCGCAAGGGCATCCTCTGCCAGGGACGTGGCTCCGCCG
>JBDSTA010000350.1:0-11524 GCA_039928475.1 Gemmatimonadaceae bacterium | reverse complement strand
TCCTTGAGGTGCCGCGCCCAGATGCGACGCGCGGCGCGCAGCTTGGCGATCTCCTCGAAGAAGTCGTTGTGGATGTCCCAGAAGAACGAGAGGCGCGGCGCGAAGTCGTCGACGTCGAGGCCACGCGCGATGCCGTGCTCGATGTAGCTGAAGCCGTCGGCGAGGGTGAAGGCGAGCTCCTGTGCGGCCGTGGCGCCGGCCTCGCGGATGTGGTAGCCGGAGATGGACACCGTGTTCCACTGCGGCGCGTGCGTCGCACCCCACTCGAAGCAGTCGACGATGAGGCGCATCGCAGGCTGAATGGGGAAGCACCACGCGTGCTGCGCCATGTACTCCTTCAGGATGTCGTTCTGGATCGTCCCGCGCAGCTTCTCGCTCGGCACACCCTGCTTCTCGGCGGCGGCGATGTAGAAGGCCCACAGGATGATCGCCGGCCCGTTGATCGTCATCGACGTGGAGACTTCGTCGAGGGGAATACCGGCGAAGAGGACTTCCATGTCGGCGAGGCTCGAGATCGCCACACCCGTCTTGCCCACCTCTCCCTCCGACCGCGCGTGGTCGGAGTCGTAGCCCATCAGCGTGGGAAAGTCGAATGCCGTGGAGAGCCCCGTCTGTCCATGCGCGAGCAGGAACTTGAAGCGCTCGTTCGTATCCGTGGCGCTGCCGAAGCCGGCGAACTGCCGCATCGTCCACAGCTTGCCCCGATAGCCGGTGGGATGGATGCCGCGCGTGTAGGGATATGCACCCGGCACCTCTCGCCACGAGGCGGTCTCATCGCTGACGTCGAGCGCTGTATAGAGGGGCTCGACCTCCTTCGCGGAGTTGGTGAAGGCGATGTCGCGCTTGGCACCCTTGTCGTAGCCGTGGCGCCAGGCGGCGAGCTCCTCGCGAAGCCGCTCGAGCTCGGCCTGCTGCTCGCTGATCGTGTCCGACAGCTCTCGTATCGATGTCATTGGGATCCACGTCGAAGGGTCCGCCCTGGACCAAAGATAGCCAAGGTGCCCAGCGCGCGCCGGGCGTGGGGAGTCGTGGAGAAGGCCCGTCCGGGCACCGCGGCTCACGTATTGGCGACGGCAGGCCTATACTTGAGGTAGACCCCTGCGGGGGGCGCTTAGAGCGGCTCGTCGATGGATCGTGAGAGTTCCCATCTTTCGATGCCTGCTCCCTCGGACTGATGGAGTGGACTCATGCAGTCCGCACCGGACATGGAAGACGTCGCAACCGCGTCGTCTCCCAACGACCTCCTGCTGAAGGCGGGAGCGCTCCAGAGCGCAATCTTCAATAGCGCCAACTTCTCGAGCATCGCGACGGACGCGGACGGCGTGATTCAGATCTTCAACGTCGGCGCCGAGCGCATGCTCGGCTACACGGCGGAGGAGGTGACGAACCGCATCACGCCGGCGGACATCTCCGATCCCGACGAATTGATCTCGCGTGCCCGGGTATTGAGCGCCGAGCTCGGCGTCACGCTACGGCCTGGCTTCGAGGCACTGGTCTTCAAGGCATCACGCGGCATCGAGGACATCTACGAGCTCACGTACATCCGCAAGGACGGTAAGCGCTTGTCGGCGGTGGTATCGGTCACGGCGCTGCGCGATGCCGTCGGCAGCATTATTGGCTACCTGCTGATCGGTACCGACAACACGGCACGACGGGAGGCGGAGCAGGCCCTTTACAAGGCCAGCGCGCTGCAGCGGGCCATCTTCGAGAGCGCGAGCTTTTCGTGCATTGCGACCGACGCGGCGGGTGTGATCCAGATTTTCAACGTCGGCGCCGAGCGCATGCTCGGCTACTCGGCAACCGAGGTCATAAACACCATAACGGCGGCCGCGTTCCACGACCCGGAGGAGCTAATCGCGCGTGCCCATGCCCTGAGCGTCGAGTTCGAGGTCGCGATCCCGCCTGGCTTTGACGCGCTGGTGTACAAGGCCGCCCGGGGTATCGAGGATATCTACGAGCTCACCAAGACCCGCAAGGACGGCAGTCGCTTTCCGGCCATGATCTCGGTCACGGCGTTGCGTGATCCGCATGACGCCATCATCGGCTACTTGCTCATCGGCACCGACAACACGACGCGTGGTGAGGAGGAGGCGGAGCGCCTGGTGCTGGACCAGCGCCTGCGCGACCAGCAGTTCTACACCAGGTCGCTGATCGAGTCGAACATCGACGCGCTGATGACCACGGATCCGCGGGGCATCATCACCGACGTCAACAAGCAGACGGAAACGCTGACGGGTTGCACGCGAGACGAGTTGATCGGCGCGCCCTTCAACTCCTGCTTCGTCGATGCGGCGCGGGCTGACGCCGGCATCGCGCAGGTGCTGGCCGAGGGCAAGGTGACCAATTACACACTCACTGCCCGCGCTCGGGATGGCACGCTCACGGAAGTGTCGTACAACGCCACCACGTTCCATGCGCGCAACCGAAGCCTGCAAGGCGTGTTCGCCTCCGCGCGTGACATGACAGAGGTGCGGCGCGTCGAGCGCACCCTTCAAGCGAGTGAGATCCAGCGTCAGCGCGACGCGACGCACGCCCAGGACCTCGGCATCGTCAATCAGGAGCTGGAGGCGTTCAGCTATTCGGTGTCACACGACCTGCGCGCGCCCCTGCGGCACATTCACGGGTACGTCGAGATGCTGCGCGGCGCAACGCAGGGCCAGCTGTCCGACAAGGCCACGCGCTATCTCCAGACCATCACCGACGCCAGCATGGAGATGGGGGAGTTGATCGATGACCTGCTGGCATTTTCGCAGCTCGGGCGGTCCGACCTCGCAACGTCAACCATCGACCTCGATGCCCTGCTGCACGATGTGATCCGCGGACTGGAGATGGCGACGAAGGACCGGACGATCGAATGGAGGATCGCGCCGCTGCCGCGCGTCCTCGGCGACGAATCACTCGTGCGACAGGTGCTGTCGAACCTCGTGGACAATGCGCTCAAGTACAGCCGTGGCCGCAGCACGGCGACCATCGAGATCGGCACTGCCGGCAGTGAGCTCGGACGCGCCATCCTGTTCGTCCGCGACAACGGGGTGGGATTCGACATGCAGTACGCGCACAAGCTGTTCGGCGTGTTCCAGCGCCTGCACCGTGCGGACGAGTACGAGGGGACGGGGATCGGCCTCGCAACGGTCCGGCGCATCATTGGCCGGCACGGAGGGCGAGTGTGGGCGGAAAGCATCATCAACGAGGGGACGGCAATGTTCTTCACGCTGGCGTTCGCAGCGTCCGCACCGGACACCCCACACCAGGAGCTCGCATGAACCCCCTGAAGCGCATTCTCCTCGTGGAGGACAGCACTCGCGATGCGGAGCTGATGCTCGATGCCCTCAGCGCCAATCAACTCGCGAACGACGTGGTCCACGTCTGGGACGGCGCGGAAGCGCTGGACTACCTCTACCGGCGGGGAGAGTTCGCCGACCGGACCGCTGGACAGCCGGCGTTGCTGCTGCTCGATCTCAAGCTCCCGAAGGTGGACGGCCTCGAGGTGCTCCGGCAGATCAAGGGTGACGAGATGCTGCGCTCCATTCCCGTCGTCATGATGACGTCGTCGCGGCAGGAAAAGGACCTGGTGGCAAGCTACGAGCTGGGCGTGAACGCCTATGTCGTGAAGCCCATGAAGTTCCAGGACTTCGTCGAGGCCGTGAAACAGGTGGGCGCCTTCTGGGCCATCGTCAACGAGGTGCCGAGTGCCCTGCGCTCGGCCGACGCCGCGCCGCCCGAGACCACGCCATGACGGTCGGGAGCACGACATGACTCGACCACTCCGCATCCTGCACCTCGAGGACCGGCCCCGCGACGCGGAGCTCGTGCGCGACCGGCTCGAGACGGACGGCGTCGCATGCGATATCCGCCTGACGAACACCAAGGACAGCTTCGAGGACGCGCTGGCGCAGGAGCATTTCGACCTCATCATCTCGGACTACAACCTGCCGGGGTATGACGGCTTCGCCGCACTGAAGCGCGCACAGGTCGTCCAGCCGGACGTTCCCGTGATCCTGATCTCGGGCACGGTCGGAGAAGAAGAGGCGGTCAAGTGCCTGCAGCTGGGTGCCACGGATTACCTGCTCAAGGGTCGCCTTGATCGCCTTGCGCCAGCCGTGCAGCGCGCCATGCGCGAAGCGGACACGCGGCGCACCCGCATGCAGGCGGAGCGTGCGCTACAAGAGCGCGAGCACGCCCTTCGCGAAAACGAGGAACGCACCACCTTCGCGTTGACCGCGGCACGCATGGGAATATGGGAGGTCGAATTTCCGAGCGGGCGGATGTCATGGTCGGACTCCATGGCTCCGCTCTTCGGTCTTACGCCGGCGGAGGCGCCGAGGCGGACAGAGGGGTTCTTTCGGCTGATCCACCCCAACGATCGGCGCGTCGCCGAGGAATCAGTGGAGCGCGCGATCGCGGGAGAGCGAGAATACGCCGTCGAGTTCCGCGCGGTCTGGCCGAATGGCAGCGCCCACTGGCTCCAGGTGCGCGCGCGGGCCGTGTACGATGCGGATGGCAAGCCGAGCCGCCTCCTCGGCGTCGCCATGGATATCGACGAGCGAAAGGTGCTGGAGGAGCAACTGCGCCAGTCGCAGAAGCTCGAGGCGGTCGGGCAGCTCGCGGGCGGCGTCGCGCACGACTTCAACAATGTGCTCACCGTCATTCTCGGCTTCAGTGAGCTGCGCTTGATGGAACTGGACGTGGAAGATCCCGCGCGCGCCGATCTCCTCGAGATCAAGAAAGCGGGTACGCGGGCGGCGGGCCTCACGCGGCAGCTCCTTGCCTTCAGCCGGAAGCAGATCCTGCAGCCGGCGATTCTCGACGTGAACGATCTGATCGTCGGCATCGAGCCGATGCTGCGGCTCCTGATCATCGAGAACGTCGAGCTGACGCTTGCGCTCGACGCGCGCGAGGCGCTGATCACCATCGATCCGACGCAGGTCGAGCAGATTCTCGTCAATCTCGCGGTCAACGCCTCCGACGCCATGGCGAATGGCGGGAAGATGACCATCGCGACCTCGAACGTCACCCTGGACGAGGACTACCCCCAGCAGCAACTGCCCATCACCCCGGGCGAGTACGTCATGCTCACAGTGACGGACACAGGCGCGGGCATGAGCAGCGACGTCAGTGGTCGCATCTTCGAGCCGTTCTTCACCACCAAGGAGGTGGGCAAGGGAACGGGCCTCGGTCTGGCGACGGTGTACGGGATCGTGAAGCAGAGCGGCGGGGACATCTCGCTCCGCACTTCGCCAGGGCACGGCACCACATTCAGCATCCTTCTCCCGCTTACGCCAGCCTCCGCAGTGGTTACTCTGCCGAGGGAGCACGCCCCTCCACGCCACAGGCGGGAGATCATTGCTTCCCCGACGGAGACGATCCTGCTCGTCGAGGACGATGCCGGAGTGGGACGGTTGGCGCGCGTCACCCTGGAGCGCCTCGGCTACCACGTGCTCCAGGCGGAAAATCCGAAGGTGGCCGCCCAGTTGGCAGCCGAGTTCACGGGTCCGATCCACCTGCTGCTCAGCGATGTCATCATGCCGGAGTCCGACGGGCCGCCGCTCCTGGAGCGGTTGCTCGAGCTGCGACCGTCGATCCGCGCACTGTACATGTCGGGCTATGCGGATGAAGCCATCCGCCGCGTCATCAGCATCGAAGGGACGCCGTTTCTCCAGAAGCCATTCAGCCCGGACACGCTCGCGGACAAGGTGCGGCGCGTCCTCGATGATGCGCCCTCTGCACTTGCATCGCTTCTCCCGCAGGCACCAGCGCTCACGCGAGAAGTGGCGTTTCGTCTCGACGCCGACCGTGCGGCCAACGCGATGGTGACGGCACACCAGGTGCTTCGCGCCGTCCTCGATGTCATTCCGAGCTTCGTGTTCGCCAAGGATCGCGAAGGCCGTTTCACCGTGGTGAACCGCAGCTTCGCCGAAGCATACGGCACCACGCCGGAAAAAATGCTCGGGGGCACAGAGGCGCAAACCGGTGCGCCGGCGGAAAAGATCGCCGGATGGCTCGCCCGAGATCGCGAGGCGATGGACACTCTCTCCGACGTGTTCGTACCCGAGGAAGTTTTCATCGACGTCGCCGGCGGTGAGCACTGGCTGCAGTCGCACAAACGGCCGATCATCGACGACGACGGCGTGGCGCGGCAGGTGCTGGTCGTCGCAACCGACATCACCGCACGGCGTGCCGCGCAGCTCGCGTCTGCGCAGCTGGCGGGCATCGTGAACTCGTCGTCCGAGGCAATAATGAGCGCGGGGTTGGACGGTCTCTTCACGAGCTGGAATCCGGCGGCAGAGGCGCTGTTCGGCTACACGGCGAACGAGATACTCGGCAAGCACATCTCGCTGCTGAATCCGAATGGGAGCACGTCATCCAGGATACTCATCGACCTTCTGAAGCGCGGCCAGCTGATCACCGAGATGGAAGCCGAGCGCAGGCGAAAGGATGACTCGCTGGTGCACGTGAGCCTCAGCATGTTTCCGCTGCGTGACCTGGAGGGACACATCACCGGGGTCTCTGCGGTCGCGCGCGATGTTTCGGAGCTCAGGCGCGCCAACGCGCAGCTACTGCAGAGTGAAGCGCTGCTTGCCGAGGCGCAGCGAGTCGCACGCGTTGGCAGTTGGTGGCAAGAGATCGATACCGGCGTCGTGGGATGGACGGACGAGACCTCGCGCCAGCTCGGCTACACGCCAGGCAATGTGGATTACTCATTCGAAGGGTTCATGGGCCGCATGCACCCAGACGACCGCGCACACGCGCAGCAGGTGATTCGGGCGTGCCTGGCCACCGGTAAGGACGTGGCATTTCGCGCGCGTTACTACGTGCCCAGCGGACAGGATGGTGTCTTCGAATCACGCGGCAGGGTCGAGAAAGACGGTACGGGCCGCCCAGTGCGGTTGGTGGGCACGATCCAGGATATCACGGCGCAGGTCGACTCGGAGCACACGCTCGAGCTGCGAGTTGCCGACCGCACCGCCGAGCTTACCGTCGAGAAGGAGATGCACCGCCAGGCCCGTGAGTTGGCCGAAGCAGCGAACCTCGCCAAGAGTGAGTTCCTCGCAAACATGAGCCACGAGCTGCGAACACCCCTCAATTCCGTGATCGGCTTCGCCGACATCCTGCTCAAGAACAAGGGCGGGCACCTCGCCGCCCGCGAGCTCACGCAAGTGGACCGCATTCAGGCCAATGGACGCCACTTGCTGGTATTGATCAACAGCGTCCTCGATCTGTCGAAGGTGGAGTCCGGGCACCTGGAGCTGGAAATTACGCCGGTGTCCGTCGCGGACCTCGTGCGCGAAACGATTGCCGGGTTGGCGTCGCAGGCGGGCGAATCCAAGGTGCGGCTGTTCGCCGAGTGCCCCCTGGGGGAATGCCTGATCGAAACCGATCGCGCCAGGCTGCGGCAGATTCTCGTCAACCTCGTCGGCAACGCGCTGAAGTTCAGCTCCGAGCGCGACGTGCGCATTGTACTCGCCGTCGACCCGGCGACTGGCCGGCCAATTCGCCTCGACGTCATCGACACGGGCATTGGCATTCCCGAAGACCGCCTCGAATCGATCTTCCAGGCGTTTCGTCAGGCCGACAACACGACGTCGCGCGAATTCGGGGGCACGGGGCTCGGACTCACGATCAGCCGGTCGCTCGCTCGTCTGCTCGGATTCGAGATCACCGTGACGAGCGCGGTCGGGAGCGGTTCGACCTTCAGCATCGTCTTCGAGCCGACGGAGTTGGCCGGGCGGCCAGGTGAGCGGCTCGGGGAGGCCGCGATACTCAGCGCGTGGTGAGCAAGTGCGCGCTCCGGGAGAGTAGTTCGTCAGCGATCGCGAATGGCGTCGCCGCTCCCGTCTCGAGCTCGGGCAGACGTTCCTCGAGCCATCGGTTCGTATCGGGGTCAGTCCACAGCCGGCGGCGCAGCTTGTCCTCGGCAACTTCCACCACGCGCTCGCGCAGCCGAGCTCGACGCCGTTCGCGGAGCGTGCCACTCGCTTCGAGGTACTTGAAGTGACGGTCGAGCGCGTCGACGAGCTCCGCGATGCCTTCGTCCTTCATGGCCACGGTGCGCAGCACCGGCGGCATCCAGCGAAGGGCGTCTTCCTGCGCGGCCGCTTCGCGCACCTGCTTGCGGATGTTGTTCTGTGAGAGATCCACGCCGTGATGGGCGGGCACGTTGCGCATCGTCGCGCCGCTGCGCATGCCGAGCATCACCTCGATCTCGTTGCGCAACCGGTCGCCGCCAGGCCGGTCCGCCTTGTTCACCACGAACACGTCGGCGATCTCCATGAGGCCGGCCTTGAGCGTCTGGATGGAGTCGCCAGATTCGGGCACGAGGACCACGAGACTCGTGTCCGCCATGCGCGCGACGTCGAGCTCGCTCTGCCCGACCCCGACCGTCTCGATGAGGATCCGATCGATGCCGAAGGCGTCGAGCACGTCGCAGCTCTCGCGGGTGGCCGCGGACAGGCCGCCAAGGGAACCGCGCGTCGCGAGCGAGCGGATGTACACGCCGGAATCGAGCGCGACTTCTTCCATGCGGATCCGGTCGCCGAGCAGCGCGCCGCCTGTGAAGGGCGACGTCGGGTCCACGGCGATGATGCCGACCGTGAGCCCCTGCGCGCGGAAGACGCGCGTGAGCGAGGTAGTCAGCGTGCTTTTTCCCGCTCCCGGTGGACCGGTGACGCCGATGCGCCGCGCGCGCCCGAGCCTCGGATGCAGCGTGGCCAACAGGTCGTCGAAGCCCGCGCGATGATTCTCGACGATGCTGATGGCACGAGCGAGGGCAGCCTTCTTCCCCGCATTGAAATCTTCGAGCAGGCGGTCGTGCATGGACAAGGTCAGGAAGCGGAAGTCTGTGCCGGCTCGTCGTGCTCGTCGCGGATGTCGCCAACGAGCTCCTCGAGCAGGTCTTCGAGTGTCACGAGGCCGACGGTGTGTCCGTCGACGTCCTGCACGATGGCGAGATGCGTGCGCTTGCGCAGCATGCGGAACAGCAGCTCGCTGCACTGCGTTGTCGTCGGCGTCATCCCGACAGGGCGCAACATCGGCACACGTTCCCCACGGAGCTTGAGCACGTCGAAGGCGTGAATCATCCCGACGACGCGATCGAGCGTGCCGTCGTAGACGGGAACGCGACTGAACGCGGACGTCGCGACTTCCTCAGCGATCTCGCGCGCGCTGGCGTCCTTGCCGATGGCGAAGATCTCCTCGCGTGCAATCATCACCTCGCCAACGGTCTTGTCACCAAACTCCATCACGCCGGTGATAATCTCGAGCTCCTCGCGCTCACCCACGCCCTCCAGCTCGCCCTCACGCAGCAGGTCCTGGATCGTGTGGCGCTCGGCGTCATGGCCGTCAGGCGTCCGGCGCTCGAAGGGACGGCTCGCGATTCGCCCTGCCGCGACGACAGGCGACGCGATCAGCGCGGCGGCCTCGAGCAGTGGCGACAGCAGCGACGCCACGCCCGGCGCGAACCGGCGCGCGATGGCGCGCGGCAGCAGCTGGCCGAGGACAATGACCGCGGCCGCGAACAGCGTCATGGCGATGGCGAGGTCGGCGAGACTCGTGGCGTGGTCGCTCGCCAGCAGCTCGCCACTGAGCACGAGGATCAGCGCGACGCACGCGCTCGCGGCGATGATGAGCCGGTGTGGACGCTCGAGGTACGCATGAGCCGCCCGCGCTCCGCGCAGTTGCTGCTCCACCCAGTGGCGCAACCAGATGCGGCTCACCGAGCGCATCGCCATGCCGCCCGCGGTGAGCGCAGCGACGGTGACGACGGACAGCGCGAGGAGAAGGTCGGGCGTGCTCATTCGTCGTCCTCGCCCGGCTCCACGGGACCGACCTTCTGGAAGTACACGCGTTCGATGCGCCGCCCACGCACCCGCTCGACCACGAGCTTGTAGGCGCCGATGAGCACCGTCTCGCCGGCCTTCGGCACGCGGCCGAACGTCTCGTACACCAAGCCGCCGACCGTCGTCACGTCGTCCTGCACGAAGTTCTGGCCGAGCAGTTCGCTCAGCTCGTCGAGGGTGAGGCGGCCCGTCACCCAGAAGCGCGTGCCGTCCTCCTGCTCCACCTCCGGATCCTCGACGTCGTACTCGTCGTGGATCTCTCCGACGATCTCCTCGAGCACGTCCTCGATGGTGACGATGCCGGCCGTCCCGCCGAACTCGTCACTCACGATCGCGATGTGTGTTCGGCTCGTCTTGAAGTCGCGCAGCTGGACGTCGATGGGCTTCGACGTCGGGATGAAGGACGCAGGCCGCACGAGTGTCTGCCAGCCGCGCATCGGCTCGTCGTCGTCGATCACGAAGGGCAGCAGGTCCTTCGCGTAGAGGATGCCGAGCACGTTGTCGAGCGTATCGTCGTATACCGGGAACCGCGCGTGTTCGCTGCTCCGCACGCGGTCCACGGCCTCGCTCCACGGCGTGGTGTTGTCGATGCCGACAATGTCCACGCGCGGCACCATGACCTCGCGCACGGTGGTGTCACCGAGGGAGAAGACACCTCGGAGGATCGCCTCCTCGTCGCGCGAGACATCCGCCTCGGCGGCAACGACCTGCCGGAACTGCTCGGTGGCCTCCTCGCGCTGCTCGGTGCGCTCCGCGATGGTCGGCTTAGGCAACAGTCGCTCGAACAGCGCGTCGAGCGCGACGCCGAGGCGCAGCACCGGCGCGAGCAGCAGCTGGAGCACGCGCACGATGGGCGCGAGCACGATGATGAACCGCGGCGCAGTGGCGAAGCCGAGCGAGCGACCGATACCCTCGACGACGATGACGACGGCGAGCGCCGACAGGAATGCGAGTGCGGCGCCGACGAAGCCATCGCCGCGCTGGATGCCGAGCACGCGCGCGACGGCCGCACCCGTGATGAGGTGCGCCAGCACCCGCGTGAGCGCGAGGGCGCGGTGCGCCAGCTCGCCGCGACGAAGCTGTGCGCCGCCGCTCGAAGCTGGTTCGGGGTCGGGGTCGCCCCCGAGCAACGCACCGTCGGCAGCGGCGGCGAGCGTCGCGAGGACGATCGCGCCACCAGCGACGAGAAGTGCGGGACCGTTCACGACGCCGCCATCGCACTGCGCAGCAGCCGTTCCTGGCGACGCCACATCGCCGAGGCGTACCGCTCGTCGTCGACGGGATGGTCGTGGCCGAGGACATGGAGCACGCCGTGGATGACGAGGCGCAGCATCTCCTCGCGAATCGGTGCGCCATGCGCGAGCGCATTGCGGCGCGCGACGGCCGGCGCGACGTAGATGTCGCCCGCGATGCCCGTCGCACCGACCGGCGCGAACTCGAAGGAGATCACGTCGGTGGGCCCACGATGGCGCAGGTGCTCCCAGTTGAGCGACGCCATGCGCCGGTCCGACACGAATGTCACGGAGAGCTCGGCATCGCGCACGCGCTCCGCGCGCAGCACGGCGAGCGCCGTACGCTCCACGCGCGCCAGTGAGACCGGCAGCCGAACTCCTTCCGCAGCAACGTGCACGAGCCGGGTCACGGTCTAGTCTCCGTCCTCCGCGTACGCCTTGATGATGTCGCGCACC